>NZ_JAAHHS010000043.1 GCF_010692395.1 Moorena sp. SIO3H5
TCAAAACTACAGCCTCCGAAGCAGAATTTGTGTTAATTGATGACCAGAATCAAGAGGTTTACCTGACCACCTTGACCCTAGATAACACGAACGGTATTGTGCAACTAAACGTACCGGAAACTGTACCTCTGACCATGGGTAAGCAATACAAGTGGTTTTTCGTACTCGTTTGCGATCCTCAAGAACGTAGCCGAGATCATTGGGTTCAAGGAATTCTAGAGCGCACTGAACTTAGTCCAGAATTAGCGCTTAATCTAGAGCAGGAGCAAAATACCTTAGAACAAGCAAAACTATATGCTGATGCTCTGATTTGGCAAGAAACTCTGAGTACTATCGCCCAGTTACGGGATTCCGAGCCCCAAGCATGGGTAGATCTGATCAAATCAGTGGGGTTAGAAGCGATCGCTAACAAACCATTTGTCAATTGCTGCACAGCTAGCAATTAATCTTAATTAATGTCAGGGTAAGTGCTAGAAAGATTAGTATATATTAGTATATTAACTTTTATAACTAATCACTACTGAATGGCTAGACTCTCTGTAGAACTACAGCGCTATTTTTTTGAGGAAGAGCGAGAGCCTCAGGTAAGGCTGGCAGATATTTTAACCCTAGCGGGAGAACGTATCTTTGGGTTTCTATTTGTTATCCTATCTCTACCTTCTGCTTTGCCCGTTCCAGCACCGGGTTATTCGATTCCCTTTGCGATTGTGATCTTCTTGTTGGCTATTCAGCTCATCGTTGGTGCTAAACGCCCCTGGCTACCCAATAAGATGATGAATGGGAAAATGAAATTGGAAACCGTGCAGGGTTTTCTGAAAATAGGACTCCCTTGGTTGCGGCGAATTGAAGCAGTTACCCGTCCTCGCCTAAGCTATATTTGTACCAGTTTGCCTGGTCGGATATTTATGGGGAGTGCGATCGCATTAATGTCAATTTCGATGATGATTCCGATTCCAGGGACAAATACCGTTCCAGCGATGGGAATTTTTATAACTGGTTTTGGCTTAACTGAAGATGATGGCGCAATTAGCCTAGCCGGTTTAGTGGTGTGCCTGATCGGAGCAAGCCTCTCCATCTCAATTATGTTTGCTCTATGGTTTGGTGGCACAAGTCTAGTTGACCAGATTAAGATTTGGTTGGGTCGTTGAAGTTATTCCCACCCACTCCGCGCCTAAGGTTTTCTTTAGGTTAGGGTAATCACTAATCGGTAACAAACTTCGCCCCAGTTGTCGGTAACTTCGGGCAAGGTAAAATAGGATCAGGTTAGATTAATTGACCCAAACAGTATAATAAAACTACTAAGGCTGCTAGGTCTAATCGATAATCGGTAATAAGTAATCGGTAATGAGCAATCGGTAATGAGTAAATAGTAATGGCTAATCACAATTACCATTTACTCAGGACTTATTACTCAAAGATTTACAAGATCTGACACTATTGATGCTACCGGAGATGATAGTATCTGAAATAGTTAAATTTGACCATGCACGCTTTACCTTTATATGGGTTAATACTCCCATCCGCTCCATCTCGACGTGGGTCTAAAAAGGAAAAAGGGAAAATAGATTGTTATAGTATAATCCCTTTAACCTATTGCATTTAGTGTTTTTCCGAAGTTAATCATTCTGAACATAGTGCCATTCACTGGTATCTACCTAACGAGCGTAGGTATTAAACCAGAGGACATCTATTATGACTCAGTTGGCTTTGGGGAATCCCTAAGCTTTTCACTGGGCCGCTTCTGAGGACGTAAGGGAGTGGAGTCGGTTAAGTTGTCTTCAAGAACCATACGCTGTTCCATTTGACGGAGAAAATAACCAGTCATCATGGCTGAAGCCAGCAATCCAGCTAAATTTTCCCGATCAGTGGTGATTTGAACATTAAAGTTTTCTGATGGCAGCATCCCTACTAGCCCCTGAACGTTCTGAGAGATGATTTGTTGGATTTCAGGGCTAGCAGACTTTGCAATCCTTGCTAAAACATCAGAAGGTTGATTCTGGAGGTATTGCAGCAGTTGGTTCGGTTGAGGCTCTGCTCCTGGGGAACTTAGAAAATCGGGGTTGAATACCATTAGGAATTTTAGGTTTAACCTGCTTCATCTCGACTTTTCTATACTCTAAACGATTGTGAGATAAACTGAATCAGCTTTCGGGGATAAATCTAAGTTTTTTCGGTAGAAATTCTGAGGAAAAAACCTTACTTCAAGATTTCTTTAAGTTATTGAAACCCTTAGCATAGCTTCTATTGGGGTGGCAGTAGCTGCTGAACTTCAAAGTGTTGATGAAATTTTTCGGTAACTTGTAACCAGTAGGAGCGCCCCTCAGTTTGTCTACGTTTCTGGACAAAATCGAGCTCGACCAGTTCCTGGATATGTTGATACGCTCCACTACCACGAAGGTTGACTAGGTCAGCTTGAGTAATCGGACCTTTAAGGGCGATCGCAGCTAAAGTCCTCAAAGCACCTGTGCCCAATTCAGCGGGAATTAAGTTTTGCAGTAATTTACTAAACGTGGCTCGTAACTGTAAGCTATACCCAGCAGGGGTTTCCACAACTTCTAAAGCACTGTCCCGGTGGGCATAGTCTGCCATCAGTTCAATCAAGCCATCCGCCACTTTTTCGCGATCGCATTGGGCATACTCTGAGATTTCCTCTATAGAGACGGGCTGTCCCTTCAAGTATAGAATCGCTTCAATTTGGGTAGCTAGACGAGGCATTGTTTTAATTCGCTTCTAATCCAATTGGCGTCCTGTCAGTTCAACAAAGATATCTTCCAAGTTGGAGGGACGAACCATCACACCAGTTTTATCGGGTAAACTTTCGAGATAGCCACTCGCAAGTTCCAGAGTCGGAAAAAATTTGTATTCAAAGCGTTCTGAGAGTTGTTTGATCAGTAATCCTTCCCCATGTTGGTGGCGCAACTGTTCAAATGTACCTAATTCGATTAGTTTACCAGAATCCATGATACCGATCCTTCCTGGCTTGCCAGCGCCATAGCGATCGCATAAAAACTCCACTTCTTCCATATAGTGGGTAGTTAGCAATATCGTCATACCTTGGCGATTCAAATCCCGAATAATTTCCCACAGGCGACGGCGGGTTTGGGGGTCTAATCCTACTGTAGGCTCATCCAAAAACAGAATCTTCGGTTGATGTAACAGCGCTCTAGCAATTTGCAACCGACGCTTCATTCCCCCAGACAGAGTTTTCACTAAACTATCCCGTCGGTCTATTAGCTCTACATACTCTAACCACTGATTAATCAGCCGCTTACGCCCAGGATTGGCAATGTGATGCAGCCGTGCGTGGAGTTCCATATTTTCCCAGACAGTCAGGTCAATATCCACGCTAGTTTGCTGCAAGACCACACCAATATTTTCCTTGACCTGCTCTTTTTCTTCCACAACGTCGTAACCCGCTACCTTAATTTGACCCTTGGTCGGTTCAGATAACGTAGTTAGCATCCGAATTGTCGTGGATTTACCAGCACCATTCGGACCAAGCAAACCAAATATCTCTCCTGATTCAATGGTAAAGGAGAGGTCATTGACTACTGGGACCTTATCGTAGATTTTGTAGATGTTCTGGAGAGAAACAGCTGGGGGCATAGATTCCTTAGTATGTATCCGATTGAGTCAATAGGCTTAAGGTAACCTGCTTGTACACCACAGGTTAGAAGGAAATTATATCATGTCGATAGATAGCAATTATCATAGCTATGACGTACATAATTTCGGGATTTTAGGGAACAGGTAACAGATAATAGGAAATAGTAAAGCGCACCTCACAGGGAATCAAAGTCAAATAATACTGTACCTCATAACTGCGATCAACGCTATTATTCCGTGAATAAAAACAGCAGTAATCGCAAATTTACCCACAAATATCACTGCTACAGTTGTATTCATCCATATTAACGGTCATGTAATTAACATAGTTTTTTTTTGTATTTTTACTTTAAAATTATTAAAATTAAGTATTATTATAGATAGACAAATAATCAATTTGTAGGTTAAAACAAATAGGGGCTGTGTAAGCTATAGCGCGTGTCGCGTATCAGCTATCAGCTTATGCGCTACGCGCACGCTGCGCGAACATATTTTGAAGAAAACAAGTAACCATGTCTTGATGCAGTCGCTAATGGGGGAAACCACGGCAGTCGCTCATGGGGGAGACCCCCAAGACCGCGCTGCCTTCCCAAGACCGCGCTGCATCGCTTGGTTTAATCTCTGTTACGTCAGCTGACGGCACTTCAAGTAGCGTGAGCTTTTAGCTGACGGCTGACGGCTGACGGCTGACGGCTGACGGCTGACGGGGCTGTTCCTTTGGTTACTCTATTAGTTATCAGCTACCGTTATTGACTTTAATAGTAGAATTGAGTATGGCAATATTTCGGATTTCAGGTCGGGTAATCGATCCAAACACCAGTGGCTTCGTTTCAGGATTACGGGTTGAAGCATGGGATAAAGACCTTATTGTCAACAACTTGGTGGGTAGCGCCATCACTGATGACCATGGCAGCTTTGGAATGGAATTCGATGAATCCTATTTTCAAGAACTGTTCTCTGACCAACGACCAGACATTTTTTTTAAAGTATTTTGTGATCAGCAACTGCTCAAAAGCACCGAGGATTCAGTGCTGTGGAATTTAGACATTGGCGATACTGAAGTTTTAATCACTATGGATAACTATAGCAAAGATAACGTTTACCAAAAATACCTCCAAGCTGCTGAAAAAGATGCTAAAGAGAATCCCAAACTATTATATATCGGTATTGATAATTCACCATACAAACAGCAAATTAAAGATTATCCCTCCCGCCTGACCCAGAAACCCGATGGTAAACATCTAGTGTCTGGAATTAAAGCGGATCAGACTTTCAGTCCTTATCCAATTCTGGGGCAACTTCCAGAGATTGATCAGCAAGGGTTAGAGTTTCTCCATCAAGACATCAAAGAAGCTTGTATCTGTGTTGGTAGTTTTGTAGAGCAAGAGTTCAAGGTGAAATGGTTGGGACGAAATGCCCTAAGTAATGACGAATTCTGGAGTGGTACTAAGATTATCCCCATTATTAATCTAGTGTCTCGCCTTAATAGCAAATCTCCTAATGACGATCTTGATAAGTGTACAATTCGAGGCACAGACCGAGCTGGAAATCAAAGGGATATTCCTGTCTCTGATTTAATCACAGATGTGATAAGTTATAACTACAATACAGCAAGTTCTAATTGCTTAGGGGCAATGTTAAAGCGCTTTGCTCCCCAAATGGACTTGGAAAATTGGCTTAAGCAGATTACAGGCAATGATAGCCTGATTTTCCGTGGCAGATATGGGGAAAAACCCTTTATCGAGTACCCCCAGTTGTTTGGTAGCACAACCAAAAGCATAATTCTAACTGCTGACCCTGAACCCCCTCAATGGGAAAGTAATACTATATCCGCTTATGATTTAAATCGGATGATCTCAATGGTGGGTTGGCATAATTACATACCGGAACCATGCCAGCTACCAGGAGTTAAGTGGGATAGTCTCGAAAGTATTATCAGAGCAATGGGGAACGATCCAGCTCGGTTAATTGATTTAGCTATTAAAGAGTTGGGTTTGTTGAATGTGATTGATTCAACCGTGATTATCTCAAAACTCGGCAACGGAGTTACCAGTATCAGGAAGAGAACCGAAGCGGTTTATGTCGCCCTAGTGAAATTAGTTAAGCCTAGTCTTGACGATTCCCTCAAGCCAGGTAAATTAATTACCTTCAGTATGGCGCTACGGGGAGCAAAAGTGCTTGATCCAAGAGATTTCAATCGTGAAGCGGTGGAACTTGATGCCAGAATAGCAACAGAAGTGACAGAGATTTTGCGCAGAGCGGTGATGGGTGAATTGGTTTGAATATAGTGTCAATTGGGTGAAGTACTTTGGTCCTTGATTTTAGGGAGTAGGGAGCAGGGAGCAGGGAGCAGGAAAAAATCCTGTGTACTTCACTTGTGATCAGAATTGCTATAGCCAGTTTGATCAATCTTCACCGTAAGTGTCCGGTTACTGTCTCAAGTCCAAGTAAATGTAAGTAGTTATATCAAGTCCGGTTAATTATTTCCCAAGTAGTCTCTGGATTGTACGCCAGAAGGGATATCATGATTATTCAACCGGACTTGATATTATATCATGGCCAGAAACGTTTTATGCTTGGGTTTTTTAGGGTCGGGTTGAGACAAAAATTGAAAGCCGTGTGGGTACAAAAACCTAAAGAAAAAAAGTATATCTTCTCGTCTAACTACTACAAGATTTTCTTGGATATCCAAAGACGATGTGACTTTCAAATTTCTTTTTCAAAGTTTCTTTTGTCCCTTTTCTTTGTTCTGCAATATACTATCCCTATTTTTTTAGCAGCTATCGGAGGTATTACGGCAGGTAATGACTTATTGGTCTCGTTTCTTCAAGAATTTTTTACTGCTGATCAAGCCGAAAATATCGTCAAGTTTTTTATATTTTTTATTAGTGTATTAGGGACATTATTCGGCACCATAAGTGCCACAACTAACCCTTCGGAAAGCTATGATAATGCAGCAGCGTTTCATAACAAATTTTCTGAGTTTAAGATTAATTTAGCGATAGATATGAGAAATCTTGAACTTACCAATGCTATGGAAGAAGAGTACCTGCAGCTTCTGAAGGAAAAAAATGCTAATCTTTCTGAATTGATTGAGGAATATAATCAGAAACGGTCGATTGATAAGAATCCAGTAGGGGGAGACAATTAAGAGGGAGAGGTGTGGGGAGATGGGGAGATGGGGAGATGGGGAGATGGGGAGATGGAGAGATGGAGAGATGGGGAGATGGGGGAGGTTTTTATTAAGCGATGCAGGGCGGTCTTGGGGGTTTCCACGGGGCTTACAAGGTGCGGACGCAGGTTCCGCACACAGCCCCTCCCCATGAGCGACTGCATCAAGACAGGGTAATTATCCTGACATGATATAAGAGGGGAAAGTCTGCGAGGTGTCGGGAGCAGCTGGCTCTCCAAGACCTTGCTCCATCGCTTTTTTTGATCAATCCTTTGTTTATAGCAGTTTTAATCCTAGTGAGGTACACAAAATTTTTGTCCTTTTCCCTCTTCTCTTTTCCCTGTTCCCTCTTCCCTGCTCCCTGCTCCCTGCTCCCTGCTCCCTGCTCCCTGCTCCCTAAAAACCAGAAATTTGTACCTCACAAGTCGTATAATTGCTATATTTACATCTCCACTAACAATACTTCGCAACTTTAACCTTCTTCTTCTTCCTCTTCAATAACTCTGACTTGTTTTGCATACAGCTTCCCATATCTTTCGTTTACTTCAACTTCAACTAAAGCGCCTTGAGTAAGCTGAGATGCAGAATACGAACCAATGTATTTCTCATTAAACGTAATGTCTGAACTGCCATCATCAGGTGCAATTCGCCCCGAGCGTGAGTTGTCTGGATTATGCCGGATGTATCGAATTCGACCAATTTTGATTAACCTTACATGAATGCCTTTTGAAATCGCTGTCTGAATTTGGTCACGTAATTGTAGAAACCCTAAATAATTTGGGGCGATTTCCAGTGCTCGATCACAATAGGCTAATGCTTCTTCTCCTTTTTCCAAACTAAATAGAGCATCAATTAGATTACGGGTAACAATTTTTAAACCGCGAATATTGGATAAGCTTTCATCAATTTCAAAGCCTTTTGATAATGCTTCAACAGCCTTTTCAAAATATCCGTGATCTATCAATGCCTGGCCCATTGCTGTATGAACCTTCGCGAGATGTGGTTGATCGTTAAGTTCTTCGCACAATTGGATACTGCGACGGAAGTACATTTGTGAACGCTTAAAGTTTTCTTCTCCTTCTTGATGAGCTTCGAATTGTCCGAAGCTATTGGTTATCATTGCTTCCCCTAGTTGATTACCAAGGTTGTCTGCTAGGTCAAAACTATCGCTAAGAATTTCGTGAATATCATTTTCCGTATAATATTTTTTTAACTTATGAATATCCATAACCTCTTCCAATTCCTTGTGATTGCTCGTCTTTATATAAATGTTGATTGCTGAGCGGGTTGACTGTAATGCTTCTTCATATTGTCCTAAGCTAATGGCTATAATTGCTTTCCCTCGTTCATTCCCAAGGTTGTCTGCTAGGTCCAAACTATCGCTAAGAATTTTGTGAATATCATTTTCTGTATAATAGTTTTTTAACTTATGAATATCTATAACCTCTTCCAATTGCTTGTGATTGCTCGTCTTTATAGAAATGTTGATTGCTAAGCGGGTTGCCTGTAATGCTTCTTCATCATTTTGTTGATTATATAACTTGTTAGCTAACTTACGAATAGAATAGATTAATGTATTACTTTCAAGATGTTCATGGTAATTTTCTAATAATTTAAAAACCTCCCAAGATTTAATGAATTTTTTAGATTCTTTTAAGAAATCAGCCAACCTAAACAACATGCTTGCATAGTCTTTAGGATTTATATCATCACTTAGATCGATTGCTTCATTTAAAATTTTAAATGCCTCTTTTTCTTTTTCTTGTTTGAATTTATTTTTGAATAAAAATGGCAATCCAATAGCAAGCTGTTTTTGGTCATTGGTGTCTTTGGCGATTTTAATTTGTTGTTCAAAGGCTTGCTGTGCTTCATTCAAATTACCTTGTGCTTTCCCTTTTGCTTGCCTACCTTTTTCTTGCAGAATTTTTCCTCGAATATTATAAAGGGTAGCCAGTTTTTTATGATTTTTTTGATTGTCAGTATTCAAACATATTTTAATTGCTGCATTTATTGCTTCTAATGCTTCTTCAAAACTTTTTTTATTAGATAAAGCCTTAGCTAAATCTCTTAGAGTTGAAACTAACCCATCACTATTGAAACTTTTATGAAGGTCTGCGGCAATTAGGAAAATTTTCAAGGCTTCACTTAAATATCCCCGCTTATACAGTTCTCCTCCTAAAGTCATTGCACTAGTTGCAGCTCTCCGAAGCTCTCCTGAATGTTGAATAATAAGAATCGCCCACCTCCATCGCCCTTTAACTTCTTCTATTTTTATATTGCCTTGTTGTAGATGGAGTTTGTATAAACTTATCCGTCCATTAGCAAGCTGATATTGGTCTTTGATAGCTTTGGCGATTTTAATTCCTTTTTCAAAAGCCTGCTCTGCTTCCTCTAATTTGTCGTCTTCCTGGAGCAATCTCCCTAAACGATTCAGTGTAATGGCTCTTGATCGATCATTATCAATTGTTTCATCAATATCAATTTGTTTATTAAAAGTTTCAATGGCTAATTCCAGATTACCTTGTTTTTGGTAGACGCCACCCAAGACATTCAGTACCTTAGCTTCGCGCTCCTTACGAGTCTCTAATTTTTCAATCTTTGGTAGATAACTCTGGGCAGATTTCAAGATTTTTTTAGCTTCTTCAAATTCTTTTGCAAAAGACCAGTTGCGAGCCTGATGCATTTTATATTTAACCACTGCGTTCCAATCTCCGACTTGTTGTGCCCAAGATTGAAATCTTTTTGTCAAAGCAATTGCCTTGTTCCAGTAGCCATGCTTTTCAAAGGATCGCTGTAGCTGTAAGACAAATTCGTAGTTTTCCCATTTTATCTGCTCTGTTTCAGCCTCCTGCTTTTGCAACCACTCGGCAGCTAAGAGCATATCATCCAAATCTGCAGCAGCTTCATCTACTACCTTTTCATCTTTTAAATCTTTAGTCTTTAACGATTCCACAAAAAATTTAGCATGGCGTTCTTGTGCTGTAGCTAGTAACCTTCGCTCGTGAGCCAGAGCCATTGCATATACTCGTACTAACGGATGCAGCACATAACGGTTTTCTCCCGTATCTACATAATCCAATAAGGACAAATTATAAATCCGCCTCAATTTACGCTGAGCTTGTAGATTCTTCTGTAATCCTGCTGTTACTATCGCTGTTTCTTTAGTAAAACCTTCCGCTGCACACACGCTTAAACAGGCAAAACAATTCTTTTCATCCTCTGAAAGAAAATTTAAGCTAAATTTTAATGAAGTCTCGACATCAAGGTTTTCATTATCTTTTGTTTTGAGTTCTTCCAAGAGTTTATCTTTCTCTTCTTCTAGAGCCTGGGCATAGTCGTCCAAAGAGTCGCGTTGTCCTCGTAATGCTGCACCTACTATTCGGAGTGCTAATGGTAATCTCCCAACAATTTTCGTTATTCGCTGTGCGGCTAATTTTGTATTGCTCTTGGATTCTTCATCCAGCTCCAGATCCAGCATTTTTCCTAGTAATTTTAAAGCATCCTTTTCCGGTAGCGATCGCAGCCTAATCGTCTGATCTTCTGCCACATCTAAAAAAGAAGGTAGAGCCTGATTCCGGGTAGTGACAATCACAGCACAATTGTTGCCCTCTGGAAGTAGATCCTCGATACTTGCTTCTTCCGCACTATCGAAAATCAGTAGCATATCCCTTGGGGCAAACAAGGTTTGCATAATCTGCTTAGGTTCTCTGTAATCCTCATCTTCGATGCGCTGGTTAATCAGCGATGCAAACTCCTTTGCGATGCTATCTAAGTCCTTGTTTACGTACTTCTTACTGTCTTGGTCTTTGTAATTCACTCGAACAGTAACCACTCCCTCGGAAAATTCCTGGTCATGGATGGTGGCAAAGTGAGACGCTAAGGTAGATTTACCCATGCCTCCTGTTCCCGTGATTACCACAATCCTGCCTTTGTGATCTTCCTGGGAAAGTAGCACCTCTTCTAGCCGCCTTAGCTCATCTTCACGTCCAGTGAATTTTGGTGTATCTTTCTGCGGTAATCCAAAGAGGCGAAGGGATGAAGCATTATTATCAGTAGATCCCCGAAACTCTCTTTGCCATTCCTCAGTGGTTAAAGTTTGAATCTTGTCCGCAAAAGTACTACACTTCTGTCTGTCATCTTGCCCTATCCAATCACTCTCGACGATCTTCCTTAAAAAATCAACCAGACTTGTTTGCCCTTCAGAGCATAACTGTTTAAGTAATTCATTGAAGAAGACCCGTTGAATTCCATCACAGGCAATTTGACGATCTAAACGATCGAGTCCAACAGTAGCTAAAAATGCCTGACGTTCCCGAACTGTTTGAGTATTTGGTATTCCCGACAAAAAGGTCAACAGTTCAGATTTCAGAGTCATTGTTAATGGTTACTAGTGACTAGAGTGGGCACTAAAAAGTTCTAACTGGCTGCTATATTTATTAATTTTCCTAGCTCCGGAGGTAAATTAGGCAAAATTCTATCTACTAGTATGCCTTCATTTCTAAAATAACGCCGCTCGGTTGTAGGTTCAGGGATATCACCTCCTGCATGGTGGAGAGCAACCACCTGCCATCCATTGTTTAGCACTGGCGCTCCAGAAGAACCGTTCAATGTGGAGGTGACATATTGGACTACATTACCCCCTACGTACTCAACAAAATTGTTTTGGAAAGAAATTTCTTTGGGTCGCCCTGCGGGATGCTGGATGATGTTCACTCGATCCCTGCGCTTGACGTTGCTGGGCTTTAACGGCAACCATCCCCATTTTTGTCCTGGTTTCCCATCGAGTTGAACTAGAGTATAGTCTAAATCCTGATTGGTATGGAACAATCCACTAGGCTTTGCCTGATATTCTTCACTGGGCTGAGCGTGCCCCTGAAAGTCCTCTTCGTAGTTAAAGCGAAAGATAGAATTTGGTAATAAGTCTACACTAGGCAAAACATGATTGTTGGTGAGCAATAAATCTTCAGCAACCAAAAAGCCTGTACCGGACCAACGCTCATGACCAGACTGGACTCCAATATAAGCAACCGTTCGAGCTATCTCTAGTCCTCGTTGTAAAAAGGCAATAGGGCGTAGGGTATTCTCACCAATAATCTTTTCAAGAACATCTGCTGTGGTTTCTCCGCCCTTCCACTGAGGAATATCAGGGAGTTTGGCGATCGGAGTCATCATGTTGTACTTTGTCAGTAATCCATCCAGGAACTCTTGCTGCTGAATCCCTACAAAGCCCTTTAGGGTATTCAAAAATAGCCCTAGTGATTCGTGGTCATAGGTTAAACGCCCATAATTGGATAAATACCTAATAATTTCACTGACTGCGATAAAGGAAGCACCTGAGAGATCAATCATGGGTGCTAACTGCTTCAGTCCAGCCGATTCCAGAATTTGTAGACGTGATCTTTCATTTGCTAACTCTGGTATATCTTTAAGTAGGGTGATTAGTTGCTTACGCTCTTCAGTGTCCCAATTGATCATGATCTACTAGTCCGTAATTGCTTTGTTCCAGTTTTACACAAGGTTTCGAGGAATGCTATCGCTTAGGGTGACCGTAGGTCAATCGCATTCCCTATTGATGTAAAGAACTATTTCTGTTTCTTAGAAGAGGGATATCTAGTATTTTTAAATGAATTGGAAACAAGGATTACAGTTTTTTACATGAGTCAAAATCCCTATATTGTTGATTAAATCTTGCCTCTTGCCTATTGCCTATTGCCTATCTTTAAGCAATTTTGTTCACAACTCAAATGGAAATACTATGTAGCAGACGCAAAACAACAAACCCAACCACATCCCATAGTGACATACTCCCGACGCTGCCCTAACGCGACAACGCGGGCTTCTTGCCAACACCAGGTATCCCTTCGGTTGCTCGGCAAGCTTTACTACTGACGGGATGCCCCACCGCCAAATTTAGAATGTTGATCGCCGCATTCACGTCGCGGTCTTTTGTGTATCCACACTTAGGACAAGCATGGATGCGATCTTTCAACTTTTTAGGTACTTTTGTTCCGCACTTAGAACAATTTTGACTGGTATTTCTAGGGTTTACTGCAACTGTAATCAAACCAGCATTCTCGGCTTTGTTTGATAGTATCGACAGGAACTGACCCCACCCAGCGTCCAGTATAGATTTAGCCATCCTAGTTTTGGCCAAACCTTTGATATTTAACTTTTCGTGAGCAATTAGATCATGATTGTCTAGCAAGCCTTTCGCAGTTTTAAAATGAAAGTCTTTTCGAGTGTCAGCTACCTTTTTGTGAGCTTTTCCTAATTTAGTTACAACCTTCTTTCTATTATTACTACCCTTCTTCGACCTGCTGACAGCTTTTTGAATTTTCTTTAGTCGCTTTTGAGCTTTTCGATAATACTGAGGAATTGGTACCTCTGAACCATCAGATCTGATTAGAAAAGACTTGAGACCCATGTCTATCCCAATAGGATTAGAAACACTATCTACTGGGATAATATTTGGGACAGTATCATCTTGAATGGATAATGTCACATAGTACCCGTCAGCCTTTCGAGTGATAGTAGCTGTCTTGATCTTAAAACCTTCTGGAATAGGTCGGTGATAAATCATTTTGACCTTCCCAAACTTTGGGAGAGTCAAAATATTACCATTTACAGGGTTTTTACTAAGAGAGGGAAATGTAAAGGATTTATATCTATTGTTTCCTTTAAATCGAGGTCTCCCACTCTTTTTACCGTTGCCGTCCCCTTTTAGGAATCGCTTGAAAGCAAGGTCTACTCTTTTCACGCAATCCTGCAATACGTGAGCATGAAGTTCTCCGTACCAGGGTCTATTCTTCTTTAACTGAGGTAGAGTTCTTTTTTGGTAAAAATAGTCGGGATTGTTTCTTAGATCCGGGAGATGACAGACAAGAGGACAGGAGTTGACAGAGCAGCGATTTTGTTCATACCAGTTAAATCTGTCGGCAAGTAAGTAGTTGTATTGATGTCGGAGCATATCGAGCCATCTTTCAACTTTTAATTCCTGTTCTTTTGTTAATCTTAACCGGTACTGATAAGCTGATCTCATAATTGCAATCTCTTGTTTTTCGACCTAATATAATATTAACAAACGTTGTAACAAGTGTCAACAATGAAATGAAAGATCAAAGGTTCGTAATAAGGATGACTAGCTTTGAAAAACAGCAGTTAAAACAGGAAGCTGACCGTAGAGGAATGACTCCATCTGAATTACTAAGAAGCTTGATAGCTCGTTTCCCTGAACCAAAAAATACCTAGTTGGTGATTCCATTTCATTCCATCACCGGGCTATCCTTCCCGACGCTCACCTTTCAGGTAGGGCGCGGGGCTGTCGCCCAAAAGCTCAGCACGCTCAGCTATATATAGATGAATGGATTTTCAGCTGATATCTGGAATAGTACGGTTGACAAATTACAAAGCTGTAGCTATAGTCAAAATATTGATATCTCCAAGCTGGGCAGGCTAAGTAAAAACACTTCTATCCACGTAAAGGAGTGTTTTTAGGTTTAGCAAAGGCGCAAAGGTGATTGATTGGAGTTTTCTGATGCCACTTTTACCTTGGAGCCAAAGTAATGATCCTAAAAATAATAAGTAAATAGGTAAGTCCTGATCTGGGCTTAAGCCTTATATTAGCGATTGGCCTACGGCCACGCTACGCGAACGCTAATTATTTCCTAGTAGTAAACATTCGTTACTTCTACGGATTAATGGCAATTGCGTCAAATCCAGATTGTTTGGATAAAGGCGGTGCAATGGCTACGCCAATTATTAGCAACGATTGCTTAGGCTTAGGAACTTATTCCAATCAGCAACGCCGAAATTATCACTACAGTAATCAGCGATCGCCTTTGGCGTGGCCTACGGCCAATCGCATAAGCGCGGAAGCTGAGGCCAAAGGCCTCCGCTTCGCGAACGCTTCCGGAGCGTAGCGTGAGCAAAGCTCAATCAGCCTATGCGCTACGCGCACGCTGCGCGAACAGCTATCAGCTAACACGCTACTTAAAAAGCTGCCCAAACCGCTATTAATAATGACAGCAACAGAGCTGATCCAAAATTATTAAATTGGTATTACTTTATTTATTTAAAAAGCTGCGAATTTATATAATAAATAGCATTTATGAGGTACGCTTTTCAACCTCAAAGTCCCCCTTATTAAGGGGGATTTAGGGGGATCACTTGATAGCTGAATCCTGACACAAATCACGTTTTGAGGAGACAGCCAATGAAATTATTACATCAGGCAAGCACAATTATTAGTGACCGCTATCGAATTGTTGCACCCTTAGGTCAGGGTGGCTTTGGAACAACCTACGAAGCTGAAGATTTAACTAACTACAAGCGAGTAGCCCTCAAAGCCATCTCCCTGCGCGGTCTAGAAGACTGGAAAGGGTTAGAACTTTTTGAAAGAGAAGCTAACGTCCTTGCCAAGCTCAACCATCATGCTATCCCCAAATACTTAGACTACTTCTACATCGACACTCCTGATGACCGCCGTTTTTACCTAATTCAAGAGTTGGTTGGGGGTCAGTCGTTCAGTGAGTTAGTGAAAAAGGGTTGGTACCCTAGTCACTGGGAAATCAAGGAAATTGCTTTCCAGATTTTGGACATTCTTGAGTACCTCCATCAACTGAATCCAGCTGTGATTCACCGAGATATTAAACCACAAAACCTGATTATAAATTCCAAAGGTAACGTGTTTTTGGTGGATTTCGGTGCTGTCAAAGATGTCTATCGTAATACGTTAAGCTACGGGGAAACATTTGTTGGCACTTTTGGCTATATGCCACCAGAACAGTTTCAAGGACAAGCATTTTGTGCTTCTGATTTATATAATCTAGGGGCAACACTATTGTTTTTGTTAACCCATCGCTCTCCTGCTGATCTACCTCACCAGCGACTCAAGATTGATTTTCGTGGTTCAGTACAGATATCACAGCATTTTGCTAACTGGTTAGAGAAGATGCTAGAACCAGCTGTAGAAGATCGATTCCAGTCTGTGGAGGAAGCGATATATGCCTTACGGCAAAAAAAGTCAATTTCCAGTGCTTTTTCTGATTCTATAATACCACAGCGGCAACAACCTGCTGGTAGTCGCATCATTTTTACAAAAAATTACCAGCGTTTGGTAGCAGAAATTCCGCCCTGTGGATTAAACGGTAATAACTTGCTTTTGGCTGTCTTGATATTATCTGTAATTAAATTTGTTTTTGTCTGGGAACTGGGGACAATAGTAACTTTTTTTTCGACTGTATTTTTACTAAAGTTATGGATTATTGTGCTAGTTTTATTGGGACTATTATTTGATATTGCTGGTGAGATATATTTGGAAATTAACCGATATACCTTTAAGATAGAATGGCATTTATTTGGTTTAAGCTGGCGACAGATTACAGGACGTACAGTAGATATTAAATTTGTTCAACTGGATAGTACTGTTAATTTCCTAGGTCAAAAAACTATTACCTGTGCGATTTGGGAAGGAGCCCAACAACACAAATTTGGTTCAAAACTTAGGAAAGTTGAAAAAAGATGGTTAGTTGAGGAATTGCGCGACTTCCTCGGAGTGATATAGCGCTACGCTTAGCGTCAGAAGTCAGAAGTCAGAAGTCAGAAGTCAGAAGTAAACACTGATACCAAGTTGCGGTCAAAAATACAACTTTCTCTTCCCCCAATTTCCCCATCTCCCGTTTCTCCCCATCTCCCGTTTCTCCCCATCTCCCTATCCAACCAATCTACTATCTTTGAATACACTTGGTATGACCCACTACTGTGCCACACCCCCCAATCCCACTTGTTCCAGCAAAGCGATAAAATCTGCTCGAATCGAGGAGTCATTGGGATTAGCAGATTGAGCCTCGTAAAGGGCATCAAGGGCATCAAACCAAGCCCCTGCTTCGGCATAGATGATTGCTTGTTGATGCAGTAACTCAGAGCTGGAGCTGTTGGTATTTCCAGCAACAGCTGCTAGCTTTTGCTCTAATTCTGGGGGTGGTGATACCCGCTCAATCCAACTCGTATAATAGGTAAACTCAGACTGGTTTTCCCGTTCAAATTCTAGGGTAACAAACCACATGTATATGTTCCTGTCTTTTTCCTCCAGTCCTGGTGGGTTTGCGATCAGTTCTGGACTGTTTTCCGGAACTTCTACGGAGATAATCCCTACCTCAGGGGAGTCAATCTTTTTTTCAAATATTGTCTGGTGTTTTACTGTGTCTACCAACGTAAATACTATCGGTACGTCTACAGGCTCGGACAAATACCAGAAAAATCTAGGATGACCAGATATAGTCTGTGCAGCGACTTCCTTTGAGGGAATTAACAGCGTCACCAATTCACGGGGTAACTGCTCACACCCGCCTCGTGAACCAGACCCATTACTCTTTCGAGGAGCGCTATCGGTTGGTGGAATAAATCGTAAGCGTGAGCCTTTGGCTGAACTATGTTCGGAACTATTTTGGGAACTATTTTCGGTTTCAGATGAGTTATGATTAGAATCAGCAACCTGACCGTTGACAGATTGCAACCCTTGAGAATAGCTTGGTTTAGGGGTGAGTGTGCAAAACAGCAGTACAATTAGGATTGATGTTGTACGTGCCCATGTTGTACGTCCCAATAAATTAATAAATTTAGCGGTAGTTTTCATAAGTTTATTAAATTATTAAACTAGAATAGACATTTACAAGAATTAGCATTAACCCTTAGTAAAGCCTGAGTTTAAGCTTAATTGTTTCAGAGAGCTAATTTTTTGGTGCCATGGATTTCTAATCTCAAATCCCGCTGACTCGTTTTCCTGTGGCAGGGAAACGATCAAAGAGTTACGCAGCCATCAACACAGGGTGTTTCTAGCAGCGATTAACCAGACTTTCAATTAGACAAAATTGCCTAGAACCAGGTAACTTTTTATACCCAAAACCCTTGAACCAACTCAACGGTGACTAAATTAGACTTCACAGAACTTAGGATCAATTCCTTATTACTGACTCGTAGAGAGATTCTAGTTTTGCTGATATCTTTGGAGGGACAGCAGTTAACCGGATGTAAAAACTTCCCGGTTCTGCTGTTTTTTCTAAAACCTTGGCGTAGATGTCCTCACTGGGTTGCTTCACATTATCTAGATCGAGTAAGTTGAGCTTAATATTACTCAGTGGCTCAGGGATAGCAGAGCTGTCGTTGCTGTTAGCACTAAGCTTAGCTCCCTTACTGGAAATCTCTACTAAACGTCCAGTGTAGACCGAATTACTGATATGCTTTCCATCTAGAAAAGCATAATTAAATTGTAGCTCAATTTGTTGGTTAACGTGGAAAAATGTTTCTTGCTGTTTGGGTAAAAATAAGTTATAATTATGCCGAATTCCACCCACTTCATAGATAGTAATTGGCTGTTTAATTCCCTTTGGTTTTACCTGTATTTGACCGTCAATTCTTAAAAATTCGCCAGTTTCTTCCAAAGTGGAAGGAGAAATCATAACTTGACCACCAGTTGTATAAGATTCGATCCGGTAAGCCAGGTTAACGGCGCTGCCAATAACACTATATTTGGTGCGTTTTTCGGAACCAATATTCCCAAGTACAACCACACCCGTATTGATACCGATGCCCATTTCCAGTTTTGGATAGCCCAACTGCTCGATTTGCTCATTGACACTAGTCATGGCTAACTGCATGGCTACTGCACAAGCCACTGCTCTGTGGGCATCATCCTCTTGAAAGGTGGGAGCACCAAAAAGCACTAAAATCCCATCCCCCATGAACTCGTCGATAGTTCCTTGATAAGCAGTAATCACATCTGCCATGTGACCCAAATAGATGTTGAGAATTTTGACTACCTCTTGGGGATGTAACCGTTCTGAGATCCCAGTGAAGCCTCTTAAATCAGAGGTCAAGATGGTAATTTTCCGGTTTTCACCCCCGAGTTTTTGTTTATCTGGGTTCTCTAGCAAATCCGCCACTACTTGGTCAGTTAGGTAACGTCCAAAGGTGTGACGAATCTCTTTAGCAGTGCTAGCAACGTAAGCTGTGATGGCAACTGCAGACCCACTTAAGGCTAACAATGGCGGTATCACCGGGAGCCACCAACCCTTCAAAAACGCTCCATAGGTACTTCCGAATAATGCCCCTGTAGCCACCACGGTAATCGCAGTTCTCCTCAAGGAAAGCCCTCCGAGACCCCCAAGATAGCGCCATTTCCAAGTTAGAGTCGCACCGACGAAAGACCAGCCTACAATCCACAGGATTTCCACAGGCTCAGACCAGGTTTTGAGCAAGGGACGACCATCTTCCACAGCACTAATAATTTGGCTGACCATGTTAGCTTGGACTTCCACCCCAGTCGTTGACTCCCGCATAGTAGTGTCATTACTGTAGGGGGTGTAGAAATAATCATGTAAACTGACCGCAGTTGTACCAATTAAAACGATGGCATCATTGATCAAGTGATCTGGAATGTTATCTTCCAGAACGTCGGTCATCGTTACCATACGGAAGGTTCCCGCTGCTCCGCGATAGTTCAAGAAAATCTGGTAACCGCCATCATCGATTCCCACATAACCACCGTCATTGCTGGCCAAAGGGCGAAACATGGCCTTGCCCCACTGGAAAATTCTGGGATCTTGCTGTAATGGTTCAGGAAAAAGGTTTTTTGACTCTAAATAAATTCCTGCTAGGAGCAGACTAAAGGAGGGCTTTAGGCGATCATTTACCTTCAAAGAAAGTAAGCTGCGCCGCAGGATACCATCCATATCGTTTAGGACATTATTAGCACCCACTAGACCACGTTCACTGAGAATCGGTGGAGAAGGCACCGCATTGTCAGGGTTGTCTTGATTGATTAATTCAATACCAACTAAGTTAGGTGTGGTTTCAAACACCTTGAGTAAATCACCATGACCAGGTTCAACGGGAAAATCCCGATACAGGTCAAGACCAATGGCTGCAGGATTTCGAGCTTTGATTTTGTCTAAAAGTTGGGCAAGCATCCGATCAGTGATTGGCCAACGTCCAGCACGCTTTAAATCTGCCTCACTCATAGCCACAATCACAATCCGTTCATCCGTAGGTTCCTTCGGACGCCAACAAAAGTATTGGTCGAGAGCTGCTAGTTCGTAAGGCTGTAACCAGCCGAGTAGCCTGAAAGCGATCGCAATTCCAGCCACCACCGGTGTCGTAATTAGAACACCGCGCCATTCCCATAGTTGTTGTTTTAGTGGTTGCCACATCTTACAGTTTTCAATTGGGTGAGGTACTTTCGTTATGGGTTTTAGGGAGCAGGCAAGAGGCAAGAGGCAAGAGGCAAGAGGCAAAAGGCAAAAGGCAAGAGGCAAGAGGCAAAAGGCAAGAGGCAAGAGTGAAAAAAACCTGTGTACCTCATAATTATGAAAAAAAATATTACAGTTGAACCCTTAAAGGCTCTCTCTTAGCTTTGGATCGATTCAGTCCTCAAAAAATTGTTTCTTCTGGAAAGGGTGATTGACAATAATAGAGCTATGGGTCACTACAAATGTATTAGTGGGTGCATCTCAATGTATGCAAAAACACTTAGCACAATAGAAGGCTAATATAATGTTATGATAGTTAATCTTAATAAAAATCTCCCCCATCTCCCCATCTCCCCATCTCCCCATCTCCCCATCTCCCCACCCTCCCCACACTTCCGGGAGTGATAAATTGACAACAAAAAGCTGATAGCTGATAGCTTAAGTCCTTTATTTCCAAAGCTTTTCAAATCTCCTATCCTATTTTAATAACTTTCTCAGGGTTATCTCATACTTTTCAAAGACTCAGTTAAGATAGGTTAAATACTTTGAATATTAATTACATAGATTGGAATTAAACCAACACTGTTTTAGGTTAATTCTGTCTACGGATTTATGAGTCAGTTCTGATATTCGGGAGAGTTCTGTGATGAAAGATATGAAAAAAACCGTAATGGTAAGCGCTGCCTTGACTAGTGTCTTGGCTCTAGGTTTAGGTGTAGCATCTGAAAACGCCTTGGCCGGGAAGCCAGGAATGGAAAAATGTGCTGGTATCGTTAAGGCGGGGATGAATGATTGTGGAGCCAACGGCCATAGTTGCTCCGGGAAGGCTGCGGTAGATAGCGATCCTAATGAGTGGATCTACGTTGCTGAAGGCACTTGCGACAAGATTGTTGGTGGTACAATAGTTCCACCAAAAACCTCCAGCCAGGACACTGAAAAGCCAACCGAGAGTGCCCAAGCCAATTAAACCAAGCTATCAGCAGGCTGCGCACTCAGCTATCAGCTTATGAATCATGGCTGAGTAGGGTTATGTACACAGATCCCCCCTAACCCCCCTTAAGAAAGGGGGGAATTAGATTCAGCTGAGTAGGGTTATGCATACAGATCCCCCCTAACCCCCCTTAAGAAAGGGGGGAATTAGATTCATCTGAAATGCTTGCTGCTGATATCTTACTACTACCATGGATAAATACTAACAATAATGCCATGACAAACATCCTATGACAACTCACCTTCCTTCAGCTTCAATTAACGGTGCTGGAATCGGTTTACGCTCGGCCCATTATCAAGATATCCTTACTGATCAACATACTATACCTTGGTTTGAGGTATTATTAGATAATTATTTAACGTCTCAGGGTTTACCACTCCACTATTTAGAAAAAGTTCGCCAAAACTATCCCGTTACGTTGCATGGCATCGGTATGTCTTTGGGGTCAACAGACCCTTTAGATTTAGAGTATTTGACAAATTTAAAAGAGTTAGCCCAGCAGATTGAACCAGCATACATTTCCGATCACCTATCCTGGATTTCCGTTAATGGTCACTATCTTAACGATTTAATTCCTCTTCCTTATACCGAAGCAGTGATAGAACATGTAGCCCAACGGATCTTGCAAGCTCAGGAATTTCTAGGTTGTCGGATTTTGATAGAAAACCCATCGGCTTATGTGAGCTTCACAGATTCAACTATGCCAGAATGGGTATTTATCCAACAATTGTTAGAAAAAGCCGATTGTTACTTGCTGCTAGATGTCAACAATCTTTATGTCACTGCTACTAATCAAGGATTTGACCCCCTTGATTATTTGAATACAATACCAGCAACCAGGGTCAAACAAATTCACTTAGCAGGGTATGAAGAACGGGAAGATTATCTATATGATACCCACGGTTATCCTGTTCATCCTCCAGTGTGGGAATTGTATCAAGCAACATTAGAGCGCTTTGGTCCAGTGCCTACTCTGATTGAATGGGATACTGATATCCCAGCTTTTGAGGTATTAATGACTCAAGCTAGTAAAGCTCAGGAGTATTTAAATCAAGTAAGTAGATGGAATTGAGGACACTACAACAGTTATTTTACGATGCTGTTTTTGAAAATAATCCTGCCAGTACACAAACCCTTGCTCAACACATCAAAGCAGCTAAACAATTGACCCCTGGTGAAGGGTTAGCCATTTATCGTAGCAGTGTCCTAGGCAACCTGAGCCAAACCTTAATGTCAATTTATCCAGTCTGCTGTTGTTTGGTGGGAGAGAAATTTTTTGAGGGAACAGCGAGAAGCTATATCCAACGCTTTCCTTCTATATCAATGGATTTAGGAAATTATGGTGAGCACTTTCCTGATTTTTTGGCCAATTTTGAGCCAGCAAAACAGTTACCCTATTTACCAGATGTGGCGCGGTTAGAGTGGCACTGGCATCGGGTGTTTAATGGTGAAGAAGCTACCAAGTTAGATGTCCAAGCATTGAGTACAGTTCCCCAAGAAAAATGGGGAGAACTGATTTTCCATTTACCTAAAAATAGTGTTCTGATCGAGTCGGCTTACCCGATCCATCGCATTTGGGAAGTTAATCAGCCTGAATACGAAGGTGATCAGCAAGTGAATTTGGATGAAGGCGGGATACAACTATTCCTCTGGCGCAATGGTTATGATATGCGCATTGAGCTGCCAACAAAAGCAGAATGGCAACTGCTGAAGGCTTTTCAAGGGGAAAATCGATTTGAAGCCATTTGTCAAGACCTGGCTGCTGATGAATTAGCTATTGATGTAGCATCTGAATTACCGCAATTTGTCCAACGTGGATGGATTGCAAGGTTTTCGATTTAGACGTATCGTCACACAGAAGGATTTCAGCTTATTTCCGTAGAACAGGAGTCGAACCTCCAGTAGACTTACATCCACAACTGCGCGCGCAAACAGCTTGCTTTGCCAATAGCGACCTCTCCAGAATGGGTTGGGTAGGATTTGAAGCTACGGCGCACAGAGGCATCCGTTTTACAGACGGCTTCCTTCACCGGACTTGGATACCAACCCAATTGACAGTACCCCTGACAGGATTTGAACCTGTAGAAAACCCGTTTTAACAAGAGTCGCGGAATTCCCCAACCTCTACGTTCGCGTAGCGTGGCCATAGGCCAAGGAGGTTGGGGATGGATAGCGAGCCTTGGACTTGACTTATACCTTGACGCCTTACTGTAAAACATATATAATAGTAAGGAAGGTCGATAAAGAGGTTGAGTGCAATGAAGCATAGAGCCGTCAAAGTCAGAATTTATCCTACGCAAGAGCAAGTTCAAATACTGGCTCAGCATTTTGGGTGTGCTCGTTGGTGGTGGAACTATGCACGCTTTTCAGTGTATAGAAACCTACAAGGAAACTGGCAAAGGTTTGAAACAATCTGCACTCAATTCTATGCTTCCGAAACTTAAAAAACAAGAAGAGACGAAATGGTTAAAAGATTGTTACTCTCAGGTTTTGCAATCTGTTAGTCTCAATCTGAGTCGTGCGTATCAAAATTTCTTTGTTCGCGTAGCGTGGCCAATAGGCCAAGGTAGAGCTGAATATCCTAGATTCAAATCGTACCATCACCGTCAGTCAATCCAGTATCCCCAAAATGTAAAACAGTTGGGCAATTGCCTTAAATTTCCTGGAAAACTGGGAGTTGTTAAGGCAGTAATTCATCGTCCACTGGACGGAGAAATCAAGACTGTCACAGTCAGTAAAACTCCTTCTGGAAAGTATTACGCTTCTGTGCTAATGGAGTACGAAGGCACTAGTGTGGAATCGTCCACTAATGGGAAGGTAGTCGGTATTGATTTAGGCATCAAAGATTTTGCAATTACTTATGACGGTGAAAAGACCTCTAAGTTCAGTAATCCTAAGCACTTGGTTAAGTACGAAAAAAAGTTAGCCAAAAAACAACGTATTGCTGCCCGAAAGAAAAAAGGAAGCAGTGGGCGCAAAAAGGCCAGAAAGATTGTAGCTAAGGTATACGAGCGAATTGGAAATGTCCGCCAAGACTACTTACATAAACTATCCCGAAAAATAGTTGATAACAATCAAGTAGTAGTAGTCGAAAACCTAAATGTCAAGGGCATGGTTAGTAACCACAAATTAGCTAAAGCTATTTCTGATCTGGGATGGGGGACTTTTGTTAACTTTATTTCTTATAAATGCGAAAAAGAAGGGAAAGTAATAATAGAAATAAACCGGTGGTTCCCCAGTTCTAAAACCTGTTCTAATTGTCATTACCGAATCAAAGAGTTACCACTAGACGTAAGATTTTGGACTTGTCCAAGTTGTGGCATTCAGCACGACAGAGATGGTAATGCAGCAAAGAATATTAGAGCAGAAGGGATCAGAATGCTATCCTCCTCTGGGACGGGGGAGGTCAACGCCAGTGGAGAAGAAGTAAGACCAAGACGTGGACGCCCGTCCAAGTTAAGGCATTCTTCCGTGTTCGCGTAGCGTGGCCAAAGGCCAAGCTGGAAGCCCCGACTTGGCCTTTGGCCACGCTTTCGCCGTAGGCGACGCTGCGCGAACGCGAACAACGAAGTAAGTCGGGGTAGTTCACCCAAAAGGTTTTTGCCCACCCTACAAGCTGATGGCACTAATAACCGGGGAGTGTCAATTACTTGCTATCTTAGATTTTGGGTTTAAATTTTCCACTAACTGTACTAGCTCAGGATTAGTCTCTGCCCATGACTTCCGCTCATTCCTAATTTGGCCGAGGTGGGATTCAACATTTTCTGGTGTAATTAGAACACCAAAATCCTCTGGAACAGTCTGAGATTGATAACTGAATAGGCGATTTAGAATTAAATCACCTACTTCCTCGCGATAATGAGAGCTATCCCAATAGTTTTTCATCTGTTCCCCAATCGCTTCTGTGGTAATGCTGTTATAGCCAGAAAAATCCCACACTGGTGTAATCTCCACTAACCGGTGTTTCCATTTTTCAAACATTGGCCACAGTCCACTAACCCTAAGACTTTCCCATTGAGTAGCATGGGATGGTGATATAAATACTTTTAGCTCTATCCCTTGTTCCTTACAGGTATCAACAATGTCTTTAAAATCATTCAAAAAACTCTCAGAAAGTCGATACTGTTTATAATAGCCTTCAGTGGTCATTAAGCCCTTGAGCATGTCCTGAAAACCGACTGGTAAAGGTTTCTTGGGCTTATTGTTATAAATAAAACGCTTACCATTGGCATCATAGAGAAAGTAAGCCTTTGACTTGATACTAGAACTTAGGGTTGATTTGGTAGCATTCAGGGCGTTTAAGGATAGGGTAGAATTAATTACCTCTTGCAGGGGAATAGTTTCTTGATTAATCAGACTTTCTTGAAAATCTGGAGCATTAGTTTTCAAGTCATTGAACATGAAAAAGTCAAGACCAATCACAACGGTTTTTAAATCCGGTTGATTAGTTAGAGCATGATCAAAATAACGTTTAACTTCATACATATTTGGACCAACTAGTGCCAAATTGTATCCGGAGTTTCCTGGTTTCAGTCCTGGGTGGTTTGGGTTAAGTCCGAGGTCAGTTCGTGATGAACCTAACAAAACGATTTTGGGTTCATTACGAATAACATCTATAGCCTTAAAGAGTCTGACATGGTTAAATTTTTCAGGCTTTAACTGATTGAGACCGGGTAACTGTGGGCTATTTATTACTCCGTAAGGGTCAACAGCAGCGTTCAATAAGCCAAAACCGAATAAACTTGGCAAGGTAACTGCTGCCAAGGTTAGGTGAAATCGACGATAGGAGTTCATATAGACGATGGCATTTCTATAGTACTATTCCCTTTTTAATTTTACCAGTGAAAATATTGGATGAAACAAAAAAACCTCAGTATCAACTGAGGTTTGTAGGGTATATCTGCTTGAGCTCACGGGGTGACAACAAAGCTCAAACCTAGATAGGTGTTAGGTGTTAGGTGTTAGGTTTTGGGTAAAATGAGCGCATCGGAGTCATTTGTATTTGCCAGCAGTTGAAGCAATTTTCACCAATCCAACTGCATAGATAGTTTTAATCAACAACACCTAACCCCTAAAACCTAACCCCTGTAAGATTTTAAAGAGCGCTTGTCACCCCGTGAGGCTACGCGCATATACTTACGGCAACACTTAGGCAACAGTTAAGTTAACCTGAGCAACCACATCGTTGTAGTCTTTGTCACCACCACCGAACAGATCCTCGAAACCAAAGGTGTTATCCCCTAGCAGGCGAATGTGGTCAACTCCATCTGGGTTAGCCCCCACGTAAGCAAAGTACGCATTCAGGTCAGAATCGTCTTGATCTGCATTAGAAGGATTATTAGCTAGGAACTCCGCTACTGTGCCATCGGAAATCAGGAATGGAGCCAGTATTACCCCACCGGATACTCCCACACTTAAGTCTACCCGATTGGAGAGTGCCGCTTCTGCATAACCAGCATCACCAACACTAATACCGTTAACTGAGCCACTGAAATCATCAATCACATACCAGCCAACGGTATTATTGAATTCAGCTTCACTGTTAACCACAAGACTACCAGTTACTGTACCAGTCACGTCGGTCAAATCGATCAATTCCAGAATCCCTTGAATGTCGTTAGGACCTGCTCCTACTGGCTGAGTGGAATCTGAACCGTCTGAGACAACCACAGTAGCATCATTGAAGTCGAAATCATCACTATCTTCAAAGCGCAAGGTTAACTGACCATTGCCATTGTCACTTACCTGTAGATGGTTCTGACCATCGCTATTCAATGAAGGATTACTGAAGAATACGTTGGAGGTAGGATCCTGTCCCGCTAGTACCCCATCAATAGAGCCACCTTGGATCACGTAGAATGTTACGTTATCGTTGGGGTTAAAACTGTCGATGATACGGGTGGGTTGAGGAGTACCTAAACTGTCAGGGAGAACAGAGAAAATCGTCTCACCTCGTAACAACGCAGCTTCTATATAACCACTCTGACCAGGGGCAATGCCATCAACTGTACCTAGGGCATCATCAGCAACAAATGCTCCAATTTCACTGACCTCACCAAGTTCGCGACCTGTAAGAGTGAATTGGAGTCGGGCTTCTCCACCAGTGTTGCTGTTAACCGTAAAGGAAGTATCGGCATTCTGAGTTAGAGGCGTGACAGGCGTAGTTGGTTCAATGGTGAAGTTAACAGTGTCTGTGTTAGTGCCGCCATTACCATCGCTTACCTCAAAAGTTAAGCTATCAGTGCCAGTGAAGTTGGCATTGGGGGTATAGATAATAAAGTCATCTGTGGCATCATTCGGAGTGCCATTATCATTGACTGCTGCCGTACCGTTGCTTGGATTGCTGACAATTGCAAAATTTAGCGGATCGCCATCAGGATCAGAGAAATTATTTAGAACATTAAGGGTAACTGGAGTGTTTTCTGCAGTAGTAGCAGTATTATTATTAGTGCCTGTGACTACTGGAGATTGATTAACACGAGTCACTTCAAGGTCAACCGTAGCTGTGACCGCAGGATTAATGCCATCACTAACCTGGTAGGTGAAGCGATCATTCCCAATGAAACCATTATTAGGAGTATAGGTAATGGTGCTATCTTGATTAACGGTTACTGTGCCATTAAGTCCCTGCTCGTTAATGGTTACAGTCAGCGCATCACCTTCAGCATCAACGTCATTAGCTAGAACATTGATATCAACTGCAGTGTTTTCTACAGTGTTTGCAGTGTCATCTGCCGCTACAGGAGATTGATTAGGAACAGTAACATCAACGTTAACGATAGCTGTGACCGCAGGATTGCTGCCATCATCGATTTGGTAGAGGAAGTTATCAGCCCCAGTGAAACCATCATTAGGAGTATAGGTAATGGTGCCATCTTGATTGACTACTGCTGTACCATTATCCCCCTGCCGGTTGATGGCCAAATTTAGGGCATCACCCTCAGGATCAGAGTCATTAGCTAGAACATTGATATTAACTGCAGTGTTTCCTACAGTGGTAGCTGTGTCATCTACCGCTACTGGAGATTCATTAGGAGCAGTAACATCAACATTAACCGTAGCTGTGACCGCAGGATTGGTGCCATCATTGATCTGGTAGGTGAAGCTATCAG
Organism: Moorena sp. SIO3H5; assembly: GCF_010692395.1. Classification (GTDB taxonomy): domain Bacteria; phylum Cyanobacteriota; class Cyanobacteriia; order Cyanobacteriales; family Coleofasciculaceae; genus Moorena. Next base: position 28,126 of record NZ_JAAHHS010000043.1, read on the forward strand.
TGCCAGTGAAAGCATCATTAGGAGTATAGGTAATGGTGCCATCTTGATTGACTACTGCTGTGCCATTACCGCCCTGCTGGTCAAGGGTTACAGCCAGGGGATCTCCCTCAGGATCAACGTCATTAGCTAGGACATTGATATTAACTGCAGTATTTTGCTCAGTGCTAGCAGTATCGTCTGCCGCTACTGGAGATTGATTAACAGTAGTGACATCAACATTAACATTAACCGTAGCTGTAGCTGGAGGACTGGTGCCATCATCGATCTGGTAGGTGAAGCTATCAGTGCCAGTGAAAGCATCATTAGGAGTATAGGTAATGGTACCATCTTGATTGACTACTGCTTCTCCATTAGCGCCCTGCTGGTCAAGGGTTACAGTTAGGGCATCTCCCTCAGGATCAATGTCATTAGCTAGGACATTGATATCAACTGCAGTGTTTGGCGCAGTGGTAGCAGTATCGTCTGTGGCTATTGGACCAGAAACAGTAACATTATCAACATTAACGTTAACGGTAGCTATGACCGGATCATTGACACCATCACTGAGCTGATAAGTGAAGCTATCAGTGCCAGTGAAACCATCAACAGGAGTATAGGTAATGGTGCCATCTTGATTGACTACTGCTTCTCCATTAGCGCCCTGCTGGTCAAGGGTTACAGTTAGGGCATCCCCTTCAGCATCAGTGTCATTAGCTAGGACATTGATATCAACTGCAGTGTTTAACGCAGTGGTAGCTGTGTCGTCTCCCGCTACTGGAGGTTGATTAGGATCAGTGACATCAACATTAACCGTAGCTGTGACCGGATCATTGGTGCCATCATTGAGCTGATAAGTGAAGCTATCAGTGCCAGTGAAACCATCAACAGGAGTATAGGTAATGGTGCCATCTTGATTGACTACTGCTTCTCCATTAGCGCCCTGCTGGTCAAGGGTTACAGTTAGGGCATCCCCCTCAGGATCAGTGTCATTAGCTAGGACATCGATATTAACTGCAGTGTTTAAGTCAGTGGTAGCTGTGTCGTCTACCGCTACTGGAGGTTCATTAACAACAGTGACATCAACATTAACCGTAGCTGTGACCGGAGGATTGGTGCCATCACTGAGCTGGTAGGTGAAGGTATCAGGCCCAGTGAAACCATCATTAGGAGTATAGGTAATGGTGCCATCCTGATTGACTACTGCGGTGCCATTACCGCCTTGTTGGTCAATGCTTAGAACGGCATCACCCTCAGTATCAGAGTCATTAGCTAGGACATCAATGGTAACGTTGGGATTGCCATCAGTACTAACAGTGTCATCTACTGCAACAGGAGATTCATTAATTAGGTTAAAGTCAATATAATCAAGTCGAACAAATTCTTGATTGTCCTTTACCCCATTAATGGTGATTTGAGTACCTTCGGGAATAAATATGCTCTGAGTAACAATTAGATCCTTGAAACTTTCAGCAACAGGGAAAATATTATCATTAACGGGATTATCCAGAGTCAATGGAAACGTCTGATCACCAATGACGACTTCAAGTGTGCTATTCCCGTCTGGCTCATCAGCAACGTTCAGGACAACCTGGTAAGTACCACTGGGCAGATCAAAGGTTGTAGTAGCACTACCAGTGTCAACACCATCAGGTAAATTGATGATAGTATTATCTGCAAAGAAATTATCAACAACTATAAAATTACTTAGAGTAAAGCGGGGGTCTTCAAATTCAAATCTTGGCATAATATTTCGTCTTTAAAAAAACTCCTCAGTTGCTAAGGCTTTGGGCACTTAACGTTAACAATGATGGCTCACGGGGTGACAACAAAGCTCAAACCTAGATAGGTTTTAGGTTTTAGGTTTTAGGTTTTGGGGAAAATGAGCGCATCGGAGTCATTTGTATTTGCCAGCAATTGAAGCAATTTTTACAAGACTTCGTCAATGATAGTTTTAATCAATCCATCCCGCTTGGGCAATCTTCCCGCTTCACCTAACCCCTAAAACCTAACCCCTGTCAGATTTTAAAGAGCGCTTGTCACCCCCTGAGCAATGATGGTAAGCTAATGGGCTAAGCGCAGGCTACGCGAACAGCTATTAGCTAAAAGCCTTTGGCTGTTCGCGTAGCCCATTAGCTGATAGCAAAATTGCTGTTGAACTCATCATTAATAGCTGATAGCATATAGTGGATAGCAAGCCCCTGAATGCTTATCTAATGATCTACCAATAAATAAATACCTACTAATGTCCAGATATCCGGATTTATTTTCCAGATTCATGGCAAAATGTAAGATGCCATAATACAGGTTTATTGATGCTCTTATCTAAATAAAAAATATTTTTTTAATAAATATTTTAAGTATTTATTGATTTGGCATTGTTTATCTTTTTGAAAAAAATATTACTGTAGCTATCCTAAATTAATTGTGATAATTTTTGTTCCCTGTTACCTACTCACTGTTCCCTGTTCCCTGTTCCCTTTGGTATGAAAATGAAGCGGACGCTCTAAAAAAAATTTCACGGAATATCCCTTAGGAAAAGGAAAGAGCCTTGCCATCCATGCTCTTTCCTAGGTCTGGAAAAATACCTTATTTATTGATGTCATGAGTTTTGGTCAATGTCACTAGTATTCGGTTAAGTTTATCAAGTCTTTATAGTAGTAATTTTCTATTTCTGCTAAATAAGGGAACAGGGAACAGGGAGTAGGGAGTAGGGAACAGGGAGTAGGGAGTAGGGAATCGGGAATCGGGAATCGGGAACGGAGAAGATTTAGGGTTGTGGAACAGGCATCTTGCCTGTTTCAGCTGAAAATTCTGTTTTGGTTATGGGATGAAGCAAAGCTTCCGCGCTTATGCGATTGGCCTACGGCCACGCTACGCGAGTCACGCAAAGCTTCCGCGCTTATGCGATTGGCCTACGGCCACGCTACGCGAACGCTAATTTCCCAGCTAAACCCCAACTGGAGATCCCCCCTAACCCCCCAAAACAGCGGGGGGAACACTTACCACCTTTACCGCACCACCTCCTCCCTGCTCCCTGCTCCCTGCTCCCTCCAGAAGAATTTGTAACAAATTTTAAAAAATATGCTATAATGTTATATTTTTTGTGTTAAACTCAAGGTGTGGACAAAATAAAGTCCATGGGAAGAGCCAGCCTAGAGTTTTCGTCAGGCTGGAAGGCTGGCTCTGGGTCACCTTTACAGGAGATAACTTAATATTATGTCTGATAGTGAACGCCTATATCCATGGGTGATGGTGAGGTTGTTACCACCGAAGCCACCAGTGGTTTTCGCTCGGTTCGACAGCCCTGCTGATGCGAAGGGCTATGTGCAGGTTTTGAAAGCCTTGATGCCTGGTGCGAAGTTTCTAATTTTTTTGGATCACGGAGTAATTCCGTAGCACAGGCATCTTGCCTGTGACAAACGGGAGTAGTTGTGTGGCACAGGCATCTTGGCTGTGACAAACGGGAGTAGTTGTGTGGCACAGGCATCTTGGCTGTGACAAACGGGAATAGTTGTGTGGAACAGGCATCTTGCTTGTTAAAGAAATATTGATCACAGGCAAGATGCCTGTTCTACCAATTGATCACAGGCCAGATGCCTGTTCTACCAATTGATCACAGGCCAGATGCCTGTTCCACCAATTGATCACAGGCCAGATGCCTGTTCCACTAAGATCCTATTCCCGATTCCCTATGGTATATAATAGTCACTAAAATTGGTATAATTAAAACTAACCTTCGGGGAGCATCATAGTGTCAAAAGGTTGCTGGGCTTAGGGTCTAGCGACAATATCTTCATATATTGACCTTACTAACTCCGTGGGAAACTATCACCATGCCCCATAGAGGCGATGCCAACCGCCCAAAGCTTTTCCCTATCGTTAAGACTGTTGTTACCCAGTGCCTATGTTATTTCTTAGCACTGCTAGTAGCAGTATTTTTGATTGTTAACGGGAGTCACGCTCACCCATCGATTTACTCTCACGAATCACACCCTGAGCCAGAATCGTGGCAGCTCAAGGGGATTGTAGCAGCACTGAAGGACCCCGATCCCGAGGTATGGGTTAAAGCTTTCGAGAAATTGTCTAACTATAAATTAGATCAACTCAAGCCCCCCCTTGAGATTCCTAACGACAGAATTGAGCAGATTGCAGAGTTATTGATCTATGAGAATCAAGACAAGTCCATTCAGTCCAAAGTCCTTGCTAGTGCGGTAAAAGCTCTGGGTCAGATGGCAGCAGCGGCCTCTCAGTACATTCCTCAAATTGCCAAACTTTTAACCCACTCAGATACTGATGTCCGTCGTAGTGCGGCATATGCTCTGGGGAACATGGGAGCAGCAGCATCTGAGGTAGCTCCCCAAATTGCCAAACTTTTAACCCACTCAGATACTGATGTCCGTCGTAGTGCGGCAGAAGCTCTGGGGCAGATGGGAGTAGCTAAAGACTACGCTCCCCAAATCGTGAAACATTTAACCGACTCAAATCGGACTGTCTATTATTATTATTATAGTTATAGTGCGGCATCGGGTCTGGGGCAGATGGGAGCAGCCGCCTCTGAGTACGCTCCCCAAATTGCCAAACTTTTAACCCACTCAGATGATCATGTCCGTGCTAATGCGGCATATGCTCTGGCGCTGATGGGAGCAGCCCCCTCTGAGTACGCTCCCCAAATTGCCAAACTTTTAACCCACTCAGATGATCATGTCCGTTATAGTGCGGCAGAAGCTCTGGGTAATATGGGAGCAGCCGCCTCTGAGTACGCTCCCCAAATTGCCAAACTTTTAACCCACTCAGATGATCATGTCCGTGCTAGTGCGGCAGAAGCTCTGGGTCAGATGGGAGCAGCTGCCTCTGAGTACGCTCCTCAAATTGCCAAACTTTTAACTGATCCAGATACCTTTGATAACTCCGTTGGTTATACTGCAGCACAAGCTCTGGAGCAGATGGGATCATTAGAGGTAAAAGACTTACTTTATGTATTGAATGAAGTTTACCGGTACCAGCGAGAAGCACCAAGCTTACGTTTTCTGGCCTATTTCCTCAGTGGGGGGGAAAAAGACTCACTGCTCTTAATCAAGTGGCTGGGCTCACCTAAGGAATATCCCCATGAAATTCGGGACGTCAATCACCAAGAAGGGTTGGAAGTTCTCAACCTATTTGCCGACATCTGGGAAGATACCCAACCTCTGTCTAAACTGCGCAAAGACTTAGAAAGGCAGATTGCCATAGTTGTTGACAAGGTGAACTGGAAACAAGCAGATATGGATCTGCTTAAGAAACACTACAAAAATCTTAAGTCTATAGACTCCCAACTTGCTGCGGACGTCAAAGCCAAAATTATTACCTTAGAACGACAGCACTGGTTTCTGATTGGGTTTAAGGTTTGGCTCATCCATGTCAGTTGCTGGTTGTTTGTGATCATCATTTATCCTCGTTCTGCCCAAGTCCAAGCCCTAATCTGGGACTGGAAATTTCGCACCATTGTGGGCTTAGGCTATATCAGCATCGCTCTGACCTGGATTCCCTGGTTGCGCTACCGATTACTGGCTCCCTTCCGTCAGGTGTTGGTGGCTGATGCTAGTTTAGATAGCTTTGATCCCCAGGCTTACTTTCCGGACTCTCACGTTAAGATTAGACAAGCCACCCATACTCAACCGATTCAAACTGCCATTGGCCAACTCCAGTCTCCCGTGGTTCTGGTCGGGGAATCGGGACTGGGCAAGTCCATGTTTCTAAGGAATCTAGTCAAAACCTCCGGGCGGCTGGCGGTGTACCTGCCAGCTAGCGAATGTGCCGGTGGTGTGGTGGAAGCGATTCAAGCTAAATTGCCCATCGCTGCCCATGACCCATTATTCCTACAAAGCCTGATTAACTACAATACCCTAGATATTTGCATTGACGGACTCAATGAAGTCAGCCCGGACACCAGGGCTACCATTAATACCTTTGTGGAGCATCACGTCCAGGGGCATATTATCCTCACCACCCAACCCTTGGAATGGACACCCCCAGCTACGGCCAAAACCTACGTGTTGCAACCCCTGAAGCGCCAGCAAATTGCTGAGTTCCTCACCTCTCGCCAAGGGATTTTGCCGGAGGATGCCCCGGTATCGGGTGTGGCCTACGAGCAAGCCTGTGACGACTATCTGGCCAGCCAACTCCAGCAAACCCAATCGAAACAGGAGTTAGCGGCAGTACGTCGGTTTCTGTCCAATCCCATGGATTTGACCTTGGTGGCGCAACTGTTGGCCCAGGGCAAAGACCCGGATTTGCT
>NZ_JAAHHS010000430.1 GCF_010692395.1 Moorena sp. SIO3H5
TTGGCATTGGTCAGCTTTGAGGTTAGCTATCAGCTATCAGCTATCAGCTATCAGCTATCAGCTATCAGCTATCAGCTATCAGCTATCAGCTTAAGCGCTACGCGAACAGTTATCAGCTTTCAGCCAAAGGCTGACCGCTGACCACTGAAGGCTGTTCGCGTAGCGTGGGTGGAAAAGGCTTTGACGCTGTGATAAGTGCCCATATACTTACCTTCTGACTTCACTGCTCCCAGGGTAAACGCATCTAAATTAATTTGACAAAATTATAGGCTTGTGTATTAAAAAATACTAGATGGGATTTGGAGGAGATCAAATAATAATTTGCATTTGCGTAATAGTTACGCAAATTAAACTCGTCAAATCTAATAGTTTATTGAGGTAGTTAATTTTTGACGCTCTGAAAATATTATTTAATTTCCGGAATTTTTATCAAATTAACCGGCCATAATTAATCTTAATTACTCAGCATACTCTAAAATTTTAACTAAATAGTTGTTGTCCATAGCCGCTCGATATCGCTTCATTTTTAAACTTCCTTTAAAAGTCGTTTCTTGTTTTAGTAAATTTAAAGCTAAACGACGTAGTAGAGCAAAATTCTCTGGAGAATTATGTTTACGTATCCGACTTTTATCTTCCGCAAATGTGACATCTAATGTCCAATGTAAACTATTTTCAATCCCCCAATGGCTCCGAATCGCTTTAGCAATTTTATCAGCATCACTCTCTAAACTACTTATATAAAAACGGACTTCACTGGTTGTCTTATTCCATAGTTTTCGCTCACTCTTCACCATCACAACTGTTTTTAAACCTGTCCAGAGTGATTGATTATGAAGACAGGGCAAACTAGAAATCGGGACAGCCCATACTTCTCTCTTTTCTATCCTATTATGTCCACTTTCTATTTCTTTAGAGTAGCTGTATTTTCTTTCTATAAACTCTTCATGAGTAGCTAAATTAAACCAGCTTTTTATTTCTTCATACAGGCACTTTTGATTAGCTTTTAGTGCAATAATATAATTCCCTTTTTTATTCACAATTACTGACGTAATATCTTTCTGACATCCCATGGCATCAATGGTGATAATGCTTCCTTCAATTTCTAGCATCTTTATTAGAGCAGGTATAGCTGTAATTTCATTTGATTTATCTTTTACTTTCTGCTGTCCCAATACCAATTGATGAGATGATGACCATGCACTGACTATATGTAGAGCTTTTTGCTGTCCATTTCGGTCATAAGATTGTTTGAGGGTTTTGCCGTCTATTGCTATTACTTTTACTCCTAACTTTTTAGTAATTCAGTTTACCCAATTTAAGAAACATTCTTGAAAATCTGTTGTGTTTATTCTCGCAAATACTCGACCAAAAGTATCATGGTAAGGAATGCCATTTGGTAATTCTAGAAACTCGTTTAACCATTCATATTTGGCTTTTCCATATGTCTCAATTCCTACCCATCCCTCGGCACCACTAATCACAGCTAAAATAGCAATTGCTAGAATATCTATTAATAAATGCTCTTTACTTCTATCTATTCTTGGATCACTCAAAGTCGCAAAGCGATGCAGCGCGGTCTTGGGAAGGCAGCGCGGTCTTGGGGGTTCCCCCCACTCGCTATTGCCGTGGTTTCCCCCATGAGCGACTGCATCAAGACAATGTTCGAAAAAACTAGTGCTCAAGAATTTATTTATCTTTGATTGGGATGTTTGTTTGTTTTTTGGAGTAAAGCTGGAATTGAAGCCTCTTGACATTGTTTAATAAAACTTAATATTTGGCTTAAATTGTCTAACACTTAATTATAGCAGATTTAGATCTAAATTTAAGATGCGTTTACCCTGTCACTGCTCCCTGCTCCGAATGTTCCTAAAAACATGTACCTCACCTAATTTAAAAACCGCTATATAACAAAAGAGTTTTCGGTAGGTTGCAAAACCTTTTGGATGTCAATACCAATGATTGCTTTCTAATATTTTTACCTGATATAAAATATTAGAATTACTCAAATAAAGTAGCAATAAAACCTTTAAATAATAGTCCCTTAAATTCCTACAAATAGTATTTGTAACTCAATGTAAATAGTTTTAATTAACCCTTGCATTTTTCCGAGGATTTATCTATACTATAGAAGGTAAACACCGATACTAATAACCGCGCTGAGCATGCCAGTTAATCATCACCAGCGCGGCTTTCCTCCCAACCAACTAGGAGTTACTTCTATGATGCAAAAAAAAATCACGATCATCAATCCCGGCTTTTCAGCTAATCACCGGATCTCCCTTGGCAATACTGAATTCTGACATCAAAGATTGTAAGCATTTAGCTTATGGGCTATGGGCACGGTACTTGAGCGGCCATTGGGTGCATCTCCTCAAAGCTGTTTGGCCTGGTGGATGGAATAGGCATGTTGGTGGCATGGGCATGTTGGTGGAATAGGCATGTTGGTGGCATGGGCATGTTGGTGGAACAGGCATCTTGCCTGTTTCATTTCCCGGCGGGCTTTCCCAACCCTGGCTACGAGGCAGAAAATGAGGGCAAGCCCTCCTAAAGCACCACTAGCAACTACTGTATTTATAACCTAGCTGTTGGCTTAGGAGCATATATCTGAAATCAGAGAACTTGTAATCTCAAAACTGTTTTAGCATTAGAGAAAAATTAAGCGTCTCATGAAAACTTTAAATCCTAGTAACTTATCTCTTGATGATGTTCATCGCCTTTTGAATCTCGAAGAAGATTATGATGGCTCATTCACGCCCTTGTTATCCTTAGAACCGTTAACAGACGTTGAAAAGCAGGAACTGGTGCAAATAAATAATGATTTTCGTCCCTATCTAAGATCAGGAAAAGTCTCTGAAGGGCAGGTGAAGTTAGTGGTTATTGCTCCATTGCTGAGATTAGCTGGCTTCTATCACTACCCCATTACAATTTGCGTGGAAGAAGGGATTGCGGAAATTGATAGTGAAGAGGAGGAGACACGAATTACAGGGCGGCTTGATATTCTAGCAATAAACAACCAGCAACCAACACCAGCTAATAACTATTTTTGGGTGTTGGTAATCGAAACGAAAAATAGTCTAGTAGATGTAACAGCAGGTTTACCACAATTACTGACCTATGCCTATAAAAGTTTAGAGCATCAAAAATCCGTATGGGGGCTAGTGACGAATGGATTACGTTATCAGTTTGTTTATCTGCAGCAGGAAGCTTCCCCAACTTATCAGCTGATGCCATTACTCAACTTGATGGAATCTGAGAGTTGTCTTCAATTGCTAAAGGTTCTTAAAGCTATCTGTAAACTATGAAATGTGATATCCTAAAGTGATATAGCGATTTCTAGGCTAATCAGGTACAGAGTATTTTTTCTCTGCTCCCTACTCCCTACTCCCTTTTCTATCTTAGGCACAACCAACAAAAACCCTCTCCAACCGACTGATTGAAGGGGTTTATTATGGTCGAATTTTAGAGGAGTTTTGAGCACCTCAACCGTCAAAGTTATTTTGACCCAATCAAAGATTAAAAAGTTCCTGTATTTTAACTATACTTCCTCTATGGTGTCACAGCTTATTTGGGTTTAATGCTGGAACTAAATCTAATAGTTTAGTTCCATAAAACCTGTCGTTATTTTGAATCAAAGACTAACAATTGGCTTTTAACTTTTGACGTTTAACTTTTGACGTTTTAAAGCTTACGCAGCCAACACCCACTGCTAGCAGACCTAACACAGAAGCAGGTTCGGGAACAGCTTCAGATTCAATACTTACTGCGTCAACCCCAGCGTTGAAGAAACCGCTATTGTCAACTTGGCGAAAAGCCAAGCGCACAGTAGAACCAGCCCACTCAGTCAAATCAAATGTGGTAGTATTAAACCCATTGACGCGACCGCGTTGTCCTACTGGAGATATAATATTTGCTAGTACCCCCGCATTTGAAGACGGACCAAACCAGTTATTAAAGCCAGCAGAAACTAGATCAACTCGGAAATGTTGGTTTCGTCCCCGATTAAAAGCCATAGTTTCAGCATCAATCAGTCCACGAGAAGAGCGGTTTTGGGCAAACCAGTCGAAAGAAAGTTCGTGAGTGAAACCTGCTTCTAGAACGATATCTTGAAACAAGACGCGGGAACCAGCCCCGCGCTGATCGGTAACGCTAAAGAATGATCCTTGACTTGGACTGGGAATTGAGAATCTCGTTAATGGGGTCCTGGTTCCATTTGTAATGAACCAGTTCCCGGAGCTACGAGTTTGCTTAACAACTGTCCATCCTGTGAAGTCTCCTGTTTCAAATCCCCCATTAACAATGCTAGCAGCATTAGCAGCGCCACCAATACTCGACAACCCAATTAGACCGATTGCCCCTGCTGCGATCGCTATAGCTGAATGCTTGATTGAATGCTTGATTGACATAAAACTAGATATAAAACTAATTCCTGTACCGTTCTTAACTATCAGGATTACAGGCAGATGTTTGCATTCAGGTTAGTTCAATGTATTCGTAGTTGATGACTTACTGTATCACTTCCGCAGATAGCCTAGGTCTAATTCGATAATGACGATAATTCCAATAATCCTGCAAAATTTTGTTGTGGTCAAAGCAGAGATTAGATGGCACTTCCCAAGGGTGAAAAATGCCGAGATTTTTAGCATCATCAGCGGCTTTTGGTTCACCCGTTGCTGTAGCTAAAAAGACAATACTAATGGTATGCTTACGGGCATCACGATTAGGGTCAGAATACACCTGGAATTGCTCAATTAGTTCAACCTCTAAGCTAATTTCTTCCTTAGCTTCCCGCACCGCTGCTGTTTCTACCGACTCGCCGTAATCTACAAATCCACCGGGAATTGCCCAGCCTAGGGGGGGATTCTCCCGTTCTATCAAAATAATCGGTCGATGGGGTCGGTCGATTAGTTCAATAATGATATCAACAGTGGGAGCAGGATTACGGTATTGAGTAGAAGTCATGGGTTAGATCAAATCAGGTTGAGTATTTATCATATAGCAAAGGGAACAGGGAATAGGGAATAGGGAACAGGGAGTAGGGAGCAGGGAGTAGGGAGTAGGGAGTAGGGAGTAGGGAGTAGGGAGTAGGGAACTTCCGATCAAAAATTCTCACAATATTAATTGTGAGAAATGCGATGTGTCCGATTAGCCTAACCGAAAAATCCAGGGACTAGACGGAATTTTCTCTCTCGCCTGAGCTAAAATAATTTTTTATTCAGCTTCACTACTACAGACTCAACTCGCCGACGATGCTTTACTGTTAAAGCTTTACCCTCAAAGCTTTACCGTCAAATTTTAAATTTTTAGTTACCAGAGGCAGTTGATTTCGGTGGTGTAACTATCCCACTGAGGGGAAGGTGCTATGTTTACGCTCATCAATGCTTTATTTGCTTTGATCATGATCGGGATTTTACTCCTGATCGGCAGGTTTCTCAAACAGAAAGTTCGGCTGTTTCAATCCCTTTATCTACCAGAATCAGTTATTGCTGGGGGAGTAGCATTGTTACTCGGCCCAGCAGTATTGGGTGCGATCGCATCTACCGTATCAGGTACAGATTCCTTACTGGCTGGGGGTCTGTTTCCGAAAACGATGGCAACAGTTTGGTCTCAGTCTCCTGGTGTCTTTATCAATGTTGTCTTCGCCGCCTTATTTTTAGGTGAAGCGATCCCCAGTCCCAGAAAAATTTGGCGCAAAGCTGCACCTCAGGTAGCATTCGGCCAAACCCTGGCCTGGGGACAATATGTGATTGGACTGCTGCTAGTTCTGTTAGTGTTGAGTCCGATATTCGGTGTCGATCCCATCGCAGGTGCATTAATCGAAATTGCCTTTGAAGGCGGTCACGGCACCGCTGCTGGCATGACCGATACCTTTAGAAAACTGGGTTTTAACGACGGTGGTGACTTGGCTCTAGGCTTGGCTACAGTCGGTATTCTGTCAGGAGTGATCGCAGGTACCTGGCTAGCAAGCTGGGGGAGGCGCAAGGGCTACATCCAGGCCAGCCCTGATCCCAGCAGTGAGCTACAACAGTTTCGGGATAAAATTCAAAATACAATTCAACAGACAATTCAACGAGAACCTACGGAAGTTAGGTTAGCCAGAGCGAGATTAATGGATGGTTTACTGATCGATCCCCTGTCATTGAACCTTGCTTTTGTAGGAGTTGCGATCGCAATCGGCTGGCTAATCCTGGCAGTGCTCAAGTTCATTGAGTCAGTGACTTGGGTGCCGGTGGCTTTCAAGTAATTCAGTATGTGCCTCTGTTTCCCATGG
>NZ_JAAHHS010000431.1 GCF_010692395.1 Moorena sp. SIO3H5
TTCAGCTCCAACAAGTCCTGCCCACTCCGATCTAAACTAGATCAGCTTTCAATTCTGCTAGTGGTGTGTTAATTTCACCATAAGCCCAAAGAATTTTGTTACGATAATACAATAGGTAAATTAAATCTATATAAATGCCAGTAATGGTGTCTATTATAGAATCAAGAGATGGCTTTTTCGGAAACAACCAGATTAACAGATGATGGTTGTGCTTGATAGCTTCTGGCTCTGACCAATTGGCGGGAGGACGCCAAAATTCAAATAAAGTACCCCCTAGCACTTTGCCTTGGGCTTGAAAGTCTCTTGACCAGTCGGGTTGAGACACCAGTTGCTTGTAGCATTCTAGGGCAATTTGTGTAGGGTCTTGATCACGGTCACACAGTTGACCCCACAGGATCCAAGTTTGACCAATTGCTCCAGGTTGGTGATTGATGTGGGCAAGAATTTCCCGTTGGATATTTTTAATATTCGTAATGGGTTGGGGGGAATGGTTGGATTGTCTGATACCATCAGCATAGACTCCAGAACAGTTCACCTGAAGGGCGTAAGTGTTACCAATTTGGATAGGGTAGTAGTAGCCTTCCAAGGGACGCTCGAAATTCTTGACCACATCAGCACCCAATAGTTCCACCAACCTAGATTCTGAGCGTTCTGCCTGTTTTAGCTTAGCCAGTAAGGTCGGCTCTAGGATCAGGTCTGATTCATCACCCTCGGGATGACCATAGATTCTTTGCCAGAATCGTTCACGATTGTGATCAATAATTTCCGGGTCTTGCCCTAGACCTTCCCGTAGATCGTAGAGGAATAGGTCAAGATTAGGGTATACTATTTTATTTAGGTCAGACATTGGCTTAAGCTTCCAACGGATAGTAACAAGGATAGTAAACTCTTGCCTATTCCAAAAGTTCTCACGAAGTGTAGCTATGCGCCACCCTACGGTGAAAGATATGGCCTCTATACTGAAAAAGAATCGTCTAGTATCAGGTAAGGTTTTCCCGATTAAATTCCCTATCGGTGGTATCCAAAAGCCTTTCCCCAGACTAGTGTTTAACGTTTGACCTTTGATTTTTCTCTTGCTTAACACGTTGCTCAAGCATAAACAGGAAAATGCATGAATCAGCTCAACAACGCCTTCACCCTATTCTTGAGTTTGTTGGTTGAAGCAACACCTTTTTTGCTACTGGGGGTAATTCTCTCCAGCTTATTGCTGTTTTTTGTCGATGAGCGCAAGCTGATTGCTAGTATGCCTCGCCACCCTTTTCTAGGAGCAGTCTTTGGTAGTTGTGTCGGCTTTTTATTCCCAGTGTGTGAGTGTGGTAATGTGCCAGTGGCTAGGCGGCTGCTGAGCCAGGGAGCACCAGCACCAGTGGCAATTGGGTTTTTGCTCGCAGCCCCAACCATCAATCCTGTAGTAATTTGGTCAACTTGGGTCGCCTTTCGAGACCAGCCGGAAATCTGGGTATTGCGCATTTTATTTTCCTTAAGTATTTCCATTTTTATCGGCTGTGTCTTCAGTACTCAGAAAGACTTAGCCCCCCTACTGCAACGAGCAGTGTTTCGCTCTAGACCAAGGAAATTTGCTGAAGATAAACCAGCATTACTACAATCAGGCTCATATTTACTCGGTCAATCTGGTACACCCTTGCCCCTAGACACTAATGTCTTAAACACAGCCCCTAGCCAGGACATACAAAGCAAACCCTTGCCTGACCGACTACAGCTCTTTGTCGAAAATGCTATACAAGAGTTTCGGGAGCTAGGCTCAATCCTAGTTTTAGGTAGTGCGATCGCAGCCATTATTCAAGTCGTTATCCCCCGTGATATTATCATTAGCCTCGGTCAAGGACCAGTGATGTCTATTTTGGCCATGATGCTATTGGCCGCTGTAGTATCCATCTGTTCCACCGTCGATGCATTTTTTGCCCTCGCCTTTGCCTCAACCTTCACCAGTGGTTCGTTGTTAGCATTTCTAATCTTCGGACCAATGATTGACATCAAAGCCATCGGCTTACTGTTATCGGTATTTAAAACCAAGTCAATCATTTACCTATTTCTCATAGCAGGGCAGTTAACATTTTTATTAACTTTGTTTATTAATTTGTATGTTAGTTAGGGAATAGGGAATAGGGATTAGGGATTAGGGAGTAGGGAACAGGGAACAGGGAACAGGGAATAGGGAACAGGGAACAGGGAACAGGGAACAGGGAACAATAAGTAGAATGAAAACTATTTACTGATTATGAAATGTTAATTATTAAGTATGAATTATTAGGGATTAAGAATGTCTAGCCCATATCCCCACACTCTTAGCACTACTCCCTGCTCCCTGCTCCCTGCTCCCTACTCCCTAAATTAACTTTTAAATCCTCCTACAATCCAGTAGCTTGTTAATGATGAATCCATCTAACCATTCAGGACGTTTGTCCAGAAAAAGTTCTTACAGGAGAAACTGGTCAATTCCTCTTTTAGAAGTAATTGCTTTAGCGTTATGGGGAGTTTTATTGTTGAAATCCTGGCTAACTGGTGAGTTAAGCTTATTAATTCATCCCAATTACTTTAGCTTGGTAGTTATCACTGGTCTAATTTTATTGTTAATATCAGGTTTGAGGTTATCTCAGCTGCTGAAGTTAGAGCGTCAACACCGATTAGGTAAAGCAGTAACTAGACCAGCTGTTCAACATACAACCTTATTTCCCCCTAGTTGGAGTAGTTGCTTCCTAATTGCTACGGCAATGGTTGGTTTAATCGTGACACCCAAAGCATTTACTAGCCAAACCGCCCTACACCGGGGTATTGCCGACGCCCCCACCATAACGCGATCGCAACCGCAATCCTTCCGTAGTGCTAGCAATCCTGAAAAGCGCACCCTCATTGAATGGATCAAGCTTTTGAATGTTTATCCTGAACCCGATGCCTATACCGGTCAAAAGGTAAAAGTGGATGGTTTTGTAGTCATTCCTCCTAATCTCCCTCCAGACCATCTCTTAATTTCCCGGTTTGTGATTACCTGTTGTGCTGCTGACGCTTATCCTTTAGGTTTGCCAGTAAAACTGAATGAAAACCGTAATGATTATCCGTCCGATACCTGGATCGAGGTTGAAGGTAACATGATTACAGAAACCCTGTATGATAAACGCCAGCTGGTGATTGAAGCCAGTGGGATTAAGAAAATTCCTGAACCGGAAAATCCTTATTATTATTAGATTAGGGAACAGGGAACAGGGAACAGGGAACAGATAAAGTAGAAATCACTATCTAGGTTATTAGACTATAGGGAGTCGGGAGTCAGAGTTGCCAACATTGAATTTATCTCAATTGTCCCCTATCTCCCTAGCTCCCCATCTCCCTATCTCCCTAGCTCCCTACCTCCCTATCTCCCTAGCTCCCCATCTCCCTAGCTCCCCATCACCCCATCACCCCATCACCCCATCTCCCCACTAACTCTGCCCACACTTTCCAGACAGCCGCCAAGACCCATTTGGTGTCACGGTAGTTGTTGGATTAGCAGTAAGAAAGATATTGCCATCAGCATCAATCATGATGCCTTGAGCTTCTATAATCCGTTTTGGCTTAGGGGTAGTGGGGGGCTTAACGGGGGGATTCACGAATGCTGTACGGGAGCGATAACGTCCACGGGCAGAAGGGCGGCGTATATCTTCCCAATGGCTATTGCTGCTGATTTCACCTGGGCGAGGGGGTAAGCCGCCACGTCCAGTATTGATAAACCTACTGCCAGTGCTATTACCCGGTTGACAGCGCTGGTATAATTCAGCCTTGCCTGCTTCCGTGGGTAAGCTGTTTGGTTCGCGCTCATCAAAGTTATCGATGGTGTCGATATCTACATTACCGTCTGTACGACCACTGGCATCTATATCATTTCTTCTATTGCCTGAGAAGGCTTTGCGCTCTTCAATATCACCCACAATACTTAAGGAATCACTTAAGGCATTGATAGTGATATTACCCCCTTGACCCGTTGGAGCTCTGGTAAGGATATCGCTACCATCAGGAGGAGTTGCGGGAAAGGCAATCAGAAATTCGGTGTCAATATATATATTGCCGCCCTTGACTTGGAAATCCTCATTCTCAGAAGCCTCAGCAGAAATCCTACCGCCATCTCGCAGTATGAGCTGATTAGTTGAGATATCTATGGTTCCACCTATGATCTCCTCCATACCATCACCCCTTGCTGTTTTTAATACACTACTGAATACACCACTGAAACATGGAGGGCTCTCGCACTGAATGGGGTTGTCATCACTCCCTATCCCATCGAAAATTACCTGATCCCGTGCCCGAATTGTTACCTTACCCCCATTTCCTTCCCCTTCTGTCTGAGACCTAATAGCACCACCATTGGTGAGGACAAGTGACCCAGTTTCTATCAAGACCTCACCGCCATCGCCATTTCCCTCTTTGTTCACCCTACTAAGGATAGAATTAGGACCTTTGTCGAAGGTCACTGTTTCTGTAGCCATAATAGTTACCGAACCCGCATCCCCTTTCCCTTGAGTGTTGGATTGCAGGGAGCCATTAGTTAAGGAAACCGACCTAGCCTTGATCGTGATGTCGCCAGCATTACCGACACCTCTATCCTCGACACTAGTGACTGCACCACCAAATTGATCTTTCTCGGTGCCAAAGAACACTTGGTCACGGGCAACAATTTCAATATTCCCTGAGTCACCAAAGGATTCTTCAAAGGATTGGTTCTCGGCCTGTCGATCTCCAACTCTGACTTGGATTTGAGCGCCACCAGTTAAAAACAAGGAACCTGTGGTAATGGAAATGTCACCACTGTCACCTTCCGCACCTGCTCTGATAATATTGACAATACCAGTGCGATTCTCTACTATCTCCTTTTCCCTTTGAGATCTACCTTTAAATCCTTCAAAGGTGATTGTATCATCAGCAAAAATAGTAATTTTCCCGGAATTTGCTTGACCAAAGGTACTGGTTTCGATCTGACCACCGTCAGTAGCAAACAGTGAGCCAGTCTCGATCTTGATATCTCTACCGTTTTTGGTGCCAAAGGTTTTACTAATAATGAAACTTCCGTTAAGGGATAGTTTATCATTTGTAATCAAGGTAATATCCCCGGCTTGCCCAGAAGCGGAAGACGCATCAATGCGATCGCTTATGTCAATCCCCCCGCGATAATCAATAAAGACCGAGCCACCATCCCCTTCAAACCTCTTTTTACTCTTATCTATCTCAAACTTTGTCAAGTTATCATCGACTAGGTTAGCTACGGTACCGTCTCCAGTCAGAAGCGAACTAATTTTCAGGGTGTCACTAACTAAAGATTGGTTAGCTTGATACTGATTGGTTAACAATACCAATCCATTGGGAGCATTAATCGAGATCTCACCAATTTCGATATTGGCACTAGTAGCAGCACTGCCAACATTAGGGGCTAGGTTACCACTATCTGTATTTCCTGGAAAACCTCCCAGTAATGTCCAATCTATACCAGCCCGGATATCTAAAGTAGGTTGGTTACTGCCATCAATCACTACAGACGTTGCTGCTTTGTCCGACAAGGTCAGATTAGCTAGACTAGCCAAGAACGGATTGGAGTTATCAGGGCTAATCGCATTATCTCCAGTATCGGTAGAGTTAATTTCGATGTCCCCAACGGTAACACTCCCTCCTGCCAAAATATGGAGTGATGCTCCGGTATAGTTTCCTAAACTGACATCTCCATTAGCCAAAATAATGGGATCATTGGGACTAATGAAATTCCCTGGGTTACCATCCAACTGCTCAATGATGATATTTCCGCCAACGGTATAGTTAGTATCTCCTGTGATGGGATTAGCAGAGCGCAACCGTAAATCGGAACCAGCCAATAAACCGCTATCGGAATGGTTCTTTGCGGCAATAGTAATTGACTGATTTCCCTGGATTACAAACAAACCACCGGCTGATGCTTTAAAGGGTTGCGCTACACTATCGGTGATGTTGACTGTATCTTCTGCCAACAGAGTTACATTCCCACCAGCCTCCAGTTGACCCTGTAAATCCAGGTTGCCAGCGGCGAGAGTTAAATCTTGTCCTACTGCTAAATTCCCAGCATTTGTAATGGTTGTTCTGGGGTCATCTTGGCCATACTGCAATCCTGGAGTAATATTAATGGTTAACAGTGGTGGGGCTTCTGGCGACGTGGCACTAAACTCTTGCCCATCACCAAATACCAAGCTATTAGCATCAGACGCAAAAAACGAACCAGCTACATCTAATTTCGACTGGGGTCCAAACAGAATGA
>NZ_JAAHHS010000432.1 GCF_010692395.1 Moorena sp. SIO3H5
GGATCCCTTGGTTCAACGGTAGTTCACTCCGTAGGCGGTTGCTGTGCCTTAGTAGGTGCTTACCTTCTCGGACCACGCAAGGGCAAATATATAGATGGCGTCTCCTATGGGCTGCCCGGACACAATCTCAGCCTGGCGATTCTGGGTTGCTTGATTTTATGGCTGGGCTGGTTTGGTTTTAATCCCGGCTCAACCATTTTTAATCCGGGAACTACGAATTTAGATCCCAACGCCATTAGCCATATTGTGCTCACGACCAATACAGCAGCTTGTGCAGGGGCTATTGCTGCAGCTCTAACTACCTGGTTTGACCCAAGGGATCCTGACAGTAAGCCTGACCCCACTATGATTATTAACGGAGTACTGTCGGGTTTGGTAGCTATTACTGCATCCTGTCGATTCGTTACCATTGGTAGTGCTCTCACCATAGGTCTGATTGCAGGAATAATAGTGGTCTTTTCAGTGGACTTCTGGGACAGGATGAAAATTGATGATCCAGTAGGTGCTATTTCTGTCCATCTTGTCGGTGGAATCTGGGGAACACTGGCTTTAGCTCTTTTCAGTGAAGGACCTGGTGCTTTATATAGTATTGGTAACGGTCCAGTAGCCGGACTATTCTGTGGTGGCGGGATAGATAGTATCGGGCAGCTTTCTATTCAACTACTTGGCATTGTTGTTGTAAATCTGTCAACGGTTGTCTTGAGCTGGCTGGCTTGGTTATTAGTTAAACGCATACTTTCCTCAAGTCTGAGAGTTACAGAAAAAGCAGAAATTGAAGGTCTAGATTTCCACGAACACCGTATGACTGCCTACAGTGGCTTTTTGTTTAAGGCAGATGTCAAGCAATTAGCCATGAGGAATCGGCAAAGACATAATTAACACACTGTTCTGTAGGTACAAGTAAACCCATTAAATTATAGGATTCAACCGGTTATGAAGGTAATCAATAACAGTATTTTCCAGCAAATAAGTTTAATTTGATACAGACAAACTAAGCCGAAGGATTAGAATCATAAATCAAATTAGTTTAGAAATAGTGTGATCATAGTTTTATTGGATAGCGATCAAAACTATCAAGATAGCAATCCGTGTAGCAATTAAAATAATTTTGATCCCTATTCCCTATTCCCTATTCCCTATTCCCTATTCCCTATTCCCTATTCCCTGTTCCCTTTGTTAGAGTAGTTTAATCAAAATTAATCCCATGACCATAATCAATATGTCAAACAAACAACAAGATTACGATAGCCTTGTTAGGGATTTAGTAGCTGATCATGATGATATTATAGGTGCAGTTATCCTCTATAAACAGTTACCAATTACTCAGTTAATAGGTAGCTTAAATAAAGTTGAAATTCTCAAACTAGCCGAGCAAATAATCGAGTTTAACAAATCTATTAACCGCTTACCTAGTCTGGTAAACAACGAAAAAATATTGATGGAATCTAGAGATACTTTGCTGATTGTTGTTTTTTACCCTAATCAGTGTTTGTTGCTAGTTAAAGCTAAGCAAACTGATATCGTTGGCAGGATTCTACATGCTATTGAAGAAACATCACAAAAGATTCAGTCTTTACTTGACCCTAGAGTAAATTATCGGAATGGTTATCAGTTATTTGAGCAGCCAAAGGATCATGACATAATATACAGAAATAAACCCCTAAGTCCTGAATTTTAGGACGTTCCCAAATGTCAATACAACTGGGGCACAAAGAATTGCTCATTAATAGGTGGGCGCACATAGTTATTGGGAGCCTTCTTGCGTGGTGGTAATTTTAGAGGTTCCGGTGTCATATCAACGTAGGGAATCTTGCTCAGAATATGACTGATGCAATTAAGGCGAGCACGCTTTTTGTCATCAGCTTCCACCGAGAACCATGGCGCTTCGGGAATATTGGTGTGAGCCAACATGTTGTCTTTTGCTTGGGAATATTCCACCCAGCGATCGCGAGATTCTAGATCCATCGGGCTGAGCTTCCAGCGACGAGCGGGATCGGTGGTGCGAGATTGGAAGCGTCGCTCTTGTTCTTCATCGCTAACTGAAAACCAATACTTCAGCAAAATTATGCCAGATCTGACCAACATCCGCTCAAATTCTGGGCAGGTTTGCATGAATTCCTGATACTGTGCATCGGTACAAAAACCCATCACATGCTCCACCCCAGCGCGATTGTACCAACTGCGGTCAAAACAGACAATTTCACCGGCTGCGGGCAAATGAGCTACATAGCGCTGGAAATACCATTGGGTCTTTTCCCGATCACTGGGTGTACCCAATGCCACAATTCGGCAGCCACGTGGATTTAGGGCTTCGGTAATCCGTTTAATAGTGCCTCCCTTACCCGCTGCATCACGTCCTTCAAACACAATCACAATGCGGGTACCAGTATGCTTAGTCCAGTATTGCATTTTCACCAGTTCCAATTGCAGACGGGCAAGCTCCTTTTCATAAATTTTCCTAGGAAGTTTAGAGCTGCCTTCTGCCTCAGAAATGTGGTAGAATACTTTTCGTTCTGAATTTGCTAGATTGGCCTTCTTTTGTTTCTTGAGTTTTTTCTTATTTAGTTTTTTCTTATCTATTTTTTTCTTATCTTTCTTTTTGATATCTGCTGCTAGTAGATGATTCTTTTTGCTGGCGCGTTGGGACTTATCCCCATTAATAGATTTAGTTTTCATTGTTATAAAACCCTGTATTTGTATTGAGCTTGATGTATGGTGGGCAGTGGATCAGGCAGATTCACCAAGCTAGCCATTGCGCTACGCGCACGCTACGCGAACGGGTTGCTAGGCACTGCCCACCCTACGATTAATCTGCTGCCTTTTTTACCAATATACGGCGGTTTGCATAACTATCAAGTACACAGGATTTTCTCCTTCTTTCCTCTTCCCTGCTCCCTGCTCCCTGGTCCCTAAAAACCCAGAATTTGTACCTAATTGAAGTGCAAACCGCTGTAAAGTTAGTGCGTTCGCTAGCCAACGCCCTTCGGGCTAATCGCAACTCTAGACCGCCTTGGCAAAGTTAGCTGGATCTTGGTCACGTCGGTGACGGATGGGAATAGCAGAACCTTGACCATTTCCTACTAAAGAGGCAGTTTTTTCCAGAGACTCTCTGAGCCTCTTAGCAGCATAGATAGACATATCCCGAGGAACACTAATTCTGTCGCGCAAATATCTAAGAGCAGGATCTGAACCCAACGGTGGCATACAGGTTTCCCCGGTAATCATGTGTGTCAAGGCACAACGCAGGGCTGGATCAAACAAGGTCTCGTCGGCGGGGTTAACTCGAATGATATTGGTGCGGTGTTTAAGCACTCGTTGGAGAGCTTCAGTACGGGAAGTTTCCGGTTCTGGGTAAGTTACATCCGGTAGCCCTTCCCAAGGACCATTGTCCACCCGTGCCTGATTGACTAACGTCTGGGGTTTATCGTTTGGCCAGCAGCCTCCCATCTGGGGAGGCAAATCATGGACATGGGTGTGGAAGTCGCTTTGTGTGCCACGATAGGTAGGTCGGGTTTCCATGGCTTCAAACCAAGCTGCCAATCGGGGATTTTCTTCCCTGATAGAATAGCCTTTGTAGTAATAAAGACTGGCATTCATGCGTTCGACATAAGGCATGAAAATTACATCAACAGTACCGAACTGATCCAGAAAATAAGGACCCGGAGTGCGACTGAGGGCATTTTCCACCATCTCCACCACTTTAATAAATTGGTCTTGGTTATGTTGTTCTTCTTTTGATGAACGTGTAGGATAACACAGCCAACTACACCAAGCTCTAAACAGAAGTCTCTCCAACTGCCGCAGATTTATGACAGCGGGGTCTTTCATGCTTTGCTCTAAGGGTTTAAAAACCCGTTCTAATCCGATTAAAATGTCATCACTTTCGGTGATTAAGTTACCATCTAGCTCTAGGGCTGGTAGCATCCCCGATGGCACTTTCTGCTTGTACCAACGTTCTTTCTTACCATAACAAAACATGGTAATTTTTTTGATACGATAAGGAATTTTTTTTTCTTCCAACCATAGCCAAATTTTCTGGCAGTAAGGGCACCAAGCGTGGTTATCGCGGTATAGTTTAACCCGAATATCAGATTCAGTAAAACCAAATAGGCGCAAACAAGATTGAGCGTTAGTAGCTCCATTAACAGTATCTATTTCAAAATCCGTTAGAGCTTCTAGTTCTTGCCAGGTTAGGGGGGCGATGCTCATGGGGGTGGCTTTAATTAAAGTTTGATATAAAAGATACTATCCCATATTTTGTGTAAGCTATCAGCTATCAGTTATCAGTTATAAGCTATCAGCATTCAGCTATCAGCATTCAGCTATCAGCTATTGAATAAAATAAGCTGACGGCACCTCAAGTAGCGATGCAGCGCGGTCTTGGGGGTTTCCCTCATGAGCGACTGCATCAAGACAGCGTGAGCTAAAAGCTCACGGCTGACGGCTAACAGCTGACGGCTGATAGCTGACAGCTGAATGCTTAGAACCAAGACAGTGATAAACCTGAGCTTGGTAACCATCCACGGATATTAAATTATTCACAGAATTCTCAGCAGAACAATTAGGTAACTCTTCAACTGTTGCGTTAAAATTCACCAACCATAAATCTAGGGTACTTGACAAATCAATGACAGTTTCTTTAAGAGTGATAGCAGCTGGACAATTGGTCTGCTGGCACTGAATTTGGTCTTGATGTGCCAATAGAAATTGGGGATTGAGGGAGGATAGTTTTTGATCAGCCTTCTGTTGGAATTCCCAAGCCAGTCCCATCATTTCACCAGTCTGTACCAAGGTGTTGTGAGTAGTAGCAATTAGTATCGGTACTGATGACTGTTGTTCAATTATCGGTACCAATAAATCTGGACGATAGTATTTTTGATAGCCTAGATTGCTGACTACGGTAATACTACTCAACAACCCCATTAGCCAAACTAGCGCTATAGTTGTTGGTCTCCTAGGGCTACTCTTGTCAGTGGGATTGACTGTTGAACGGTGACGGTTACTGACGGCTAGGGCGGCTGCTACTAATACAATCACAGCAGGGAAGTAGACGAAACTATACCGAGCACCACGGGTGAGGTCGGTACCAAGGCAGTAAGTAATACCAAAAAATAATGCGATCGCACTAATCAAGAAACTCGCTAAAACCCCTGTGACCAAAGCAGTCTGAGGGTGATTTAGTTGTATTTTTAGATAGCGATAGATAATCGGGAGCAACCAGATTAGAAACACCAACATCACCAAACCCGAAGCAATGACCACTATCAGGGAAGATGACTCTACGGGCAATAGAGATAACATGGTAATCCAAGCAGCGAGAGCTTGAAAAATTGGCTTAGTCCAAGCCCAACTCCCATCATTGCTACTTATAATCCATTCAGTCATCTGAGCATCGTAACTCGATAGCCACACCGGTAACCAAACTAATCCTCCCATGGCACTACCTGCCGCAACTGCACCAATGCGCCGAATGGGACAGGGTCGAGAAGGAGAAATTTTGGCTAATCCCCAAAGTCCTAACAAAACCATGGCCTCAGCACAGAGGGTCAGGAGAAAAAAATAGTGGGTTGCTATACCTAAACAATTAACCACTACCCAAGACAGGGATATCCAAATCGGTAGAACAGTCTGGCGTTGGAGATGTTGTACAGCAATAATTAAGCAGCACAGGGATGCCATCACCCACAGAATGGCTAAGGTGTAATGACGGGCTTCCTGGGCTAGAAAAACACCGTAGGGAGACACAGCCATAATTGCTGCTGCTAGTTGAGCGACTAACCGGGAACGAAACCCTACCCAGCTCAGTCCATAGATTAGTGGAATTGATACTATACCGAACAGGGCGGGAAGCGATCGCATTCCCCAAATTACTAAGTCGCTATCCTGTAAGGATGTTCCATCAAACGCCTGTACACCAAAGGAAAATAGCCTCATCCACCAGTTCGCAAGGACAAAATATAGGGGAGGGTGGTGATCCTCAGTAAATAAATGATGAATAACTGCTGATGCTCCCGATTCTGGATTAAATTCCAGTGGTTGTAACAGGGTAGAGAGGGAAATGGCTTGGTCTAGGGGTAAGGTTTGATAACTATTGCCCAAGCTGAACACTATTGTGGCAAATTCATCAGTCCAGGGAGACTTCAGGGTGAGGTTAGTGAAGCGTAAAACACTGCCAATAATAATCCAAAATAATAGCAACAGGGGGTGGAACCAGAGACTTCTCAGGAAAGTTTTCAACAATAGTAACCTCAAT
>NZ_JAAHHS010000433.1 GCF_010692395.1 Moorena sp. SIO3H5
TCCCATGGTCTTATAGCGCTGCATACCTACTCCCTACTCCCTACTCCCTACTCCCTACTCCCTACTCCCTACTCCCTACTCCCTACTCCCTGTAACCCAAGACTAAAGTCCCTGATCCAATTGAGAGCTGCTATATGAAGTGGGATAATTTAAGAGTGGAGTTCTCTCAAACCCAATTGGCAGTCGATTTAATCGACTTAATTCCTTATCAATGTGATTAATAAAGTACTTCATTTCTCTAGGATTGCCATCGATATCTTGACCTGTGACCAAGTAGCTACTTACCTCATTCTGTAGAGATGCATAGTTCAGGTATAACTGTTTGTTATTGACAATACTGTCCTCATACCGGAATAATCCAGGAAGATTTCCAAACAGAATAGCTGATGCTGAAACCACTACGAAGATATTAATCACATAAGGGTGAGTACTATTCCAACCTGATCGAATAATAAATAGTAAACAAATTCCTGCTACAATTGCTGTACTATAGGTCATTAACTTAGACATATAGTAATTGTTGTAGAAGAATGTCATCATTTTAAAATGTCTTTGGTCTCGCGCTTGGATTTCTTGGATTTGGTCACTAATTCTTTCTTGTTCAACCGGAGCAGCATCAGCGATGGTCTCAGTATAGGCAACTGGTTCTCTTGGGGGCAACAACCACTTTTGAGTTTGGTAGTTACCTAAGGAATACAGAAAGATAACTCCTACAGTAATCAGTAAAACCAATACAGAAGTTATGGCGATATGTCCAATCAGTGGCTTCGACCAAAATTTTGGCTGAGTTAAGCCTATGGGCTTAGTTTCCTGATTGTCCGTTTTCACAACGGTTTCAATGGTTTCATGATTATTAGTTGTTGTAGAATTTTCTTTATCGATGTCGATAGGTGAAGTTTTATTAAACTCTAACATTAGCTTGACCTCCAAGGGGCGGACATATGGTTTTTGATTGGGACTCGGTTTTTGATTCGGATATGGATTTAGTACCATCAACTTTAAAAGGGTATTCAATAAGTATTAAGTTGTCAATTTAAGGCAAAAGGAAAATGGTAATTAGCAATTAACAATTAATAATTAACTAATAATTAATCATTAATCACTAAGGTAGAGGAAGCCGACCTGCCAAATTCTTCTGGGGCATAGTTGAGGTGTGCTTGGGCAGGGGGCCATAAATAGGTTCCTGGTGTAACTGAGCGCACTAGATAATGCAAATTATAGACACCAGCTTCTAATCGATCGGCATAAGCGACAATGCGATCGCGATGAATTTTCTGATAATCGATTTGCCAGCTATCCTGTTGAGCTTGGAAGTAAGGAGTAGCAGTTTGGAAACTAGTATCGACGGCTTCTAAGCCAGCTGGTAAGAGATCTTCGATCACCACATGATCCACTGGATGATCGGTAATCACCTCCACGCCAATATCAAACACTTGTCCCGCTGGTACTGTTAATGGGTCTTTGAGAGCATACAGTCCAATCTTTCGCAACACCTTTTCCTGATTAGCGGGACGTATGGTTTTGTTTACTCGTAATCCATTAAACCGACCGGCTTGATTGCCTTGTAAGCGATAACGATAGCTGGTTAAGTAGTGTAGAGTCCCTGCACCAGATTTCTTGAGAATTAGGTCATGGCGACCTCGGGGTAACTTATCCATGGGAACCTGAATCGATTGACTAGGTTTCTGATACCCCTGGAACTGGGCTGAGCCAAGTTTTTTCCCGGCTAGTTGCACCGTTGCGCCAAAGCTGGGGGGTGTAGGCTGTAATCGACTATAGTCTACTAAGGCACTCAAGGCTTGGGCATTATCGTAGGTAGTTTGCCAAGTGCCATCTCGCCGTAACTCTAATAACCCTTGTAATAGTTTACTGCGAACCTCGGCTGAGCTCTTTTGGACAATAAATAGGCGCAAGGCTTGAGCTTGTGCAGTAGTAGAAGAATCCAGCCAACGCCAGCTTTGGGGTAAGTTTATCCGAGCTGAACGCCCAGTTTGATAGATGCTTTCCTGAAACTGATTGACTAGAGTTTGGGCTTGGCTCCGCCACTGAGGAAACTGTAATAAGTAACGGGCTAATTTAATCTGAGTGACCCGGTCGAAGTTACTGCTCTGTTCATAAAGGTATCCTAGGAAGTCACTGCGGGTCTGACCAAGTTCTGCTAACCCCATCAGTGCTTCTAATCGCACCTTACTCTTACACACTACGCTCTTGCAATATTCATACTGACCAGGATTTGCCAATATTTTCTGCAAGTAGTTCTGGAGACGGCTCACCATCCCAGCATCTACTGATAATCCTGCTGCTTTAGCCCGAGCTAGAGCAGTAGCAGCATAGGGAGACACGAAGGGGTCTGAGGATTTTTGTCCGGGCCATCTGGCAAAGCCACCATCTGGTCGCTGGAGTTTCTGTAACTGTTTGATAGCCTCAGTGCTTTGTTGGCTAGGGTTAAACTCAGCAAAGGTCTGACCATATTGTTTGCCGAGTATTTCCAAATTGGATGCGATCGCTAATTTACTTGCGACCGGTTCTAAGAAGGGTAAGTCTTCGTTATCCAACACTTGCTTAGCCGGAGCAGTAATTTCAGGAATCAGAGTGCTAGCTAGGGAAATCTCTAACCCTCCCGCGTCAGCTACCACGTTACTAGCTATATTCACCGGGATTTTTACTTGATTCCTGGTTACTCCCGATTCCACCACTTGCTCAGTAATGTCAACGGGTTTAACAGCTAAGGGTACTTCAAACCCATCCTGATTACCATTTAGCTTAGTGGTAAACTTGACTTTAGCTTTATCCAAGTTATTGGCTACCATCGGAAAACGATAACCACTGGTTCCGGTCTTGGCTGAGGTTTTTTGATTCAGCGTCGGTCCTTTACCATCATCAAACTGAACGGCACCGGTCAGTTGTCCATTAATCTGTAAATCTCCCGTTTGCCCAGTATTATTAATTAGCGATATACCAGCTTGAAAGCGATCGCCTGGACGAGCAAATTGAGGTAATACGGGATTAGCCATCAGCCGCTTGGTGGTCATAAAGGTAGCCTGGCCATTACCAAAGTGTAGGTTGCCATCCGTGGCTACTGCCATCACCCGCCAAGTGGTTAAATTATCTGGTAGTTTAAAAGTTACCTTTGCTTTACCATTGGCATCTGTTACCAGTGAGCCATTGTAGTAGGCTAAGGGTTTGAATTCCGTGCGAATCCGAGTGCTTGCTGCGCCAGAAGACTTTCCTCCACCATAGCCCCAGCCTTTTTCCATCATTCGCGTCGCTAGGCTTTCTAGCACCACCTTAGGACGGTTATCGCTGAAGCGAGTGGAAATATCTTGCTGAGCATACACGGTCTCTACTAAATCCGGTATTTGGTAGCCACTCAGTTGCAAGATCGCTTCATTGACAACCATCACGGTCAACTGTCCCTTTACCGGTTTACCCTTAGAATCTTGCAATGCTAATTCCACGGTTTGCTTAGCACCAGGTTCAATGGACTTAGACTGCAATGTCTCTGTTACCTTGAGATAGTTATCATCCAAGCTGGTATTAAAGGGAGCAAAACCAATCCGCACCAGATTTTCTACACTCCCTGGCTCCACTTGGGATAGGGGTTTGCCTTGGCGCACTACTACTGCTTCTACTGCTGCATTAGGTACCATCTCCGGAGTGACTTTGAACTTAATCTCTGGCGCACCCCCTTTAACTTTGACTACTTTGCGATAGAGGGTATTGTTCCGAACTACTGAAAAATACAATTCCCCTTGGGCATAGGGAGATTGAATCAAGGCTGTAGCTGTTTCCCCCGGTTTATAGCTATCTTTGTCTAGTTTGATATCCAGGCGAGAGTTATCATAGCGAGACCCCCAGTAGACTGAGTTTCCACCGGTTGCCCAAATTTGTAAGTCTGTTGCTGCTAAGTCATTTTTAGCCTTAGCGAAATTAGCGCGAATTCGATAAGAACCGGATGAGGGAGGAGTGAGCTTGATGGATTTCGGACTACTACCAGAACGGACAGTTACCTCTTTAACGGTTTTGTATTCTACCTGATTCTTTTCTCGCTGACTCCCTGCCAAGACCTGGGTGACACTGCTGTATTTCATCTCTTGCAGTTCCAGGCGTACTGATTGTCCTTTGACCACTTTACCGGTGGGGTCAGTAACAATCACTTCTACAGGGAATGGTTTTCCGGCATCCGCCACCCAATTCCCTTTTAATCCAATTAGTTTATCGCTAGGTAAAGCTGTAAATGTTTTAGAATCGGATACCGACAGATTCGAGACATCGGTAACTTGGGAATCTACCCGGTAAGTCATGGGATAGGGCAGGTCTTTCGTCACCGGAATAGTTAGACTACTTTGCCCAGACTCACTCAAGGTTTGATTAGTTTGGAGTACATCACTGGTAACTTGCGGTTTTTCTTGGGGCCAAAACCACTGCTGACCAAAGGAAAACTCTTCCCATCCTTCTGGAGTAAAGTAGACGGGGGTCCGAGTGACGTAATAAGCAACCTTTCCCCCGTCTACATTTGAACCAAACCAATAATTTCCTTGGACATTAGCGTCCACCTTCTCGCCCATGTTAGCAAATTTTTGAGCAAGGGTTAGGTCAACTTTAAAGTTAGGAGGATTAAACTCAGCTACTCGGAAACCACCTGAAATTTCTTTCCCATTGCTTCCCCTGGCCTGAACGGTATAGAAACCTAGGGGTTGATTCTCTTTCAGGGGTAATTCTAGGGAGAAAGTACCAAATTCATTAGTTTTCTTAGTGCCTAAGTCTGTCTTCTTACCATTGGGTTCTACCAGCGTGACCTGATAAGATGCATTTTTGTCTTGGGTGAGGTTATCTTTTTCCAGATAATAGGCTGCTGCGGTGAACCAAGCCTTTTCTCCTGGTTGGTAAAGCTGTCTGTCTGAGAAAATAGTCCCTCGGGATTTGGGTTTGCCATTGTCCCAGTCTGAATAAATCCCGTAGCCATAATACCCACTATATTCATTGGTTCGAGTAAATGCCCAGTCTTTGCCTTCTTTAGCTATTACCAGTAATTTTGGGCCTTTACTGAAGCGCGTTGCCCCATTCATACATTGCCGTAGAGCCTGACTGTTTAGGGCGATGGTGCCAGTTCTGTCAGTTTTTGCGATCGCACAGGGTTTTGGCGTGCCTCGATTGGAAGCATTCAGCTCAGACTTATATATCTCTACCGTTGCTGCTGCTGGTGAGCCGTTGGACAGATGATTCACTTGCACCAAACCGGAATCAGGAAACCATTGCGCAAACACTCCCAAATTTGTCAGCTGCACCATGCCATAAAAGGTTGGTTCCCACCACTTTTCGTTTCCATTGCCATCCTGATAGCGATTGGCTTTCCCTTGCACCCCATAGGCCAACATTCCCGTTGGACCTCCTAGTCGTTTCCTCAGGGAAACCGCGATATTAGTGGTTTTATTTTTCTTTCCCGCTACCCGGAAACGCTCCCATTGACTTGGGTTCGGTAATAAATCATTGCTCTTGCCACTGGGATAAGCGGAATCTTTATAGACCAAGTCAGTGGGTTGAACAATGCGATAAGCCGCTTTATACTCTGGTTGCGGTAAATTGACCGTAGAAATATTCAACTGTAGGGACTCGGAATTGCTTTTTAGGGTAGACGGAAAGATATGCAAATCCGAGGGAGCCCAGATATCCCCTGCTAAATCCCCTGTTTCGTACTTAAAGGTTATAGGTTCACCCAAGGTTTGCCCAAATTGGTCACTGAGATTAGCACCCAGAGTAACGGTATAGTTAGTTTCTGGTTCTAATGCCCAAGGATTAAGGTTAACGAATCGATTGCCATCATAAGCTTGCACCAATTTGGGAGCTTCCTTGGGAGCAGGCTCAACCGTAATATTCTCCATGGCGGAAGAGGCCAGCAAACCATTATTAAATTCCAACCGAGCTGCCCCTTTGACAAACCGTCCATAAGCGCCTCCCGCCTCTGGTTGTCCATAAAATGTAGTTTCCTGATAGGTCAAGGGGTCAAAGGTTTTGACTTGACTCACGAAAGCGGTTTCGGTCGCGATATTGCCGCGAGCGGCCGAGGAGAATAGTGACCCCCAATGAGAGCCCCTTGCCGAACTTCAAGCTCTCTGGATAGCGAGCGACTTCGATAAGTTCGTGATCCGAGAGTGTGGCAATGAGCTCATCTATCTCTCGCTCGCTCACACCGTCGCCCGCCA
>NZ_JAAHHS010000434.1 GCF_010692395.1 Moorena sp. SIO3H5
CTCCGATCTGTTCTGCCTAACTTTGCCAAGGCTTTCTCTAACCCTTGCCAAGGCTTAATAAATGCCTCATCGAAAGCATCCCCATCATACTCATCTTCATGCATCACAATTCCATAATCGAAAAGAAAGTCTTTGGCGCTTTCTTCCCGAGAGTAGAAGCCATACAAGAAATCAAGTCCTTGATTAGTAGAACTATGGATATCAATCACATAGTTAGCATCTACACATAAAGATTGCAGTTGATAGCGATAAATGTGACGAAACGGTAATCCCCTCGGAGAGTAGCAGTCTTCTAAGTGTTGTTTCAAGCTAGACTGGATCCGTGCTAAATAGTTATTTCTGATTTCATCAGGGTCAAAATTAAGTTGAGATTGGGCGAAATCCTCTAAATCATCACACTCTTTTTCATAGTCCCAAAAAATTCGATTCCAGTCTTGACCATCGTAAGGATTGAATCCTCCTGTAGCAAAGAAATGACTACGCTGATTAGTGCTAGCTGGATTACAAACAGGAACCAGCCAGATTTCCCCAGTCAGCTGAGTGTCATCCAGAGTGCTCAAAAAGTCAATCAACTGGTGAATCACCGCATTACCAACAATTTCACAACCATGGAGATTGCCTTGTAAATATGCCTTCTTTCCTGGTTGGGAGCCAACGAATTTATAGACTTGGAGCGAAATGCGATCGCCTGAGGTTAGTTGCTGAATTGGAATAGTAGAAATAGTTGGATTCATGGAGCAGTTTTAAATTGGGTTAGGTAAAACGTCCTAGTTTTTAGGGAGTAGGGAGTAGGGGGAATAAAATTGACTGTACCTCATAAGTATGATCAATAAGTATGATCAACGGTATAGTTAAGCTTAATCCCTATGGTGTTAATGGGGTTAAAGATTTTGTACCATACCCCGGTATCAATCTAGTCAATCGGTAGGTGTTACCATTGAGGCAAAAGTTAGGAGGAGGCACGATGAGCGTTACAATTCCCAACGATATCTTCCAATCCACAGGCATGACAGAAGCTGAGCTAGAGCTGGAGATAGCCGTGATGCTGTATCAAAAGGAAAAACTTACCCTCGGCAATGCTAGTCGTCTTGCTGGCATGAATCAAATTAATTTTCAACAACTCCTTGCCAGTCGCAATATTTGTCTGCATTATGATGTAGAGGATTTTCGAGAAGACCTGCAGACTCTCGAACAATTAAAGAGCCTGTGAAAATTGTCAGCAATACCGATGTTAAGCCCATTATTGATGATCTGATCGCGATCGCCTTTGGCGCGGCTTCGCCGATCGCTGGTTTCCGAATCAGCCCTCGCCTCTACACGGATATTCTACAAGTGGCGGGAGAGTAACTGGCAACCCGAAACAGACCTCTGTCAGCTTCCATATTTGGCTAGCCAATCCGAGGTCCACATAAACGGAATTCCAGCTGCAACGGCTGCCTCAGCATCTTCGTTGCGGTCGCCAACCATCAAAGCTGAAGAGCCGTTGGTTTTAAACTGCAAAATCATTCCCGGCTTTGGTTTTCGGTATTCTCCAGCGTATGCTTTACTGGTTACTTCAGAAAAGTAGTGCCGCTCGCAATAATAACAGGTTGTCCCATAGTCAGGACAAAAAATAATTCCTTTGAGCTGAGGAAGCAATTTAAGAGTTTTCTGTTGCTCTTTAATACAATTCTTCAGGGTTTTATGTCGGGCTGCAACTCCAGCCTGATTGGTCACCCCAAGAATGATATAACCCTTATTTTTGAAACATTGCAGAGCTTGATCAGCTCCTTCAATCACTTTTTGCTGGTCAGGGTAGTCAATAAATATACCTTGACCACTCGGCTGGCGAATGGTCCAGTCGCAATCTACAAATAGCTCAAGTTTTAAATTCATGAAGCTTGCTGGGTAGTACACCAATGACGGCATAGAGTTATTAGCTGATGATGGAAATGTAACTTATCAAGATCATAAAACGCTAGATCGTCAGCAGCCATGGATTCATCCTTGGTAACCCCATCCATGAGCTGTTTAGTTTCATCAAGGTCAATCCACTCCCAGGCAAAGTAATCCATTGGTTCTAACTTGATGTTAATTGCATCTTATTCCAGTCTTTTTTATTAAAGCTTTATCTAGTTACTGGTTTAGTTAATATTTTACTCAAGTTTTATGGAATTGTGAAAAGTTTCCTGGAGTTATATTTATATTTTTAAAATAAAATTCAGCGATCCAGGAGTTCAATTCAACTAGTTCATTGAACTCCTGGATCGCTGTTCGCGTAGCGCTTAAACTGACTAACCCCCTGATAAAAACTGAGGCTTCGGCCAATGATATTGGTTCTTAACAGGTAACGGAGCTGGCTTACTTACCTTTTCTCTTTTAGCACCTTCAATAACACTCCCTTGGGAAAGCATCTGAGCCATCAAAATCATTACAGTTTCAAATACTGAGGTCTTATTATTGGGATTAACAGCTACAATCGGGGGTTGATTAGGATCGCCGATGTATGCCATGCGCATCATAATTTCCTCTGGAGTCCATGCCCCTGCAACATCAGTATGAGTCAGACCAATAATCATTGGAATAGTGACCCGTTCCTGCATAAACGATAAAATCTGACGAGCACTAGCAAAATCACTGCTTCGATTAGCTGCCATCAATAAAATATAGGCGTGAGCTCGGCGAATCAAAATATCCCACATAAAATCAAAGCGAGCTTGACCAGGAGTTCCATACAGGTGCAAATCCAAGTTCCGATTTAAGGGACGCAAACCAAAGTCTAAGGCAACGGTGGTTTTTTTCTTAAACAATGATGTGGCATCCGTAGCCGTTCGTTCTGTTTCAATAACCGCACCTTCGCTAAATGTTCTGACAAAGGTAGATTTGCCAGCTCCTATTGTTCCCGTTACTACAATCCGTATATTGTCCATTGGGTTATGCTTCCCTAGCAAATACTACAGGTTATCAACTGTGCCAGTAGGTTGGGGTGAATCAAGGTAATTTGTTGACGATTGACGGTTGATGGTTGACGGTTGATGCTTGACTGTTAGTGGTCAACCTTAAACAAAAAATAGCTTACATTGAATTTCACACACCCACTGATGTTATACCAATAATCCAGAATGCGAAAAACAATTTAACAAAAAAATTTACTATTTGTAATGGGTAATGGATAATTAAGACTAGTCTTTTAATTACCCATTACCCATTATCTATAAGCCATTAATAATGACTATAATTTATAGTAATTTATTCCTTTTATAAACTCAAGGTATTAGTAGAACAAATTCCACAAATTTACTATATCAACATTGGTTTTAATTCAGCCAGAGTTCGTTTAATTTCTAACATCAATACTCCCTGCTTAGCTGCTTTACTAGCTAGAACCAGAAATACCGCTTCTTCACCACAACTGGTCAAAACGCTAAATCCCTCTTTACCCTCAACATAGATTCGGTCGATGTCTCCTCTAGCCAGTTCTGAGCCAATTCGCTCACCCAAGGAGAGCATAGCCGCAGACATCGCTGAAACCCGTTCTTCATCCATTTCCCCAGGCAAACTAGATGCTAATGGTAAACCATCGGTTGTGACTACAGCTGCTCCCTGAATATCAGCAGTGGATGTAACAAAATTATGCAGGATATACCCCAATTTTTGAGAATTGATCGCCATTGTTCCCTTACTCCAATTGCAGAATGTGTAATTCGGTTAGTTTATGTTCCTCGAAACTGATAGCTGATAGTTAAGTAGGAGTAGTGCCAATTTGCCAGAACTTATAGGCTATTGATTGAGTTTCCAACAAACTCGACACGTAATCTAGCAATCCTATCGGAAAAGTGAACAGTAACAGGTGTTACTCAGGACTCATAACTTTCCGAGTCCGAACTATTTTATTGAGAGGTATTGTTCACAAATAATTTAGGATTGCTCTAGTTACATAGAGCCAGCACCAGTAGTAATCAGACGTCTAAATAGACCCTCTGTCCAGCCAGTTTCTCTAAGAACCGCTGCCGAACTCACTTCTACATAGGCTTGCTCAATGAAGGCTAAATCAATCATACATATCCGACTGAGGGCATCCCGCAAGGCTTCATCTTTACCATCAGTTTTTATCCGGTTAGTAAATGCCTGTACCACAATTGCCATTGCTGGGACGACGTGTTGAGGACCGATACCAATTTTCACATGTACCAAACCTATACGCCAACGACGTTCAGCATAGGCTTTTCCCCAGTCATCCATACCAGTGAACATTTCGTAAAACCATTGCACAAAGGTTGCCCGTAGGCGCTCCATACGACCTTCTTTCTCTTTCATAATGGCATCCATTTCTTCATCGTCACCTAAGTAAGTATAGAAATGGTCTGCCATTTCAGAAGCAATTTCTTTTCCCCAATCTGCGTGTGATTTCAGAAGCGCTTTGTCTTCAGTAGTCAACTTGACACGCTTTTCCATCTTGGTCATAAATTCTTGGGGATCTAAGCTCATAATTACTCCGATATAGCTGAATCTAACTCTAAGTTATTACTTGACTATTTAACAAAGCACCCCGATTGAAGTTTTTAGTATTTAAACACTATAGCAATGTTTTTATGAATTATTATCTGAATAGATAATTTTATGCTAATAGCTAATCCTGTAACTTGGTTATATTTTAGCTTTTTTAATTTCTAAAATAAAAGATTTACAAGTATTGTTTTGTATAATTTTAGTGAAGTTTATAGTTGAGGTTTACTATAATTTTAAACTATTGACTTCATCTATAGTTGAATGTACCTATAACCTAAACTACTGGATGTTTAGTAGTCGAGACTACATTTATAGGTAAACGTTATACAGTTTACTTACTAACCTTTTCACCAAGGGATCCGTTCAATCCGGATTACTTTTTTTAGTGACGCTAATTAATGATTTGTGTAGTTTTATAAACACAAATTACAGAAGATGGCAATTCTTATAAATGATAATCCTTGGGGCGAAGTATTCGGCTAGCCAATTTGGGAGCGAACCAAGAATTTATGTGCGAATGCTTCGCCGTTACAAACGTCATTTGTGCTATGGGTTTCGACCTGACACGGGCTGGTCAGTTATTTGAGTTGAACGGCACTAGCTACTGACTTGTCTAGCAATCTAGGAGATCGATCAAAAGCACCAAAGCCTCAACTACTGAGGTTCGGTGATTGGGATTAACTATCACACTTGCGGGTTGATTGTGAGGGTTACTATAACCGAGAGTTCTGATAATTTCCTCTGAGGTCATTGCCCCTGGACAATCCATATGGGTTAAACCAATAATCATGGGAACATTTACTCGCTCCTTCATAAACAGCAGAAGCTCACGAGAGTGGTTTAAACTGCTGGGTCGATGAACCGGCACCAGTACAATATAGGCGTGAGCTTCACGAATCAAAATATCCCACATGAAGTCAAAGCGAGATTGACCAGGAGTACCGTAGATGTGAACATTTAGATTGTTACCAAAGGTAAGGCTACCAAAGTCAAAGGCAACGGTAGTTTTTTTCTTTAGCAGAAGTATTTCGTCGGTGGCTTTACCTTCTATTTCCACAGCTTCAACATTACTCGCTGTTCTCACAAAAGTAGATTTGCCAGCTCCTACAGTTCCGGTTACTACCACACGGACACTTTTCATGGGATTGACTCCACTAAGACTAGTTAATATTGAGTAGATTTCAGTCTTAGCAGATCAAAAACGTAAATTTTGCGGTGTAAGTCCTGTCCGTTTGAGTTAAACTCAGATTTTGCACCAAGTTTAAAATTAACCTGTAAACCTAGGGAACAGCGGATCACCGGAACAGGGAACAGTGATAAGATTTGACTATTTGAGGACTTAAATTGATTGTTATCACTGCGGTTATTAAGTTTTTTGTACTGGTGCAATATCTCATTTAAAGGAGGATTATCAAAGGGGATTTGGTATCAACACTCAAGCTTCAACAGTATTAATCTCAAGTCCTCGACTTTGTATAGTTTGCTCAAATAAGGGCGTAGATAGGGCTTGTTCCACTGGCCAAACTCCCGGTTTATTCAGTTGATGAGTAAGCATAAGTTCAGCAATACTACCAGTACCCATACCAGCAGCGACAGCAGTATTCTCATGGACTAAGGTTGAGCCAGCACGGGCTGATTTACCATCTTTGTAACCAGTAACTTCTGAGCGAATTGCAACACCAACGCCACTAACGCGATCGCTTA
Organism: Moorena sp. SIO3H5; assembly: GCF_010692395.1. Taxonomy (GTDB): domain Bacteria; phylum Cyanobacteriota; class Cyanobacteriia; order Cyanobacteriales; family Coleofasciculaceae; genus Moorena. Next base: position 6,193 of record NZ_JAAHHS010000434.1, read on the forward strand.
CATCG
>NZ_JAAHHS010000435.1 GCF_010692395.1 Moorena sp. SIO3H5
TATCTTATTTTACCCTTGAGAGGTTGAAGGTTGAAAGTTGCACTTTAGAGGTTAACGTAAAGATTTGTGCCAAATTTGTGCCAAAGTTGTGCAGGAAGTGACTTGCCAACCCTAAACTAACCGAAGCTAATTGACAAACAGTATCATAAACTACCTTGACATGGGAAGATATGAGATGAAGTTTTGATACGTTGTGGATCAGCCTTGACACCACTGGTGTAATGCTTGGGGTATTTATTTTTTATGAAACGTTTAAAGATTTCTTTGCCAGATTGGTGGAAACGCTTGACCAAGACTACCCTCTTGGGGCTACTGTTAATGTCCCTTTCCTTAGGTCTGAGTGGAGCTTGGTGGAACTTTAAGTTTAACTTTGGTAATCAAGAACCTCCTCGTGAAAGTCGATTACCAGGGGGTAATGCCATTACTGATGGTAAAGCTCTGTTGCGCTACGGCTTACCGATAGATAATCAGCCAGTGCGGAAAATACAAGCCAGTTTGGAGGATATTTCTCAACAAATGCGGGCAAAACGCTGGAGTCCCATCACCAGTGATATTACTAAAGCTGCTGTGGTTTTAACTAGTAGTGATCAGAAATTGCTAGCGGACATTCCAGATGCCAGAAAACCCCAAGGCGAAGCCCTAATTGCCGAGATCCAAGCCGAAATTGCTAAAATTCGAGAAGCTGTGGAGGCTAAAGACAAGGAAAGCGTCTTGATTGAGCGCGGGATACTCTTGGATCAAGTTGGCGAACTGGAACAATTGATGGTAGAGGGGTTTCCCTTTGAGGTACCCCCAGACTATAGTAACTTACCTCAACTTAAGGGTCGCGCTACTGTGGAAATGACCACAAAGGAAGGTTCCTTGAGAATAGTGGTAGATGGTTACAATGCTCCAGTCACAGCCGGTAACTTTGTGGATTTGGTACAGCGGGGTTTCTATGATGGTCTAACCTTCAACCGTGCTGAAGATAACTATATCCTCCAAGCAGGAGACCCTCCAGGAAAAGCGACAGGCTTTATTGACCCGGAAACTGGTGAATATCGAGGGGTTCCCATAGAAATCATGCTGAAAGGGGACTCGGAACCGGTTTATGAGTTTACCCTGGAAGAAATTGGTCGTTATCGTGAGCAACCTGTGCTGCCCTTCTCTGCTTATGGTACTCTAGCTATGGCACGTCCTGCAGAAGACCCCAATGGTGGCTCTTCTCAGTTTTTCTTCTTCTTGTTTCAACCAGAACTTACCCCAGCTGGTATTAACTTTATGGATGGGCGCTATTCTGTCTTTGGCTATGTGGTAGAAAACAAAGAGTTACTCAGACAGCTCACACGAGGGGATGTAATTGAGTCGATGAGAGTTATTGATGGGGCTGAAAATTTAGTTGAGCCAAAGGCATAGCTATCCTATCGGTTGAGCGGTTAGCTCCTTAACCCCTGCGTAAGCATTCAGCTATCAGCTATCAGCGGTCAGCGATTAGCGCTACGCGCACGCGTGCGCGTTCAGCATTGGAAGAAAACAAGTAAGCATTGGAATAATGCTGAGTTACCTCAAGCGCGTCGTTCGCACAGCGTGGCCAAAGGCCAAAGCCTGTGCCACAAGGCTGTTTGCGTAGCGTGAGCTTTTAGCTGACGGCTGACGGCTGACGGCTGACGGCTGTTCGCGCAGCGTGCGCGTAGCGCATATGCTTACACCCCTGCGGCGAAGCTAGGGGGGATGAGCTTGACTAATTACAGATAGCTCAGTTTATGCCAGTCAAAAGTATCAATAATTGATCGTTGTCTCGTGACCCTTGAATTACTAAAAGATATCGGAGAACAAGGTCTTCTAGAACGGTTACAGCCTTTCTGTCCACCAGGGATTGTCGGGGATGATGGAGCGGTAATTCCCCCTCCAGAGTCTGGTCAATCCTTGGTGATAACTACAGATGTTTTAGTGAATGGGGTGCATTTTAGCGATCGCTACGGTGGGGTAAGCCAATGCACTACTAGTCCAGAAGATGCTGGTTGGCGTGCTGCTGCTGCTAATTTGTCTGATTTAGCTGCGATGGGAGCATCCCCCCTAGGCATTACCGTAGGCTTAAGCCTGACAGGGGATGTACCGGTTAGCTGGGTTGAGAGACTTTACCAAGGCATGACTCAGTGTTTGAACCAGTACAATACACCAATAGTGGGCGGAGATATCTGTCGCTCCCCAGTTATTAGTATTGCTATCACTGCCTTTGGTCAAGTCTACCCCCACCGAGCTATCCGCAGAACAGGGGCCAAGGTGGGACATGCCATTGTCGTGACAGGTGTTCATGGTGCTTCCCGGGCTGGACTAGAATTACTCCTCAAGCCTGATTTCGGCAAACACTTAAGTCCAGAACAACGGTTATCTCTGATTAAAGCTCACCAGCGTCCTCAACCCAGACTTGATGTTATAGCTTTACTGGAGTTACAGGTTAACAGGTTACTAGAGTTACAGGTTAACAAGTTGAAGGTTGAAAGTTCTAACTTTCAATCTGATAACTTACAACCAGATAACTTACAACCAGATAACTTTCAACCTTCAACCCTTCAACCTTCAACCCTTCAATTATCCATTGCGGGTATGGATAGTAGCGATGGTTTAGCAGATGCTATTGTACAAATTTGTCGTGCCAGTGGTGTTGGTGCTGAGATTGATTCCAACCGAATTACCCTACCTCAAAGCTTGAGTAAATTGGTGTCTCCAGAGCAAGCTTTGGATTGGGCGTTGTATGGTGGTGAAGATTTTGAATTAGTGCTATGTTTGCCCAATGAAGCTGCTGAGGAATTAGTGGCAAAACTGGGGGAGGGAGCAGCAGTAATTGGCAAGATTACTAGTGGTAATCAGGTTTGGTTGAAAGATAAAACTGGCACTTATGCTGATCAATTGCTGAGTTTAAATAAGGGATTTCAGCATTTTTGAAATTTTCCCCTTAGAAGTGATTAACCGGATTTACTATTATTCCTTCTGTATCTGATCGAAATCAGAACTACTCCGGTATCATAACTTGAATCAATAAACAAGATCCAGGTGCGATCAATTTTATGGTTCAGATTCACTACAGTATCTGAAATAGTGTTAACTTTGAACAATTTGCCTTGGCCTACGATAATATCTGCAAATACCTAGCAGAAGAATATCCATCGGAGTTTTTTCACTGGCTATTGGGTGAGGCACCTCGGGATATTCAGGTACTTAAAACTGAATTAAGTAGTGAACCAATTCAAGCTGATGCTCTGAGTTTACTGCAAAGTACAAACCAAATTCTGCACCTAGAATTTCAAACCCTGCCCCAATCAGAGCCACCATTACCATTTCGGATGTTGGACTATTGGGTCAGATTACACCGCAAGTACCGATGTCCCATTGAACAGGTGGTAATTTTCCTGAAGTCTACGACCTCACAGATGGTATTCAATAACGAGTTTAGGGATATTAACACCTGGCATCGTTATCGGATAATTCGCCTGTGGGAGCAAGACCCATTACCACTGTTGGCCAATCGAGCTTTGTTACCCTTGGCCACTTTAGCCAGAAGTAATCAGCCTAATCGATTGTTAGAGCAAGTGGTTGCCCAGATCGATAGAATTGAAGAAAAACCATTACGGGGAAACCTAGCGGCCTGTGTGGATGTGTTGGCTGGTTTGCGGTTTGAGAAAGATTTAGTCCATCGATTGTTAAGGGAGGAAGTTATGGAAGAATCAGTTACCTATCAAGATATTATCCAAAAGGGAATCCAAAAGGGACTCCAGCAGGGACTTCAGCAGGGGCTCCAGCGCGGTAAGCAGGAGGGAGTCCTATTAGTTGTGATCCGTCAGCTAACCCTGAGGTTAGGTTTACTTGACCCTGTCCTCCAACAGCAGATTGAAGGATTATCGATTACTCGATTGGAGGAATTGAGTGAAGCGTTGTTGAATTTTGAAACAGCAACGGATTTAGCGGTTTGGTTGGATCACGGCTGACATTGAACTGTTAGTGTTCACCTTGTCAGAGGAAATTATGGAAGAATCAGTCACCTATCAAGATATTATCCAAAAGGGAGTCCAAAAGGGACTCCAGCAGGGACTCGACCGAGGAAAGCAGGAGGGAGCCCTATTAGTTGTGATGCGTTTGCTAACCCTGAGGTTAGGTTTACTTGACCCTGTGCTCCAACAGCGGATTGAGGGATTATCCATTACTCGATTGGAGGAATTGAGTGAAGCGTTGTTGGATTTTGAGACAGTAACAGATTTAGCGGTTTGGTTGGATCACTAGGGAATAGGGAATAAAAAAAAATTCGGCGTTGCGTCAGTCTTCGAATGAATAAGAGTAGAGTGGGCATCCTGCCCGCTCGAAAATAAGCAGGAAACTGGCAAGATGCCCGCTCGAAAATAACCATCAAACTGGCAAGATGCCCGCTCGAAAATAAGCAGGAAACTGGCAAGATGCCAGTTCCACAATAACCAGGAAACTGGCAAGATGCCAGTTCCACAATAAGCAGGAAACTGGCAAGATGCCAGTTCCACAATAACCATGAAACTGGCAAGATGCCAGTTCCACGCAAGATGCCCATTCCAGAAAACTCTTAAAATCATTCCATTATTAAGCAACGCCCTAAGAAAAAGCGATCGCATTTCCTAATCCGATCGCTTTTTGCGGTTGTTCAGTTGTGTCAATCGTTTGGTGCAGTCAAGGATTAGGATGCCAGGGCGACTTCCACGGTCTGCTGCAATTCACCATTTTGATACATTTCAATCATCACATCGGAGCCACCGATAAACTCTCCGTTAATGTACACTTGAGGAATAGTTGGCCAGTCGGAATATTCTTTGATTCCCTGACGGATATCCCAATCTTCTAGTACATCTACGGTTTCGTAGGGAATTCCTAGGGTATTAAGAATTTGGACAACGTTATTGGAAAATCCACACTGGGGCATTAGTTTGCTGCCTTTCATGAACACCAAAATTTTGTGCTCTTGTGTTAATTTATCTATTCTCTCTTTCACTTCTGGTGTCATCGTTGTCTTAAACTCCTGGGATATCTAGATAGTTATTTTGATAGTCGATATTATATTAGTCTAGCGGGCGCGAAATCCTAGACTCTTCCAATTATGACTTAGACCAGTTTACTGCTTGCCAGCCCAAGCTTCGGGGGTATAGGTTTTTAGGGCTAGGGCGTGAATGGCCTCCGTTGCCAACTCTTGGCTTAGGGCACCATAAACCAGCTGATGTTGTTTTACCAGGGATTTACCTTCAAACTCGGAGGAGACTACAGTGGCTTGCAGATGGTTACCACCGCCTAAATCTTCTACCTTTACCTGAGCATCTGGTATCGATGCTTTAATCTTTTCTTCAACTTGCTGTGTACTAATCGGCTCCATTTTTTTTATTCCAGTTTCTATTGGAACTTCTAAAATACACTAAAATCTAACGTAAGCATATGCGCTAGGCGAACAGCGGTCAGCGGTCAGCGGTCAGCGGTCAGCGGTCAGCTTTCCGTAACTCAGATGAAACCAATGCTTACCTCTTGTTTTATTCAAAAGCACCTCAAGTAGCGTGCCCATTGGCTGATAGCTGATAGCTGATAGCTGATAGCTTACAATTTAACTGCCTTTATTAGGACCAGCGGACGAGGTGGGCTGGCTATTGCCATTTCTAGGAAAGGGAGAATCGACGAATCCTAGTTCAAACAGCTGTTGGTAGGATTTTTTACCCAATTCCCTGGTTGGATTTTGAGACCGAATAATTTGAATTAACAAGGGGACAGCTAATTCTGGCTGGTCATTGGCTCGATGGACTAGGGCTAGCCGATAGGTAGCTTCATCTCGCTTTTCCGCAGTTTCCAGGGCTTTTTGCCGTTGAGCCTCGTAGACTCGGTTGTCAATGCCGGAAAAACTGGAAGCCAGCTGTTGGTAAAAGTTAGACAACTGGTTAAATATCTGACGTGCCTCTTGGAGTTTTTTGGCCGCTACGCTATAGTTACCTGAATCAATAGCGTTAGTCGCCTCTTGCATCATCCGCTCTCCCCCCGGCATACTCAATAGGCTGTCTTCTTGAGTCAACGGCCCGGTATTGCTGGGGTCAGTGATGTCTGATTCTACTTGGATATCAGCACCTTGTGCCTGTGCTGGTGGCAGTACTACCAAAGCTGCCATCACGGGAAAAGCAACGAAACAGGCGAGCCTGACCGGATTAAGAGTGCCAG
>NZ_JAAHHS010000436.1 GCF_010692395.1 Moorena sp. SIO3H5
AACTCCCTCCGTGCCCAGGTTTTCTAAAGACACTTGCAAGGTGTAAGTGTCCCCCACTTGTGGGCTTGCGCGCTGGATCAATTCATTATTAGTAGCACTAGAGGGGAAGGCACCGACTCCGAGTAAGTAAACCCCTGGGGAGGTGATAGTGGTATCAATTAAGGAGTCTGTGGTGAAACTGCCAAAGACTGGTAAACTTCCACCGGCACCATCAGCGGTCAAAGAATCGTCATTGACCTCTAATAATTCTCCTGTACCTTGATTAAACAGGAAAATCTTGGTATCTACGTTGCCGTCTCCCCCTGTAAAGCCATTGTCGATGTCGAAAATAGCTCGACTGTTGCCATTCGTGATACTAAAGGAGAAGTAATCGAATTGATTTTCGGCTGCCCCCAATACGGTGGTGCCATTAATAATCTGTTCTGGAGTCCGTTCAATGGAAACATAGGGAATTCCCCCAGGACCAGATTCCGCCACGTTGGGATTCGGTTCAGTAATAAACTCCAGAGCATTTAAGTCAAAGGTTTCTAAGTCTAAGAAAGGATTAGGGACAAAATCCCGACTTTCCCCAGATATAGTCACACTTTCGGTAGCGTTAATGGTGATATCTCCAGCATTGCCTAAGTTGCTGGTAAGGGTGATAATCTGTGCGCCAGTTTCCAGGACTAAGGTATTGAGATCCAGTGCGATCGCACCGCCATTACTACTACTGTTGGTTACTGTACCGATAAATCCCCGATTAGCTAGATTCAGTGACCCTTGGGCATTATTAATGGTAATGTTGCCACCAAAGCCACTAGTGTCACCAGCGGAATGAGTTAGGATACCGCTAAATAAGCCATCTTCAGTGAAACCGGAGATATCAATCGCCCCATTAGCATTAATCTCAATATCTCCTGATGCCCCATTGCTATTGGTAACGGTTTGAACTCTTGAGCCACCAGTGATAGTCAGGGTGCTAGTGGTTAGCTGAATGTTTCCGCCATTGCCTATCGCATTTGTTTCTAAATCATTAGCAATCAAACTTCTATCACTAAGATTAGTATTGCCATTAGTGTTAATGGTAATATTGCCAGCTACTGCATCTGGTATACCTGCTCCATCGGTCAATCCAGCTTGTAAAGTGGATTGAGACATGTCGAAGTTAGCACTATTGATGGCAATAGTTCCGCCATTAACATTAGTGACATCTACTACCGAACCGTTGCTCAACGAAATATCACCTCGTTCGACTCCATCGGGAAAACTAACGGATGTTGCACCATTGAGGGTAACTGTTCCTGAACTGGATAATCCTCCTAATTCCACCCGTCCGCCGGGCACTTGGAGAGTGGGACCATTGAGGTTTACTTGACCCCCAAGTAAGCCCATGGTTTGCCCGGTCTCTATGCCTAAAGTAGCTCCTATCACGTTGACTGGGGCAGGATTGCTACCATATTGCAAACCAGTGGGAATATTAATGGTTAACAGTGGTGGGGCATTTGGATCAGTAGCGCTAAAGTTGAAACCATTGTCAAAGACCGCACTATCGGCAGTGCTAGCAAAAAAGGAGCCTGCTACATCTAAGCTCGCATTGGAACCAAAGTTAATACCATTAGGATTGAGCAAGAATAAATTAGCGCTACCGTTTACTCCCAACGTGCCAAGAATTTGAGACAAGTTGCTGCCAGTAACACGAGTCAGAATATTAGTAATGCCATCGGGATTATCAAAATACACTCGTTGACCATTACCAACATTAAATTCGAGAAAACTATGGAATAAGTTACTATCTCGTATTGCTCCCCCTTCGATTAAATCTGCTACTGCACCACGAATAGTCTGATTAGGAGTAACCTGAGAATTTTCATCCCCCAAGGTACTATCTGGGGTAAGTTGAGCGAGGGTGGGTGAGGCGAGTAATAAACATAGACTACTGACTTCGAGCAATCCCACTAAGCCCAATTGCATTAGTGAAATGGTATCTCTGGTTCGGCTTTCTGTGAGGGGATTAGCTTTTTGGGGTTGGGGGATGCGATCGCTTTCCATGGATAGACCTGACCGATTAGTCTCAGTCTTAGAGTTCCCCCCACTGTTGCTCAGAGTCACACCTGTGATGAACGGGTGCATCTGATTAAAGCTGTTTGAGCCGGTGTGTGGAACAGGCATCTTGCCTGTGACAATTTCCCGGCGGGCTGTCTCAACGCCTCTTACCCCGATTCCCGATTCCCGATTCCCGATTCCCGATTCCCGATTCCCGATTATTCTAATTAAAATCGATTTTCATACTCGACAATTATCTTCGTATCGTCTGAAAAATTGCTAGCACCGCGTAGCAGAATTTCTTCATTAACTCGATAGCGCAAGTTGTACTGAATTGGCTGATCAGTAGTTAATACTTTTAACAACGAAAATGATACATTATTAGTAATATTAATTCCGGCTTCAGCACCTATCTCTAAGCTATCAGTGCGCCTATTATCATCTGTAACTGTAGTAGGGAAAATGCGAAATTCATCTAATCCGGCTGCATCACCAATCAGGTTGCTGACATTACTTAGTAGTGCTGACCCAGCTAAGTTGGCCAAACCCAAAGTACTATTGCCTCGACCCAAGGTATCTACAAAGCCACCCCCTAATAGGGCAACAATTTCCCCTTCACTACGTTTTGGCATACTATTGAGTTCTACTCGGTCAAAGAGCTGACTTGCTAGCCCTTTTACTTTTGCTTGAACCCGAATAGTTTCTGTAGTGCCAAAATTAGTTGGGTTATCGCTAATTTCATTAGCAAAGGTTTCACTGGTAATGGGTTGTTTGCTAGATTCAATTACCGATGCCACCATCTGCACATCTAACTCTGGGTCTCTGCCAAGAGCTGCTACAAATCGGGCATTATTGTTGTACTTTTTATCAAGGCGAAACTGAGTGGTAAAGAGATTCACCTGACCGCGCAGCAGCTGAATCGTTCCTTCTGGTCTAATATCACTCATGTCGCCATTAATTAGAAGGGTACCGCTGGCAAGAAAATCTAATACTGGCAGCTGTCGAATTAGGATGTTTTTACCTAAGGTCAACTTTAAGTTATTGAACTCTATTAGTTCGTCACCTGTAGATGCGCTACTCCCGGTCGGGGCAGTTTGAGATTCAGAGATGGGTACTTGACCATCAAACAATTCGATGTAACCACCAACCCTAGGATTAAACAAAGTCCCAGTAATAATGGTCTGACCTTGAACACCACCACTGTAAATCCCTTTGAGATTGATGGCTAATTGATTCAGGTCAACGGTGAGGGGATTCTCTAATGGTCTAGGTAGGTTTCGCAATGGCAAATTCCCTACCGCTATTAATTTACCACCACCAAAATTACCTTGTAAGGTGTCTACAATTTCCATACGGTTGAAGTTAAACCGGATTTTGCCATTAACCTCTGTCAGGGGTTCGGGTAAGGATTGGGCAGCAATGGTAGCGTCTTCTACATTAATGTTACCGATAACGGTAAGTTGCTCCAGTTGCTGTAGCCAATCTTGGTCTTGGTCAAAGGTACCGGAAATATCTAAATCTACTTGCCCTTTACCATCGACCCAAGCAATTTGTTGATTGGTAAGCATGTTCAATCGGGCAAGTCCTTCGTTTTCAACCTTGAGTTGTAAACTGACTTGCCGATTTTCTGGCTCTACTTCAGCAAAGGGTAACTTGTAAGGGATTTTGGCAGTGATAGTTAGGGGTTCAGACTCTTTAGTCAGAAAACTTTGGGCAAACACGTTCAAGCGAGCATTGTTGTAACTAAAGCTGCCTTCGATGGATTCGAGGGGTGTTCGGTTTAGGGTGGCATCCACTACGGATATTGCTCCCCTAGCTTGGGGATTGCTTAGACTGCCATAAAAGTCCGCTGTGGCATCAACAAATCCTCCATAACCAACAGAGCTGGGAAATTTCAATACTTGTCGAATCAAGGCAACCGGGACGTTCTTTAGCCGGAGCTGACCCGATGGCCCTTGTTCACTGATACTACCGGACAAGGTGGCTAGGCTCTGACCCGATTGAACCTGCACAGGTAAAAGATTCAGTACCCCTTCTTCAAAATTCCCTTGGGCGATAATTGTCTCAGCTTTATAGGAACCCCACTGCCAGTTTTCCCCTTGGAAATTAAATTGGGCACTGATGCCATCTTTGAGTGAACCTTCCATACTGATACTGCCAGTAAAAGCACCATTCATCTCGCTAAGCTCTGGTAACAGTAAGCTCTCTTGACGCTGCTGCCTTTGTCTGTTTAGGAGGGTGACTATTTCTGACATCCGCCGCAGGGGTTTTTTGAGACCATTTTGTGGGTTACCTACTCCAGTAACAGCAAGATCAGCAGCTGTGCCGTAGACGGGCGCTTGCAAGCCTCGACCTAGGTCAGTAATCTCAAATAGTTGTAGGGTAGTTAGAACATCCTGGATTTCTCCGAGCTTAGCCTGGAGTTGCCCTTTAAATTCTGGTCCGTTGGGGGTTGGGGTGAGGTTGGCAGCAAATAAGTATTGACTATCACCTTTTTGAAACAACCCATCGGTTAGAGTAATCTTCCCTTGCTGGTATTGGAAAAAGCCTCGTAACAGATTACCTCTGAGGTTGTCAAAGATGGGATTTGCGATCGCAATTTCACCAGATGAACCAAAGGTCTTGAGGTTCAGAGCAATGTTCCCAGATATTTCTCCTGCCAAGGGTTTGCTTAACCATGGTTCGAACTTTTGACTGTCTACCATACCACTACTCAAGGCCAGACTCTTAATGGTATTGATGGGAAAATTATCTACGGTCATTTGTAGCTCATCCCCTGAGCGAATCCCAGTAGCGGTTTTGTTCTGATACTGCACCAAAAAGGAAACGGGTTGGTAATTGGGGTCTAGCACAACCTCCAGTTTGTCTTGATTACCTGCTAGCTGGAGATTTACCCCTGAGTCTGGTGCTATATTTACTCGACCTGTCAGTAGGGATTCAAACTCCAGGGGACCAGCAAAAAAGTACCGCAGTCTTAAGTCACCGTTAATTGTCGGAGCTTGAGGAGTACCAGCAATGTTACCGTTAAAACCGACTAAGCCTCCTAAATTGAAGGCATAAGGCAGCTCAGCAGGTAATCGTTGCAGATTCAAATCCTCTGCTTGTACCTGGAAATCAAAGGTCTTAATTGCTTGTAAGCCCTGACTCCCTGGGTTTAGATTGACAAAACCATTGGCATTGAATCCTTCGGCTGTGGCTTCTTTAATCTCTAGCCTTTGACCATTCCAGTCAAAGGATGTCGCTAGGGAACGCTCAAGTATAGAAATGCCTTCACTAAAATTCAGCTTTCCCTTAGCTTGGATTGCTGATAGAGCTGTATCTGGTGTCAATAGCAACGGAGCAGAAATATTGACACTGCCATTGAGCAGTCCTCGTAAATCGGGATTAATCTCCCACAACTGGAGATTAGTAGGCTGGAAAACCCCTTGAAATTTACCATTGCTAAACTCAGCTGTTCCTAGTAATTGACCACCAGCAACCTTCAGTTGTCCAGACCCTTTGCCCTGAATGGCGTCAATGGTTAAATTAGTTAGATTACCAGAAACAGTGACATTACCGGAAAGAGGGCCATTGAATTGGGGCGGGACCGGAACAAGAGCACCCAAGTCAAGGTTAGAGGTTTGTACCTTGGCTTGGAAGTTACCATTGGCAATATCGATTTGAGAAGCCTGAATCCTACCCCCTTCCACATCTAGAGTACCAGACCCACTAGCGGTAATGGTGCTAGGACTTACCGAATCTAGATTCCCTGAGATGCTAAACTCCCCGGAGGCTGGACCGTCGAATTGCGATGGTATTGGTCCGAGACGACCTAACTGGAGATTCGATGCAAGTACTTGAGCTTTGAAGTTGCCATTAGCGATATCGACAGCATCAGCTTTAATGCTTCCTCCTGCGACATCTAAACTACCAGACCCACTAGCAGCAATGGTACTAGGACTTACCGAATCTAGATTCCCTGAGATGCTAAACTCCCCGGAAGCTGGACCGTTGAATTGGGGGGGTATTGGTCCAAGACGACCTAACTCAAGATTGGATGCAAGTACTTGAGCTTTGAAGTTGCCATTAGCGATATCGACAGCATCAGCTTTAATGCTTCCTGCTGCTAGATCTAAACTACCAGACCCACTAGCAGAAATCG
>NZ_JAAHHS010000437.1 GCF_010692395.1 Moorena sp. SIO3H5
TATCTATTTTACAATTAATTTTCTGTTGGTGGGCAGTGCCGATTCAATCTACTACAAGCTTTGAAATTCCTAGGAAGCACTGCCCACCCTACGATTTATTTTAACTGACGATTTATTTTAATCTATTTTACAATTAATTTTCTGTTGGTGGGCAGTGCCGATTTAATCTACTACAAGCTTTGAAATTTCTAGGAAGCACTGCCCACCCTACGATTTATTTTACTGCCCACCCTACGATTTATTTTACTCTCCACATTATCCATATTTACTAATAAAAAAAAATTCTAAATTCCTTGACAATTGATTAATTTATACATATATTAATAATATGAGCCATTTACAGGAATCACGATTCATGACCAAGAACATTCCACCTAACTCCGATGACAAGAACACCCCAGAAAACCCTGGTCGCAAACCTAAGCAAGTCAAGCTGATCTTGATCGGTTCTCCTGAAAAAGTTTGGAAGACAATTCTTGCCCTTTATGGCCTTAAATACGCCTATCCCAACGAGTGGAGCACTCCCGAGCCTACGGGGAAGCCTGATGAGGTGATGACTTTTTTGATTCGCTATTTTTACGTAGACTAGGATAGTAATTTGCCAGCGATGCAGCGCGGTCTTGGGGGTTTCCCCCATGAGCGACTGCATCAAGACAGGGTTTTGCCGCCCTGGCGACCATGAGTAAAACTTGTTTTGTGGAGGTTAGTTTACTGACTTGGAATGTTGTTGTTTTGGATCAGTTGCTGAGGTAAGTGGTTAGTAGTCAGTGATCAGTGGTCAGCCTTTTGCTGTTCGCGTAGCGTGCGCGTAGCGCATTTGCTGATTGCTGATTGCTGATTGCTGATCAGCAATACTTGTAATGGCTTATATAGCAATTCTAAATCATTTGTAAAATATGCAAAATCCTAAATCATTGCTGGGCAAGAGTTATAGCAATAGCTTCCGCAATTATATTTCACGAATCATATAGAATTGCTATATAGTAGAATTCGGTCAAGAATTGGTTAAACAAAACTTGACCAATTTTTTTTTGTAAGCAGTTAGCAGTTAGCCAACTGCTAACTGCTTACGAACAAAGTTAACTTAGTTCACAGTTCTTAATATTTGTGAACCTCGAAGAGGATTTTTGTGATTATTTTTTCACTGCTAAAACAACTTTGTGAAACTATTGTCTCAATCTTGCTTGACTAATCACTAATACTCTAAACTAACCATAGGACTACCTAGGGCACAGGGAGCGATTGCCTATGATTAGCAAAAAAGCCTTCGAGGAAAAATATCAGAACATGCCCTGGAAAAGGCGACAAGTTTTGGAGGCGTTGGTTGGTGGCAAGACAGATAAAGAAATTAGAGACAAGGTGCTACGTGTCTATGATATATCTACGGTAAGAAAGCATATTTCTAAAATCTATAAAGACTGTGATATTGAAGCTAACGGTTTTAATTGTCGTTGTGACTTAGTTGAAATCGTTAATACCTATAAGCCTGAGTTAGTGGCTGAGCAAGTATTAAAAGAGTGCGGGTTGTCATCGCCTAGACCTAGAGCTGATCACGAGATTTACATTGAGCGCCCACCCATTGAAGCTCGTTGTTATCAAGAAATTGTCAAACCTGGAGCGTTAATTCGGATTAAAGCGCCGAAACGGATGGGCAAAACTTTACTGATTCATAAGATTATCGCCCATGGTGAAAAACAGAATTATGAAAAGATTTATTTAAATATGAATCAGCTCCCTTTCACTGAATTAGATATATTTTTAAAGTCGTTTTGCTTGCAAGTTGGTAAAAAACTGAAATTGACTAATCAGTTGCAGACCTATTGGGATGATAGTTTGTTTACCAGTGTAGACAACTGCACCACCTACTTTGAAGAGTATTTGTTAGCCTCTTTAGAAAGTCCGTTAGTGTTGTGCTTGGATGACCTTGATAGAGTATTTCACCATCAAGAGATTGCGGAAGGGTTTTTGCCTTTGCTCCGTAGTTGGCATGAGAGTAGCAAGTTTGACGATAGTTGGAAAAAACTGCGGTTGGTGGTGGCTCATGCCACGGAATTTTACATTAATTTAGATATCAATAAGTCGCCGTTTAATGTGGGATTACCGATAGAATTACTAGAGTTTGATGCTCAGCAGGTAAAACGCTTTGCCGAGAGTTATGGGTTGACGTTATCTGTGGATTCAGTAACGAAACTGATGGCAATGGTGGGGGGACATCCTGATTTATTGTCCCAAGCGTTTGATTATCTCAAGAATCACCAACCAGCCGAGAAAACCCTGGATACCCTTTTGGCTTTAGCCCCCACAGAAGCCGGAATTTATCGCAGTCATCTGCTCTCACTTTTAACTAGTATTGAAGAGCATCCCCAATTGCTGGACGCTGTTAAATTATTAGTTAGTACAACTAAGCCCGTCCGCCTGGATTGTAAGATAACTCGGAAGTTGGAAAGTATTGGAATCGTCCAACGCCATGGCAATGATTGTAGTTTGAGATTTAATTTGTATCGTCAGTATTTTAGCGATCGCATTTTAGGAAGTAGGGAGTCGGGATTAGGCAACAGGAAGTCGGAAGTCGGGAGTCGGATGCAACAATGACCAATCAACAATCAATAATCTACAAAGTAGGAGGTAGCTTACCTCACTATGAACCCACTTATGTGACCAGACAAGCTGATCACGAGCTTTATCAGGCATTGATGGCCGGGGAGTTTTGTTATGTGCTCAATTCCCGACAGATGGGTAAGTCCAGTTTGCGGGTACGAACCATGGAAAAGCTCACAAAGGCGGGAGTAGCTTGTGCCTCTATTGATGTTACAAAAATTGGCAATCAAGTAACCTCCCAGCAGTGGTATGGCAGTTTAATTAGACGTCTGGTCACTAGTTTTAAATTAAAGGAAAAAATCCAGCTAATCCCTTGGTTAAAAGAGCGTGAACAATTTTCGCCAGTGCAGTGGTTAGATGAGTTTATTGAGTCGGTTGTCCTAAACGAACTAAGTCAACCGATTGTGATTTTTCTGGATGAGATTGATAGTATAATTAGAGTTACATTTAAAGATGATTTCTTTGCCTTAATTAGGGCCTGTTACAATCAAAGAGCCGAAAATCCAGCCTACAATCGTCTAACCTTTTGTTTGCTGGGGGTGGCAACTGCAGCAGATTTAATTCAGGATAAACAGCGCACCCCGTTTAATATTGGTCGGGATATTCAGTTGACTGGGTTTACCTTTGAGGAGGCCAAAGAGCCTTTGGTTCCCGGTTTGGTAGGCAAGGTGGATAATCCTGAACAGGTCTTAGGTGAGATAGTAAACTGGACGGGGGGACAACCGTTTCTGACCCAGCGGTTGTGTCGTTTGGTAGTCGAGACTTCGGAATCGGGCAATAGTCTTTCCGTGGCACAAGTGGTGCGTAACCAGATCATAGAAAATTGGGAAGCCCAGGATGAACAGGAGCATTTGAAGACCATACGCGATCGCATTCTCAGGAATGAGCAACGGGCTGGTAGGCTACTGGGTTTGTATCAGCAAGTGTTGGATAACGGTTGTATAGCTGCTGATGGGACTGAGGAACAGACGGAATTAAGGTTATCGGGGCTGGTGGTTGAGCGTCATGGCTGTTTGGAGGTTAACAACCGGATTTATGGTGAGGTTTTCGGACCCGATTGGGTCAATCAAGAATTGGCCAGAGTGCGCCCCTACGCTGAGGCGTTTACCGCTTGGGTTGATTCTGGGTGTAAGGATGAGTCTCGATTGTTGCGGGGGGGAGCATTAGAGCAGGCGGAACAATGGTCTAGGGGAAAAGCCTTAAGCGATTTGGATTCCCAGTTCTTAAGAGCTAGTCAGGTTTTAGACAAAGGAGAAGTCCAAAAGGCTTTGGCCGCTGAGAAAGAGGCTAGTCAAATATTAGCCAAGGCTCAAGCAAAAGCCAAGCGAACCATATCCAGAGGGGGAATTGTATTGGGTTTGTCCTTAGTTGCGGTAATTGTTGCTGGGGTGACTGGTATCAAGGCTAGAGAAAAAATAGAGGAAGCCAAAACAGACATGCAACTAGAACGGGAAGGGCTTGGGATTATAGTACAGTTACAGGATAATTTTTGCTGCGGCACCAGTACAGAAAACCAAAAGCTTTTGTATGAGGCAATGGAGACTGGGCAAGAGCTATTTAATCTCGTTAAAGATGGTCGCCCCCTGGATCACTATCCTGCTATCAGTCCTCTATATGCCCTCCAGCAAAGTATTAGTAAATTCCGAGAACGGGCTGTGTTCACAGGGCATCCGGATCAGGTAACGGATGTAGCATTCAGCCCGGATGGACAGAAGATTGCCACTGGTTCAGAGGACAAAACTGCCAGAATTTGGGACTTACAGGGCAATCAATTAGCCGTGCTCACAGGCCATCTGGATCAGGTAATGGATGTAGCATTCAGCCCGGATGGACAGACCCTTGCCACTGGTTCAGAGGACAAAACTGCCAGAATTTGGGACTTACAGGGCAATCAATTAGCCGTGCTCACAGGGCATAAGCGCGCGGTAATCGATGTAGCATTCAGCCCGGATGGACAGAGGCTAGCCACTGCTTCATATGACAAAACTGCCAGAATTTGGGATACAAAGGAAAATGAATTAGCCGTGCTCACAGGGCATAAGCGCGCGGTAATCGATGTAGCATTCAGCCCGGATGGACAGAAGATTGTCACTGCTTCAGAGGACAAAACTTCCAGAATTTGGGACTTACAGGGCAATCAATTAGCCGTGCTCACAGGCCATCAGGAAAAGGTAACAAGTGTAAAATTCAGCTCAGATGGACAGAGGTTGGCCACTGGTTCAGAGGACAAAACTTCCAGAATTTGGGACTTACAGGGCAATCAATTAGACGTGCGAGAAGAGCATAAGTACTGGGAATATAGTGTAGAATTCAGCCCGGATGGAGAGAGGCTGACCACTGCTTCCTTCGACAAAACTGCCAGAATTGTGGAGGTTGAAAGTTTAGGTGATATGCTGGCTAGGGGCTGTGAATTGCTCCAAGATTACTTTGTCGAGCATCCTGAAGCAAAAGATAGGTTAACGGTATGTCATAGGCAAGAGGCAAGAGGCAAGAGGCAAGAGGCAAGAGGCAAGAGGCAAGAGGCAAGAGGCAAGAGGCAAGAGGCAATGAGGCTCCGAGGAGCCCCTAGGGAGGCTCTTAGGCTCAATCATGAGGCAATGAGAGTACAAGAAGAAGCAATAAGACTTAATAACGAATCAATAAGGATAAATAACGAAGCAATAAGACTTAATAACGAATCAATAAGGATAAATAACGAATCAATCAGGCTCGACCGTGAGGCAATCAGGCTCGACCGCGAGGTTCAGAGGCTCGACCACGAGGCCCAGACGATCCCCTAGGGGGGTTCAGAGACTCGTTCACGAGGTTCAGAGGTTCGTTCACAAGGCTATGAGGCTCAACCACGGTATTCAAATACTCACCGTCGAAGTCCAGATACTCGTCCACAAGGTCCAGATGCTCAACGTTTATATTCAAATACTCAAGGGAGAGGTCCAGAGTCTCAAGGTTTATATTTAAATACTCAAGGGAGAGGTCCAGATACTCAACAATGGTATTCAAATACTCAAGGGAGAGGTTCAGATACTCAAGGTCGAGCTTCAGATACTCAACTTAGCAATTTAGGTATCCTAATCTAAATGCTGAACAGCTTAGCTGATAGCTTACCCTTTATCTATTAATATGGTGTTCCCCTGGCGAGATAAATACATTCACCTGCTTACGGATTTCGGCTTTAAGCGGGTCTTGGGCACTGAGTCCAACAAAGCACTGTTAATCGACTTCTTGAATACTCTGTTACCTGCCCACCATCAGATTTAGGATGTCACCATTAAGACTCCCGAGTTCTTTGGCAACAGCTTAGTGAACAGAAGAGCGATTTTTGATAGTTATTGTCAGAGCACAACCGGTGAACGGTTCATGGTGGAAATCCAAAAAGCAGACTGTAAGCATTCAGCCGTCAGCTGTCAGCTGACAGCTGAAAATAAACCTAGAACAGGAGAATTTAATAGTTCGAGATTTTAGAGCATTGAAACTCTGGGAATTTGCCCATCTAAGCATTCAGCCGTCAGCTGTCAGCCTTTAGCTTATTTTATTCAAAAG
>NZ_JAAHHS010000438.1 GCF_010692395.1 Moorena sp. SIO3H5
TCGGTTGCGGCGGGCAATCGAGGGTTTCTTGCCATTGGGGATTGGTTGAAAGCCTCAATACGATCAATTGGTTGCTTTATTTTCGCCTCCCAAAGGACGCAAACCCGTCCTACAGCACGATTCGACGGACGTTGCTACGGGTGGAATATCCGATGTATTCCGCCTGTTTATCTCGGTTTTTTGGGGTTCAACCCGGAGACGAAACCTTAGAATAAGGCAGCCTTTATGGTTGGTCGGCTATGGGTAAAGGGTTAAAACTTTATGATTAAGGCTGCCTTATTCTTGCGGTAACTTCTGACCCTGCCCGGAGAAACCATTGCCACCGATGGGCTTTGTGCTACGGGGGTCAATTGAAGTGATCAGCGATGACCCACAGGTAGATTCTCCCATACGCCATTATGCTGGTTACCGCCTACATTGTGGAACTTCGACTGATTCTGTGTCCCTTGATGGTGGATTCAAAGACGAATGAAATTACCGCCTTACCAGCATTTATCCAACAGATGGCTCTCTTGGGTGTGGTGTTCGCCTTTGATGCCATCAGCACCCAAAAAAACGGTAATGGTCATCCTTGATAGCGGGAACGATTACCAAGGGAGCACTCAAAGGAAACCAATCGAGGTTACTGAGTGCCGTCAAAGCGTTCCTTTCAAGCCCAACAGACCGTAAAACAGATCAACTTCGGGGCATGGTCGGATTGAAAAACGCACCGTCAGCAAAGCGTGAGCAACTTGATGGTATACCTGATTTTCCCTCGGCTGAGCACCCTGATTCGAGTGGAGTGGTGAACGTCGAATCTATCGGGCTTCTCTGATTGAAGTTTCCCACGAAACTCGCGCTCTTTGTTGCCTCATTTATCGATACGGCTGACGCTTTTGCCAAACGGATTCGAGGCTATTGGGGAGTGGAGAACAAAGTGCATTATGTCCGTATCGGTGACTCAAGGGGAAGATGCTTCACGGATTCGTACCTCACCTAGGCGTACAAATTTGGGCACTAGCACGCAACAAAGCCTCTGAATTTATATCGGGACAATGGTTTTCAAAATATGGCTCAAGCCCAGCGTCGGGCTGGTTAATGCCTTAACACACTCAAAGACCTATTTAGAATGAAATAGCCCTGAATTTTCTTTTTGTCATCAGCCAAAAAATATTGCACAAAGGTTTGCGTAGTTAATACGCAAACTTTTATGATAATATGACGGAAATCTAGGGTTGTTATCATAAGACGTAATCTACCTGCAAAACCCTTACTCTGCTTTGGATA
The DNA here is from genome assembly GCF_010692395.1 of Moorena sp. SIO3H5. GTDB lineage: Bacteria > Cyanobacteriota > Cyanobacteriia > Cyanobacteriales > Coleofasciculaceae > Moorena. Next base: position 1,267 of record NZ_JAAHHS010000438.1, read on the forward strand.
TAGAGCAAGACTAGAAAAAATTCGCGCTGCCGGAAAAGATAAGTTCCGTAAATGTTTTTCTTGACAGTATCTATGGCAAAAAAACTTTGCTGAAAATAGTGGTTGGGATGTACTCAAACACTGGAAAAAAAACTGCCTGAGCGAGTAGAGCAGTTACAGCAGCACCCGGGGGCAGAGATTGAGTTGTGGGCGATGGACGAACATCGAGTTGGACTCTTTCCCTATGGTGCGCCGCCTCTGGGTTCCCTGGTGGGAAACCCCTATTGCCTTTGAAGTTACCGTAAGGATAGTGGAGCCTTTATGGTTGGCAGGCTATGCAGAAAAGGGTCAAAACTTATTGATTAAGGCTCCACTATCTATCGGTTTCGTCTCCAAAGTGCAGTGGCGCTATGAGTGGGTTTGGGTATGGGGTTTTGTGCATCCAGCTTCGGGTCAAACCTATTGGTGGTTGTTACCGAGAGTAAACATTCAACTGTTCAATCAAGTCCTGGCTGACTTTGCCCAACATTTCAGCTTAGGCCAAAATAAACACGTTATTTTAACTGAAGACCCACGCCGGTTGGCACACCGGTCAGGTATTCGTGCTACCATCCGGATTACATAAGCGAGTTTCTTCCCCCTTACTCCCCTGAGTTGCAACCTGCAGAACATCTTTGGTCAATCTTGGATGAGCCGATTGCTAACCGAACCTTTGAGAACATCTTTGAGTTAGAGCAACTTCTATGTGTTCGCGAAGCGTCGGGCTTTGCCCGAATCGGTGTTGCGTACTACTAAAACAGCCTGAGTTGATCCGGGGACTCACCCATTTTCAAGCTTTGGCAGGATGCCAAGGCTTAACAGTAACTATTTAGCCGGATTTCATATAATTGGTTATGATCGCAAGTGCTTTGAAGAGAATAACAACTCATCTGAAGTCCGTTAGGTGTGCTTGACCCATTAAGAATTAAATTCGCAAAGAGGTGCGCGCGCCTTTAGGCAAAGCCCGACCCGGGGCGCGAACGGGGGCGCACCTGTTAAATACACAAAGGTTAGACTGACACCGGAAAACCCACCACAGGGTCAGACAGGGTAGAGATTTTGATTATGGGTAATTAAACGAATTTGATATAAGCTATAACTGCGAGAGACGATGGTGATAGTTTTTTGGAATTTTTGAACTAATCAGGGTTAGGCTTTTTAGTGGCGTTTACGTTTGAACCATTAGTTGTCACCCAAAATCCCTAGATATCCCCACCTAAGGAGAATAAAAAACCCGATGCGCTCGAAGATCGGATTGCTTTGGCATCAGATGTTAATTAAAATTGTGCTTATAAAGTATTTATTAAAAATAAATATATCAAATAAAATTACACCGTTGTATTTAATAATTGCCTGTACCAGTTGTAATGATGCCCTAGCAGTAACCCTAACCTCTTTGCCAAGCAATCATAGATCTCTAAGCACAAGTAACCTTCTGGTTAACCAGCAGGAGAAGAAAATCCCTCAGGACTCAGGACAATTGGTTGATGGAAATTATCAAAATCAGATAGGGGAACCATTACCGCCCATACTATCAGATTCACAACAACCAATTCTACTAGAGAATAAACCCAATACACCGGCTAGACTAACTGCTTTTGACTCTCAAACAATTCAAGTTGATAAAATTGAAGTCATTGGCAGCACCATCTTTTCACCAGAGCAGTTTAAGCAGATCATACAACCTTATCAAGGACGCTCCCTGACTCTTGAGCAACTAAGAGAAGTCGCGGATGCTATTACTACGCTTTACCTCAAGCAAGGCTATATTAACACTAGAGCAATTCTGGTCGAGCAAACCATTGACATTAACAAGGGCATTGTTACAATTCGTGTTCTAGAAGGGGGTATAGAAAAGATCGAAGTTGAAGGAACACGCCGACTCAATGCCAACTATATCCGCAGCCGTGTCCAGTTAGGTACTGGAACACCATTCAATACTACTGAATTGGAAAACCAATTACGATTGTTACGGCTTGACCCAAAGTTGGAAAGTATAGAAGCAAGCCTGCGCAAAGGAACAAAACCAGGACAGAGCATTCTGATTGTTCGTGTTGTGGAAGCTAATCCCTTTGAAGGCAGTGTAGGGGTTGATAACTATTCACCTCCTAGTATTGGATCTGAACGAATGAGTTTTAATCTTCGGCATCTCAACCTAACTGGCAATGGGGATGAAATTTCTTTCACTTATCGCCGTTCGACCACTGGCGGGTCTAATATTTTTGATTTTGGCTATCGCTTTCCCCTCAATCCCCGAAATGGTACCTTAGAACTGCGAACAGTGATCGACCGTAATCGGGTGACTCAAGCACCATTCAATGTTTTTGATATTGAAGGAGAATCTGAGCTATATGAACTTCGATTTCGTCAGCCGTTGTACCGCACACCTCGGGAAGAATTTGCTCTGTCTCTAGGATTCAGCTACAGAGATGGTCAGACTTTTTTGGGTGATGAGCCTCTTGGGTTTGGCTTTGGTCCAGATCAAGATGGCTCGACTACCCTGAGCGTGATTAAGTTTGAACAAGAGTATCTACGTCGGGATTTGCAAGGAACTTGGTTTTTGCGATCGCTTTTGAGTCTCGGAACTGGCTGGTTTGATGCCACTATCAACCCCGATCCTATACCTGATGGGCGCTTTTTTCGCTGGGTAGGTCAAGTACAGCGGTTGCAGATTCTCTCAGAGGATAATTTCTTAATTATGGGAACCGAAGTTCAGCTTACCCCCAATAGCCTATTGCCTCCCCAACAATTTTTGCTTGGGGGTGGTCAATCCCTGAGGGGCTACCGTCAAAATATCAGAGCAGGGGACAATGGAGTAAGATTCTCTATTGAAGACCGTATCACTTTACATCGAGACGTAGACGATGACCCCGCATTACAACTAATTCCGTTTTTCGACATGGGTTATGTCTGGAATAACCCTGACAATCCTAATACCTTACCGTCACAACGCTTTTTAGCGGGTATTGGCTTAGGGCTAATTGTGCAGCCAGTGACAGGGCTTAATCTGCGACTTGACTATGGCATTCCTCTGGTTGATTTGGATGATCGCAGTAACAATGCCCAGGATGAGGGCTTTTACTTCAATGTTCGCTATCAATATTAACCAATATAGCAATTATATTTCCTCATGAAGTGCAATTTTCTAGGCTTTAGGGAACAGCGGATCTGGGAACAGGGAACAGGGAGCTTCGGAGCTGGTAATAGGTAATAAGGGAAAAAAAATATTTGTACCTCATAGCTATGATAAAATATAGATTAAATTATTCCTCTGACGATTAGGGTTAATGGTCAACCGTTGAGCTTCACCAGTAAATAAAACCTGATCAAATACGGAATAAATTACTAGGATTAGCGCCAACTGCCTATCTTTAGAATACAGACTTTGAATAACAGATCTTCACTAAGCTATCAGCTATCAGCTATCAGCTATCAGCATAGGCTTAGATGAGCTTTTACCAAGACTTTCTATTCTCATTAATCTCTCAATCTTAAATTCTCCCGTTCGCGTAGCGTGGCCATAGGCCTGCATAGGTTTATTTTAAGCTGACCGCTGACCGCTGTTCGCACAGCGTGCGCGTAGCGCTTATGCTTACGATCTTCACTTGCTGCATCTGGTGCTATTTTGTTGCGCTAGATTCGATTATAGTCTTGGTTTCCAAACTCCCTAGGAAATTTTTATGATCGAATGCATATCATCTAAACGCAAACATTCCCGGTGAATCCATTGACCCAATCTAATTTATTGCCTGACCCGTTAAAAGCGTGGTACACCCAATCTGTTGAAAATTCTTTAGCAGAATCTGGCTGTGACCCTCAAGTCGGTTTGACCTCTCAACAGGTATCACAGCGCTTACAATACTATGGCTTAAATGAACTAGAGGAAAAAGCAAAGCGCAGTTCCTGGGCAATGTTCCTTGATCAATTCAAGGACATCATGCTGTTGATGCTGATTGCAGTAGCCATAGTTTCCGGGATTTTAGATCTGATCAATCTGCAACAAGCCTCAGAAAAGGCCAGTGAATTTCCCTTCAAAGATACGATTGCTATCCTATCAATCGTTATTCTCAATGGCATCCTCGGGTATCTCCAGGAAAGCCGTGCTGAAAAAGCCCTAGCAGCCCTGAAAAGTATGGCATCCCCTAAGGTACGAGTGCTGCGGGATGGTCGTACCTTAGAGATAGATAGTCAACAGCTTGTGCCAGGGGACATGATGTTGCTGGAAGCTGGGGTACAAGTTGGAGCAGATGGTAGGCTGATCGAGGCATCGAATTTGCAAGTCAGAGAATCTGCACTGACTGGGGAAGCTAATGCTGTCAATAAAACCGTAGAGGTGGAGCTATCGGAAGATACTCCCATAGGCGATCGCATTAATTTAGTTTTTCAGGGAACTGAAGTTGTCCAAGGCAGAGGTAAAGTCCTAGTTACTGGTACTGGGATGAATACGGAACTGGGGAAAATTGCCCAGATGCTACAAGGGGTGGAAAGTGAACCGACGCCTCTGCAACAGCGTATGTCTCAGCTAGGAACAGTTTTGGTAACCGGTTCGCTGTTGCTAGTAGCACTAGTAATTATCATTGGCTTGGGCGTAAGCGGTTGGGACTTGAGTGTGTTCCAACAACTGGTAGAAGTTTCTTTAAGTATGGCAGTGGCTGTAGTTCCAGAAGGCTTGCCAGCGGTGGTGACTGTAACCTTAGCCCTAGGAACCCAGAGAATGGTACGCCGTCATGCTCTAATCCGCAAACTACCAGCTGTGGAAACCTTAGGAAGTGTGACTACCATTTGTTCTGATAAAACTGGTACCCTGACCCAAAACAAAATGGTTGTGCAACGGGTGGATACCC
>NZ_JAAHHS010000439.1 GCF_010692395.1 Moorena sp. SIO3H5
CACCCATAGAGTCTACATCCACAGTCTTGACCTTAGGATCTTGAGTGTCATTGGCAATTTTTTCGCTTTGGCGGGTTTTGGCAAAGTCAATTAGCCACTGAGACAGCTCCGAAACCAGCAGGGTTATAACTGCGATATCATCAATTTGCCCAATGATGGGAATAAAGTCTGGGGAAATATCAATGGGGCTAAGAAAGTAAACTAGGGTTCCCAAGATGATCCACCAGCGATACTTAGAATGGCGGATAGTGTTGCGATACCAGTTGTAAAAAGATTGAATTGGATTGTTCATCAAAATTTGCGGCTTAATACCTCATCCCTCACGCAAGTTCCGTGGGTAGGAAAGCCACACCTCCAACTAATGGTTTAAGCGATGCAGAGGTGCGCTTGGGGGTTCTCCCCATGACCAACTGCATCAAGACAGGACTCAATACTCTATAGCTACTATTTATAGTGCCAGATTCTTTCAGAAACCGACTATGGTGATAACCACCCGTTTGATTAGAGTTTTTACTAGAATTAGAGATTTGAAGACTTAGGCAAATGAAACGGGCAAGATGCCCATTCCACACTGAAACGGGCAAGATGCCCATTCCACACTGAAACCAAAAATTGAAGCTTGACCTTATATGGAATTTGGTTATGGTGATCAGACCCCATTGAAATTAAATTCGTCCCTATCTCCCTATCTCCCCATCTCCCCATCTCCCTATTTCCCGTTTCTCCCCATCTCCCCATCTCCCGTTTCTCCCCAAACTACCCCCACTCCCTGCACTACCTAAGACACTCTGTACCGGATGTGCTAAAGTCCAAGTGTAAATTTCCTGACCTAATCAGTTAACTCGTGGAGAATAGGATCAGTTTCTTGGCAAGTGGTTGAAAATCAATAAAAGATTGATAGACCACTGAGTTATTTGGAAGTAAGGGCAAGTCGTGGATATTGTCGAACTTATTACAAAAGGTGGGATCGCCATGTGGCCTCTGTTGGCTCTATCGATCCTGACTATGGGTACAATTTTTGAACGGATCTGGTTTTGGGCAACTATAGCGTTGAGGGAAGGCATAATTGTTAATCGTGTTCTAGAGGCAGCAGCTGGTAGTTGGCATGTTGCTAGACAAATTGCCCTAGAGTCACGCCGACAACCCATCGGTAGATATTTGTATGCTCCTTTACGACTAAATAATCCTGACCCAGAGGTATTCCGGCTGGCTCTAGAGTCGGCTGCGGATGATGAATTAGCTGCTATGCGACGGGGGGACAAACTCCTGGAAGCTGTGATTGCTCTAGCACCACTGTTGGGATTACTCGGTACAGTGTTGGGCTTGATTAATTCATTGGGTTCCATTCGCATTAGTGACCTTGGCACAGCTTCCACCGATGGGGTGACTCAGGGGATTGGAGAATCTCTGATTAGCACAGCTACCGGTTTGATTGTGGCGATTATCAGTCTGGCTTTCTATCGACTATTTCAGGCTTTTTGGTTTAACCAAGTTAAAGTGTTCCGCAAAGCTGGAAGCGAGTTGGAATTGCTTTATCGACAAGATTGGTTACAACAAGAAGAAAGCTCTTAGTCACAGGAAAAATTTATGACGAAAAAAAAGGATTCAGCTCCTTCCCCAATGGCAGTCCATCCTCTAAGACTGCGAATGGATAGCTCGCCGGAAGAGGTTCGGGTTGAGATTGTTCCCCTGATTGATGTAATTTTTTGTATTCTGACCTTTTTCATTTTGGCAGCTGTTACTTTATCTCGCCAGCAAGCCCTGAGCGTGGATTTGCCTAAGGCAAGTACTGCTAAGGCTCAAGGACGGGAAATCTTAATGGTTAGCCTTAATGAGTTTGGTCAACTCTACGTTGAACAGGAGCCAGTAGTAACCCAAGAGCAGTTCAAAAAGAAACTGCAGGCATATCGTCAAACCAATCCTTATGGGTTGATGGCGCTTTATGCTTCCAAGGAGGCCAGTTACAACGAGGTCGTTCAGGTATTGGATGTGCTACGACAAGTGGGAGGCGATCGCGTAGCCCTAGCTACTCTACCGGGATCCTCAGGTCAATCTATTGACTTTATTCCTTCCCTGCCATCGGGAACAGGTGTGCCTAAGGTTAACTCTCCTGGAAACAACTCCTCTGATGCTCTTAATGACATATTAAAGTTCTTGCCTGGAAATAAATAAGGTTGTTGGTAAGTGTGGGAAGTGTCGGAGGTGTGGGGAGATGGGGAGGTGGGGAGATGGGGAGTCAGAAAGGGTTTTTTCCCCCACCTTAATAAGGGTGACCCACACAGAAATCAAACCACTCGCGCTTTGGATCAAGACAATGTCTTTAACTATACCCAATTATTGAAAACTACTTTTCCCCCCACACTCCCCTATCTTCCCACGCGCCCCCGCCCCTCTCCCCACACTCCCCTCTCTCTAGATTCCTATGCTGGAACCTCAATTTTTTTGCTTCCAGCAAGACCAAAGGCTTTATGAATAGCTTGCAATGCTCGCACTCCTTGGTCTTGGGCAACAACACAGCTAATCTTAATTTCTGAGGTGGCAATCATTTGAATATTGATTTGTTCCGAAGCTAGGGCAGCAAACATTTGTGCTGCGATCCCTGGTTGGCCAACCATGCCACCACCGACAATACTGACTTTTGCAATATCCGCATCCAGGAGAATTTCACTACACCCAATCACTGGTGCGATCTGTTGTAGAGCTTTCTGAGCCATTTCTGCTTCCGCTTGAGGTACTGTGAAGGCAAGATCCCTGGTGGCAATTCCATTAATGATTCGACAGCGTTGGGACTGGATAATCATATCAATACTAATATTGTGCTCTGCCAAGGTTCCAAATATCTTGGCTACCATGCCTGGACGATCGGGAATTTGACGAATGGCTAGACGGGCTTGCTTGACGTCTAGGGCTACACCTCGAACGGGGGGATGGGTGACCGGAGTTAAGTGGTGACTATCTCCTGCTTCAGGAGGAATGGGTAGATGAATGGGGGTATTGTTGATATCGAAACAGTTACACAAGGCCGCGATCGCGCGATCGCATTCGAGGGCATCAATCACACAGCTGACTTTGATTTCGGAGGTGGAAATCATCTCAATGTTGACACCAGCATCCGCTAAAGCCTCGAACATCTGAGCCGCAACCCCAGGACGTCCAATCATCCCTGCCCCAGTGATCGAGACTTTAGCAATATCCCTACCTACCATCACTTCTGCTTCTTGGGTATCGGGGGTGGTTTGGCGACGCAGGGCGGGAGCAATGGCTTCGGCTACTGCTTCCGCTCGATTGATCATAGCGGTATTGACGGTAAAGGCAATATCATTAGTATTATGTTCGTGAATTGACTGGATAATCAAATCCACATCTAGGTCTTGAACTGCAATTTCACCAAACAACCGTGCTGCTACACCAGGGGAATCGGGCACTCGTAAGAGGGCTATTTTTGCCTGGTCGGTGTCATATTCTACGGTATTCACTGGTCGAGCAATTTCCAACCCCTGTAAGGAACGGGGGGGAGAGCTTGGGGAAATTACCCTAGTGCCAGGCTCATCGCTCCAGCTGGATAGTACCACTAAGGTTAAGCCATAGTTGCGAGCAATTTCCACTGCACGGGGATGGAGGACTTTTGCCCCTAAGCTAGCTAATTCCAGCATTTCATCAGCAGTAATTTCCGGCATTAGTTGAGCATCCGGTACAATCCGGGGGTCAGTGGTTAAAATCCCCGGTACATCGGTATAAATCTCACACCGAGATGCCCCCAGTGATGCGGCTAGGGCTACGGCTGAGGTATCAGAGCCACCCCGACCTAGGGTAGTTATTTCTAACTCATCAGTGCTGGTGATGCCCTGGAAACCAGCAACCACTACAACTTTCCCGTCCTTCAAACATCGCTCCAGCCGCTGGGTTTCGATTTGCAGAATCCTAGCGCTACTGTGTTTAGCTTCTGTTACAATACCCACTTGAGCGCCAGTGAGGGAAATAGCTGGTTGTTCTAATTCCTGTAGCGCCATGGATAATAGAGCAATGGACACTTGCTCACCGGTGGATAGCAACATATCCATTTCCCGACGACAGGGATTAGGGGATATGGCTTTCGCTAGTTGTACCAAACCATCGGTAGTCTTACCCATAGCGGACACCACCACTACCACGGAATTGTCCTGTTGCACTGTTTTGAGAATTCGCTGGGCAACGGCTTGTATGCGTTCTACAGAGCCTACCGAGGTACCACCGTATTTTTGGACAACTAGCGCCATAAGCTTATTCCACTATTTGTTTTTTTGTTTGACTCCCGTTTCCAGGATTGAGTTAATTGTAATTACCTGGATACGTTAACAGAAGAGTAAATAATTGTCAACAAAAAAAAATTTTTCAGTCTCTTGTTTCTAGGGAAGCAATCAGCAAAAACCTTCACCAAATTAAATTAAGATACAGCACAAAACCAGGCAAAACCTCATCTCCAGATAAACTAGTGGGAGACTCTAAAACTTCAACCTCTTTACTTGGTCGATAAATTTCCACTTGTCGCTCTTTACGATTAATCAACCAACCTAAACGAGTACCATTGTCTCGGTATTCTTCCATTTTTTTGCGAATTGCTGTCAAGCTATCACTGGGAGAACGTAACTCAATCACAAAATCAGGACATAGGGGCAGAAATTTCTCTTGTTGTTGAGGAGTTAAACTATTCCAGCTTTGTAATGGTATCCAAGATGCATCGGGGGAACGGTCGGCACCATTGGGGAGTTTAAAACCAGTCGAGGAATCGAAAGCAATGCCAGTTCCATTGGAATCACTCCAGTTAAACAACTGTTGGTTTAATCTACCATTCCGGTTTCCGGTGCTGCCGCCAGTGGGTGACATAATAATTAAATCTCCCTTAGCATTGCGTTCAAATTTAAAATCATCGTTGTCTTTACAAAGCTGGAAAAATTGCTCGTCGGTAAGGTTAATTGATTGGAGATCAAGGGTTAAGGAAGTCATAATTTTTTAGGAAAGGGAGTAGGGAGTAGGGAGTAGGGAGTAGGGAATAGGGAGTAGGGAGTAGGGAGCAGAAACCTAAGTGTATTTTATAATTATAATTAACCCTATAGAATTGTTTTAGCGATTGACCTTTGCGACCCTAAACTATTCCGATCGCTTTTAGCGGAAGCTGAGGCCTTTGTTGTCCTATGAAAATTGACTACTAATAGAAGAGCTAGTGTAGGTACCTGGACAAAAATAAACCTCACAGTATTAACTTGTGTAAAGCTGCCAAAAGTCCCTCTGCTCCCTGCTCCCTGCTCCCTGCTCCCTCTTATCTCTTCCCTGTTCCCTGTTCCCGTCTTGATGCAGTCGCTCATGGGGGAAACCCCCAAGACCGCGCTGCATCGCTGTTCCCTGTTCCCTAAAATTTGTACCTCACCAAATTTAAAACCGCTATAGTGTAGCAACTCCGATACCATAGCTTGGTCAAAAAAGACAGAACCAACGGCTGGGTTTTTTAGCGAGTTTCAACGATACCTTAGCGATAGGCGTTAAATTTGAGTAGGAAATACCACCACTATGTCTAAAACTATCACCTCTGCTGTTGTGCCTAATACTCCTCCTATACCGCCAACTCAATATGAACTTCCCTGTGATGACGGTATTCCCATGGAAACGGAACGACATAAACTTCAGATGGAATTGCTGACTGACCCGTTATACCCTTGGTTAGCCCAGCGGGAGGATGGCTATTTTGGGGGTAATATGTTTCTTTACTTCAGTACAGAACAAATTAAGAATCAAGATTTTAGAGGTCCGGATGTATTTGTAGTGCTTGGAGTTCCGAAAGCCGAACGACTCAGTTGGGTAGTTTGGGAAGAAGGTAAAGCACCTGATGTGATTATTGAGCTAATTTCTGACAGTACAGCCAACACGGATAAAACTACTAAAAAATTAGTTTATCAAGACCAAGTCAGAGTACCAGAATATTTTTGGTACGACCCGTTTAATCCAGAGGATTTTGCCGGATTTAGATTGCACAATGGCGTCTATCAGCCTTTAACTGAAGATGAACAAGGACGACTAATTAGCGAAAGATTAGAATTAGCCTTAGTTCGTTGGCAAGGGGTTTATAAAAATGTCGATACGACAGA
>NZ_JAAHHS010000044.1 GCF_010692395.1 Moorena sp. SIO3H5
TTGTTCCGATTCCCAATTCCCGAGTCCCGATTCCCGATTCCCGATTCCCGATTCCCGATTCCCGATTCCCGATTCCCGATTCCCTACTCCCTACTCCCTACTCCCTACTCCCTACTCCCGATTCCCAAGCTTTTGATAAAGTTCTGCTAGCATTTGCCTCAAAGATTGACGCCAATGGGGCGGATAGCTTCCCAAGGTTTGGGATATTTTCTGGTTTGAGAGAACTGAGTAAGCAGGACGCTGGGCGGGAGTGGGATATTCTGGGGTAGTAATTGGGACAACTCGCTGCAATTTTAAGGGAAAGCCCAAGAGTTTGGCTTCTTCAAAGATGGCAACGGCAAAGTCATACCAACTAGTCACACCACTGTTGGTGAAGTTATAGATTCCCCCTACCACTGGATTAGAATCCATTGCTTGCAAAAGTTGAGTAATTGTTACTGCTATATCCTTAGCCCAGGTAGGAGTACCCACTTGATCCGCTACTACCCGAAGCTCTTCTCGCTCAGCCCCTAGTCGTAACATGGTTTTGACAAAGTTGCCATGACCACGAGTACCGTAAACCCAAGCAGTCCTCAGGATGAGATTGCGATCGCATTTTTGCTGTATCCCTTCTTCCCCTTGCAGTTTCGACTTACCATAGGAACCGATGGGGTTAGGAGTGTCTTGCTCCGTATAAGGAGTATTTTTTTTGCCATCGAACACATAGTCAGTGGAAATATGCAGCAGGATGGCTCCTAAATTCTGAGCTTCCTCTGCCATGATGGTCGGAGCAACAGCATTAATCGATTTAGCCAATGCCAGTTCTGTCTCTGCTTTATCCACAGCCGTGTAAGCTGCTGCATTGACAATCACCTCAGGCTTAATCTGATCAATTACCTGACGAATACTCTGTGGGTCAGCTAAGTCCATATCCGAGCGCCCCACACCGATGACTTGGCCTAGGGGACTCAGAGTATGTTGCAACTCTTGACCCACTTGTCCAGTGATGCCAGTTAGTAAGATTTTTTTCACGCAAAAACCTCGGCTGTTTTGAAAGACTTACCTGCTTGATCTTTAGCCGACAGACTGGGAGAGTCGGTCACAGGCCAATGAATGGCTAGGTCAGGGTCATTCCACAAAATACTCCGCTCGTGATCAGGAGCGTAAAAGTCAGTAGTCTTATATAAAACTTCAGCGAATTCAGATACCACCAGGAATCCGTGAGCGAATCCAGCGGGAATCCAGATTTGTTGTTTATTTTCTGCAGTAAGCAAACAACTAACCCATTGCCCAAAGGTCGGGGAGCTTTTTCTAATATCCACTGCCACATCAAATACAGTACCGAGTAAAACCCGCACCAATTTACCTTGGGGCTGCTCAATCTGGTAGTGTAATCCTCGAAGCACTCCTTGGGCTGAACGGGAATAGTTATCCTGGACAAACTCAGCGGTGATCCCAGCTTTATCTGCTAGAACTCTTTTATTGTAGCTTTCAAAGAAAAAACCACGGTCATCACCAAAGACACGGGGTTCAAGAATTAAGACTTCGGGTATTTTAGTTTCAATAACGTTCATAGAGTTCTCTGGTGGATTAGCTCAGCCTCTTAAAGTGACCAACTCCTCATCAAGTTTGTGTTATCTACACTGAAAGAATTTCAAGATTTTGTAAATTTTTTGTGAAATAAGCAGGTGCACAAAATTAATTACACATTTTGCAAAACTCAAAGCCTTACATCGTAAGGCTTTCAGAGATTATTATTAGGAAATTAATTTTGTTTAGGTGCTTATATCAGTTTGACACTTTACACCCTAGTGGTCTGTTAATTTAAAACAAGATTGATAGGGGAGTAATTATAGTAGTCTGCACTCAAGTAGACTACACCTAGTTGTGTAGAAAGTGAGGGATGGCAAGATGGGGAAGATGGAGCTAGGCTTAGTCTGACAAACTTTTGTATTCTACTGAGTTTCTAATTGTTATCAGGATTTTGGAATCGAAAAAATTAAATGAGCTAAGAGTCTTTGAGCTTGGCCAAAAGGCCACGCTACGCGAACGGTCACGCTACCCGAACAGATTAACGATTAGCCATTAGTTCCATAACAAAATTACGAAATAACACTACTACCTCTGGGATGATTTGATGTCCCATGTCAAATTCTTGATACTTGACCTGTATTCCTAAACCAGTTAGAGTATCCCTACCATGGTGAGCAGCAATTAACGGTACAACCTCGTCTTGTCTGCCATGAACTATCAAAATCGGTGGTAACGATGAGCCTGTAGGAGGTTGGGGTTCGCTATGTAAATAGCCACTCATGGATACTAAGCCTGCTATTGGCAAGGTTAACCCTACATCTAATGTCATGGCTCCGCCTTGGGAAAATCCACTCAGAATGCTGCGGGATAGGGGCACGCCAGTGCTAACTTCAAGGGATTTGAGCCAATCAATTAGCTGCTTTCTGCTTTCGGTTAAGCCTTGATAGTCGGAGCCATTTAAGTCATACCACATTTTACCGCCAGGTACAGCAGGATGGTCAAAGGGAGCTTCAGCAAATAGAAACTGATAGTCTGGTAAGTTTAGCGCCTCTGCTAAGGATACCAAATCTTGGGAGTTGGCTCCAAAGCCATGTAAGCAGACAATTAATCCAGTTGGTGGTTGATTGTTGGTAGGGGCAACGTTAATATACTTTAGTGACAAAGACTTATCTCCAGAAACAGAGTAGGTGATCTCTTGAGAATTGTAAGCTTTTTGGCAAGCAGTGGATAACAGAGTTATTCCCAGAGCTCCTAAACTTTGAGATATGAATTTTCGTCGCCTCAATCGATTGAGTTTCACACTGCTTCCCCATTACCGATTAACCTCAATCGTTCCACCATGGACCAACCCCTTGCCTGTTGCTGTTGCTAGAGAAAACTGCATAGGTTAAATAGCCTGACATCTATATACTACTAGAGTGCTGTCTCAATCAGTTATGGATGCATCTAGATACTCGACAATTCGGGTATTTGACCCAGGCAATAACGAAGAAGGCTACAAAGTCTGCCATCACAACAAAGCACAGGAGTTTTTTCAACAAACACTCCTGGGATTACATCCAAAGGAAAAATTATCAGCTCAGTGGGAGCGAGATATCCAGGATTTACTGCTATCCTGGTTTCGCGCTGAGCTATCTACTGTTGAGCGTACATCCCAGGCGTTAGCTGGACTTTGTCTTCGGTGCTATGTTTCTTCCTCGATCTTAAAGGCTTGTAAAACACTAGGGAGTCAGTTTTGCCTTGACTATCGGTTAACTTACCGTGAGCTGCTATCCTATGTACTCAACGATGATGGCAAAACTCCGATTATTCTCGATAGTGATGGCAAAACTCAACTGGTTCTGAATCAGCAAGGTGAGATTGAACCTGGGCTTGGTCAGTTTTTTACCATTGATGTATTGGCAAGCTATCGTCTGAACTCATCAGCTCGCCTCAGTTTGGACAATTGGGCATATCTTAAAACTAAACAACATCCTGACATCAAACGTTGTTTAGCTGAACAGGGATTGCCATTGTCCAGTAACTGGTCACTGTTGGGACGAGTTAAACTCAGACACCTTGAACAACTCTATCCACGCGATCGCAAACTAGTAGAAACCTTCCATACTGTCTATTCTCAAGACAGACAAGAGCAGCGGCGCAATAGAGTTAACCATAGATTTAACCATAGAGTCAAGCAATGCCTTGAGCCTAGGGATGACCAACTCCAAGACATGCTCCACCTGTTGCCAGAACGTGGTGTTATCATCAATTCCACCAAAGAGCTTCACAAAGAACTAACCAGGATAGCCAAGGGTCTGCAAGAAGAGGAGATTTGGAGCCGCAGAGGAAGTCCGATCTGGGAACCTCTAGAAGCACGGGTGCCAGAAACTGGCGAGTATTTCCCCAAAGAATTACCTGATCTAAACTCTATTAATACCATAGATCATTTAGGACAATCTGAATTGCAGGATTTTCTTGAACAGGGACTGATTGAGGTTTTAGATAACGCTATAGCGCAAGCGTTGGTTGAGCACATTACCTCTTTAGAGCAAAGACGCCGTTACGCTTGTTTTGCGTCAAAGGTTATCCCAGGTTTCCGATTGCTTTACTGTGAGGGGAAGTCTCTTAAAGAGATAGCAACCCTTTTGAATATGACCAATCATTCCCAAGCCAGCCGAGTCTTGGCACCAGGGAAACTGCTCAATCGCGTTCAGTATCTGAGTGTAGAAAATTTTTTCCAGCTTATCTCAACAACTACTAAGGGATTAGCTCTGGAAGAAAAGGCAACAAAGCTTGATTATTTGAGTAACTTGATTCAGGAAGTCGAGGCTTTTTTAAACACACAAGTTTTTCAAGAAGCGGTAGCCGAACTGAGTACGTATAAAAGCCGTTCAATGACTAGTTTATATGCTCAGCGACTGTGCCGATATATAGATGAACATAACAAAAAACAAGGAGAAAACAATGGGTAATCCCAGTATAGATTCAATGGATATAACCCTTCCAATCCTAGAATTATTTTGGCTTGAAACTGAAGATTTTCAGGAAGCAATGAAGATTAGTATACAAGTTAATAATGAAGTAAACCAGCAGCAAAGTTATCTAAATAGTTTAGCATTATTGGGTTTTGAAAGATGGTTAGAAGAACGGGTTAATCAGCTACCAATTATTACGGATAACTGTTCGGTGTATCAACCAGATTATGCTAATCTGATTGATACGGTATGTAATTTGAGAGTTGGGGAGTTTAATCTTTGTATAATTGTCACGGATAACTCCAATGAGCAATTGGTTACTGTACCAATAGCTGCGGTTGAATTACCAGAACTTGCGGCTCATTTCTATATCCTAATTGAGGTTAAAGAAATCCAAGAACAGGGTATTATTCGAGGTGTTTTACGTCACGACGAGTTGGTTAATTATCGCGAATCAACTAACTTACCACAAGGTAACAGTAACTATAATTTACCTCTGTCTTTATTTGATCAGCAACCAAATCATTTACTCCACTACTTGCGTTGGTTAGATTCCCAAGAGATCACAATTCCAGTTGCTAATACTAAGCGTTCTGTTCAGGAAATCCTACCATTCTTTGCTGAGACAGCAATTAATACAGCAGAGTGGCTGCGAGGAGAAATGGATGAGTTAGCAAGCTGTTTATCTTGGCAACTGCTTCCTGACTATACGTTTTCTAAGCCATCGATGCGTCGGATTAGTCCAGTATCGGATGAACCAGACAGATATCGAGCGATCGCTAAAGAGTTGAGACGACAAAAAGGATTAATTGTTCCGTCTCATGCTCGTGGTTCTTACCAAACTGTTAATTTAAATGGCATTCTGTTCAAACTATGTGCTGTTACCTGGTTCATTTACCAGAAAGCACCAGAAGATACTCGAGAATGGGCATTGCTATTGCTAATCGAAGACTGTCTTGGTAATACACTTCCCCCTGGTATGAAGTTACGAATCAGCGAATTCACTGGTGTCGTCTCTGAAGCGATATTGGTAAATGAACGTTATCTCCATGTTGCAGTAGCAGGTAGGTGGAACCAAAAATTTGTAGCTACAATTTCTCTAAGTAATGGAGCATCATTAACCCTACTTCCCTTCGCTTTTGATCCTGATAAATGTTTATGATATTTTAATAGGGAGTAGGGAGTAATGGAAATAAAAAAGTAATAAATTACCATTTTTAAATTGGAGCAAAGCGATGTTTAAAGCCCCCGAATATATTTGTGGTAAGTTTTTTAATTTTTAATTGATAATTTTTAATTGGAGCGAAGCGATTGACAACTAATCATCAAAATAGTTTTAGACTAAATGTTTGGCAAGCTGATTCATCCTGTCTATTTTATTTACGGGGTAATTACGGACAGGAAGTATCCGCTAAGTTGGACTATCCAGCTAAAGTAATAGACTGTTATGAAGAGTGGCGATACCTTTACCTCCAGTTTTACCCGAAATTGCGAGCCAGAGAATTATCCAGTGGTGCTATCACACCAGTAGTCGATGACTTAGGACATGAATTAGAAGAAGCAAAAGAGATATTTCTGGATGTTTTTCAACGGTGGTTAGGTCAATTACAGACTATTCGAGAAACAATTCAACATCAAATTTTCACTGTTGCTAAAAGGGTATCACAGTCAAAGAATACAGCAGAAGCCTATCGAGAAGTAGCTATTTTTATAGCCTGCGATTCTGTAGAATTGGCACGGCTTCCTTGGGAAGCATGGCAGTTGCTTCCAGAGGATATCCCCAGTGGGAGAATTCGGATTACCAGAATTCCGATCACTACTCAGGCAGAAACAATAGCGCGAGATAATAAACTACGCCATGGTAAACCTCGGATTTTAGCGATTTTGGGGGATAATACAGATCTGAATTTGGAGAAAGATAAGCAGGCTATTAAGTTGCTCAAAAGCGTTGCTCAAGTAGAGTTTTTTGACTGGCAACACCAAGGAGATGGGGTAAATATTAAAGCAGCACTGGCGGCAGAAATAACGGATGAAAGGGGGTGGGATGCTCTATTTTTTATGGGTCATAGTGATGAAACAAAAGTTACTGATGGAAAATTAGCGATCGCGCCAGAGCAGTTGGTATCTATCAGTGAAATAAAGGAATACCTAACTACTGCTAAAAATCAGGGACTTCAGTTGTGTGTCTTTAACTCCTGTAGTGGTCTAAAAATAGCCAATCGATTGGCTGATTTAGGATTGCAAGTGGTGATCATGCGGGAGGAAATTCATGATAATGTTGCTCATGTATTTCTCAAAGAATTTTGCAGTCGCTTAGCTCAGTATCAGGATGTCCAGGAAGCAATGGTGGCAGCTTGTCGGAATTTACAGGTAGGTGAAAAGTTTGTTTATCCATCAGCCTACCTAATTCCTTCGTTTTTTAGTCCCTATGGTGCTAAGCCATTTCGGATTGAGCCTTGGGGTTACCAGAAACTACTTAAGCAGTGGCTACCTAAACCAAAAGAAGCGATCGCATTAGCTAGTGTGCTTTTAGTTAGCGCTATGGTTCCTGTCCAAGACATGTTGCTAGATGGGCGAACGTTTCTTCAAGCTGTCTATCGCGATAGTACAAACCAGTTTCCTCGGGAGGGATTATCCTCCGCGAAGCCACGCTCTGTACTGTTAATTGCTATTGATCAAGACTCAATCAATCAGGCGCAACTGGAGATAAAAGGCTTTAAAACCCAGCCGATGGAACGGGAATACCTTGGCAAATTAGTCAGACAACTCTCGAAATCAGGCGCTAAGGTAATTGGAATTGATTATCTCCTCTATACCCAAGAACCAAGAGAGGAAAAACTAGCTAGTGCGATTCAATCCGCTGTCAGTCAACAGGATACCTGGTTTGTCTTTGGGGTCAATCAGGATAAAAATCGCAAGGTATTTCCAAAAATTGCTAGCCCTAAATGGAGTCTACAAGGGGATATTACTTTTTTCCGTTGGGATATGGAACTCCCCCAGGATCCCACCTGCAAAAAGTCATGTCCTTTTGCCTATCTACTGGCTCTATCACACCAGTTACACCAACAGCCAAACCACGGGATAGGATTAAATCCTAATTTAGAAAGTACCACCAACTTTCAGCAGCAAGTTAGTCAGTATCTTCAACAAGTCAGTAACCAGGATAATGCGATGGGCGAAGCCCCGCTGAAAGCGAACGGCGTTCGCGTTCGCGCAGCGTCGCCTACGGCGAAAGCGTGGCCAAAGGCCTCAGGCGCGCCAAAGGCGATCGCATCCCTCAAACCAAATAATGTACCTTTTGCGATTGGCCGTAGGCCACGCTACGCGAACGCATCTGTTAAACCCAAGAATCTACCCTTAGGGATGCGCTATATTATTGACTTTTCTATTCCTCCAGAACAGGCTTATGAGCACAAGCCTGCTTGGGAATTCCTCAAAAGTGACTTTCCTAACATTGAGCAGCAAGTGGTTATCATTGCCTCTGGGGGATATGATGAAGCCGAGGATAATTTTTCTCTACCTCTAGCTATTGAATATTGGTGTCATCCACTTAATCGAACCAGAAAGCCAGCAGATACTTGTCCCAAGGTATTTACCGGAGGTGAAGCCCATGCTTATATGGTTCACCATTTTCTATCGAAGCATACAATAAAATTAATTCCCGACAGCTGGATGATTCTATTAGCAGCATTGTTAGGAAAAGGAACAACGCTGCTACTGCTCCAACAAAAGCCTCAAAAACGACAGCAATCAGTATTGATATTAGTTGGTGCTACAGCGGTCTATGGAATAATCGGACTACAGGCTTATATCTCAGCTTCTATTTTAATTCCTATAGCTTTACCATCAATTATACTCTGGTTTTATATTATTTAGTTAATTATTAATATTAATTTATAATTTTTAATTTAATTCCCGGCAAGCCTTTGGCATTTAACTCCTATGTATCGATTAATCAGAGTCTTTTATCTACTGCTAATTACTGGAACGATGAGTATTAGTTTTTCAACCTCATCAGTATCAATTGCCGCTTCGTTTAGCAGTCAAAGGAATCAAGTAGCTAAAGCAGTGAGTCAAACCAAACAGGAAACAAAATCTGTATGGGCTAAGATCCGAGATATTTTTCGTAGGAAGAAGGATGAAGCAGGTACCCATGGAGAGTTTTGTTCAATTTCTCCTAATATTGCTGCCTATCACACCTGGAGTGACCAACCTCTATTTGCTTGGGAAGGAAGTGTTAATATAATTCAAGTTCGTTCTTCTCGCTATGGAAAAGCCTTATGGTCTTATCAGGTAAATGATAATCAGACTAGTGTTATGTACAATGCTGATGGTAAAGGTCAGCCACTTCAACGAGGTAAAGAATATTATTACTGGGTAGAGTACAACACAACGGATAATAATGGACAACTAATTACAGATCACGAAATTATTCCCTTTCAGGTTATGGGTGCTGAAGCATATCAGATTATCCAAGCTGAATTGCCAGCTGAGCAGTTTCGAGATCAGCATGCGAGTTACTTTGCTGATCGCGATCTTTTCCTAGATGTGGTACGAGTGATTTCGGTGTTTGGGGACTTAGATAATTGGAAAACTAATACTGAGGAATTATATCAAGAGTTTTGTGAGTAGTCAAAGGCGAATTTATATTAAAAATTACTGCAAAATAAATTAAATTAATCTGACTCCTGACTCGAAGCTCCTCAATCCGAGGATAGTTTATTATGTCAAAATCAGGTATTCTCATTCTTCACAATTCATAATTTTTAGTTTTCATAGTCTAACGATACTAGTCTTAACTACAGAAACTAGGCAGCCAATCTACTTGTAGTGTTGTACTACCTATAGTTTTTTTTGACTAGTTTTGCTTAAGTTGTAAACTAACTTCATATTTCCTTAAATCTCTCTTAACAAAATCATTAATTATATTGATAATAACTTGATGCAGGTTGTCCGGAACACCTGATATGATCGTTATCATCAACATCAATTGATTGTTTTTACAGAAACCTGTAACGGCATAGGAAGCTATAGTTATCAAGATTCATTGAGGGGTTGGAGGGAGCTCCTGAATTATATTAGCGCTGTTAGTTATAACCTCTCGTTGCTAGGGAATTGATCAACTACCAATCTAATCAGCCATTAAAGTGCATTTTTGTTTGAACAGTCAGAAGTAAGCCACTGTAGTCGAGATAATCTAAAAATGAAAAAGAAACTGGCCAAAATTGTTAATACTGCAGTCACCAGTGTGGCTATGTGTATTGCGATCGCATGTTACGTTTATAAAGCAGAGGCTGCTCCTGTGTTTCGGAATATTTCCTGGGAAGAAATTAATCGGTTGAGAGTTGAATTTATATTCAGGTTCGACGAGCAATTTGTACTGGGATTTTAAGATAAGCTGTTGTGCATTTAAAATGCACAACAGCAAGGCACAAGGCATAAGCGATGCACTTGGATTTTGGTCATTACAGTAGCGCCAAAGTATTTCCCTAGCTCTGCTTGGAAACTGCCACTATAGAATCATATAATTTCTGATAAATCTAAAGTAAATCCAGGCAAAACATCTTCTCCTGATAAGGTTTTCGGAGATTGGATACTTTCTACATCTTGATTGGGACGATAGATTTCTACAACCTTATTTTGGGGATCGATTAACCATCCTAATCTAGCGCCATTTTCCATATACTCTCTTACTTTAGCTTGCACTATTTTTAGCGATGCAGCGCGGTCTTGGGGGTTTCCCCCATGAGCGACTGCATCAAGACAGGGAATCACTCGGAGAACGCAATTCTAGGACAAAATCAGGACATAAAGGAACAAATTTATCCTGTTCTTCTGGTGTTAACCCTTCCCAACGCTCTCGTTTAATCCAAGACGCATCAGGAGAACGATTTGCTCCATTAGGCAGTTTAAATCCTGTATTAGAGTCAAATGCAACACCAAGTTTCATTTGACTGCTCCACAATTCTAGTTGAGTCGATAGTTTAATATTTCGTCTACCTGTATTTCCTCCCGTAGGTGACATGATGATTAAATATCCTTCAGAGGTGCGCTCAAATCTTAAATCCCTGTTATCTTGACAAATCTGAAAAAATTGTTCGTCACTTAAATTAATAGTTAATTCGAGGGTATCAGGTAAATATACCATGTTAATTACCTCCAAAATTATACAATATTTTTATTAATGTTAAAGAATAATTTAAGCTATTTATAATTGTATTTTTGACTTTTTAAGCCTCAATTTTCAAAACCTCAACCATCGCGTGATAAGCAGTTTTAGGACGATAGGAGTTATCGAAAGGTAGGGGAGAATCTGGTTTACCAAAGAAATCCGGAATCCAGGAATGATGATCTGCAAATTCCCAAGTTAAGAAGGCTGTACAATTGGGAGCCTCTAGACAAACTTGCAGGATATCTCGATATACTTTTGTCTGAGCAGCCAGCCGTTCTTCTGGTGTGCCACTACCATCATGAATTTTTACGTCCATCTCTGTGACCTGAACCTGCAATCCCAACTCACCCAGACGCTTCATGTTTGCTGCTATTTCTTCTGGCTTGGGAGGATTTTGAATACTAACATGCATCTGAAAGCCAATGCCATGAATTGGGACATCCCGTTGTCGCAATTCTTTGACCATGGCATAAATCGCATCTGACTTTTCCCCTAGTCCTTCTCCAGCGTAGTCGTTATAAAACAAGGGAACTGTGGGGTCAGCTTCATGAGCCCAGCGAAATGCCAACTCAACGTATTCTGGTCCAATGCCGCGCAACCAAATTGTATCTCGTTTCGTTTGTCCTGCTGAGTCTTGGTCTGCCACGGCTTCATTGACCACATCCCAAGCTGCTAATTGTCCCCGATAGTGACCAACAACAGTATGAATATGTTGTCGCAGGATATGGATTAACTCTTCTTTTGTCCATTGTCCGTGGGTTAGCCACCAAGGCACACTATGATGCCAAACCAGATTATGACCGCGCACCTGCATCTGATTGGCTTTGGCAATAGCTACAAAGTTATCAGCAGCTTCAAAATTATAGTGATGGCGTTGGGGCTGTAGCGCCTCAAACTTCATGATATAAGTTGGTGTCACCATGTTATATTCACGCATCAACACCTCCCGATAACTAGGATCGTCCCGCAACGGTTCCATAGAAACTCCTGTTCCAATCGCCAATTTGCGCTTTTGTGCCAAGGAACGTAAATTACTGTTATTTGTATTCATCATTGAATTAGTATTCAGTTACCAATTTTCGATATCGCATCCCTGGAGCCTGAGACACTAATCCCATTAGTTCCAACTGTAACAAGGCACTGGATACTGAGCCTGCTTCTAAAGCTGCTTGCTGGACAATGATATCGAATGAGGTTGGTTCAAATGCGATCGCATCCAACACTTTTGCCAATTCTGGCTCTAAGTTCGGTACGGGTAAAGCGGGTAAAGGTTTTTCTATAGCGGAGTGGGGGTCAAGTTCTGGAATAGCTCCGAGCATTTCCAACAAGTGACCTTCACTTAAAATTACATGGGCACCCCGATTTAACAGTCCCAAACAACCGATAGAATTGGGATTATCTAAGGAACCTGGTAGTGCATAGACATCCCGACAGAACTCATTGGCGAGCCTAGCAGTAATTAGCGCTCCAGACTTGTTAGGCGCTTCCATTACTAAAACTGCACGGCTTAAACCAGCAATAATCCGATTGCGTTGGGGAAAGTTGGAACGTGCGGGTTTGGTACTGGCTGGATACTCGCTGATTACCAATCCCTGCTCTTGAATTTGTTTATAAAGATAACTATTGCTCAAGGGATATACCACATCAAGACCAGTTCCCAACACTGCTATGGTTCTACCACCTGCTTCCAGACACCCACGATGGGCTTGTGTATCAATTCCCACTGCCATACCGGAGGCCACTGTAAAACCATGCTTAGCAAGGGTAGCACTGATTTTACGAGTCCAACGTTTACCGTATTCAGTGGGATTGCGGGTACCCACAATCCCAACTATCGGCTTGCTACCGTAATTTTCTGGTAGATCAACTACTCCGCTATAGTATAGCCTTGGGGGAGCACTAGGAATTTCTAGTAACAAGCGGGGATACTCCTCATCCGCTGGTGTCCAGAAACAAGGATTTTTGACCAAGTGTTGCTCGAGTAGCTGTTCCGGTAAGTATTGCCCACGAATTTTCTCTACCCTTTCGATTAACCGCACCCCCAACCCTTCAACTGCTCCTAACTCTGAAGCTGAAGCTTTCCAAGCCTCCGCCAGAGTCCCAAACTGTTGCTGTAGACGTTGGAGCAATACTGATCCGATACCGGGAACCTCTGACCATGCCAGCCAGTACGCACGTTCTTCTTCCTTGGTCAATCCCTTCGCTCCAATTATAAATTATCAATTGATAATTCAAACATACCCCATCAATCCAATTATAAATTATCAATTTATAATTCAAACATACCCCATCAATCCAATTATAAGCTGGTATAAGTGCCAACAATTTCAAATTAGACCGCTATTCATTCTTACTTCTTAATTATTCATTTTTAATTATTCATTTTTAATTATTCATTCTTAATTATTCATTCTTAATTCTTAAACTGGATGTTGCCCATAAAACGGCAGTATTTCTGACCAGTTGGGGCGCTTTCCCTGTTGCCAATCGAGATAAGCAAGTTCCAAAACGCCCCTAGCATAACTCCCCAAATTTGCCGGAGCCTCTAGCAATCGTAATGGTGTTTCTAAGGTATCCAACACTTGTTTCCATTGATCTGAAGTCATGACAGCATCTGGTAATATCTTGCTCAGCCCCAGACCAGCTATTGATGGCTGATAGATGGCGGTATACACCTGGCCTCGTTGGGCAGGCATTTGAATAGCAATCTGTTCCCTTAGCGTGCGCTTCGCCCATGTGCTTCCTCCTGAGCCGGAGTTGTCTTGATACATAGCTCCCTCTTCCCCGTCTTTTCCGTCTTTATCTAACCATGCGATCGCTGCCAGTGTAGAAATGCCAAATAGGGGAATATCTAACTGTTGTGCTAGGGTACGAGCAGTAACTATACCGATACGGGTACTCGTAAAGCTACCCGGTCCGATAGCGACCGCAATGAATTCTAAGTTTTCCCAAGTTTGGGAATTGAGAAATTCAGTCAAGTGCTGATGCAATTGGCCAGACAACTCTCGCCCTAAGTCCCAAGTTTGGCAGCGGGTATCCCTGGCAAAGTTACTGATCACCAGCCCCAATTGAGGACTAGTGGTGTGAAGGGCAAGAGCATATTTGTTTGGTTCGAGAATCCGCATTTTGGTATGATTTTCGGTTGGAGAAGTATTGATCAAGTACCCTCAAAGCTAAAAGGTTATCACTATCTATGGATCCTACCCTGACTAAAATTGGGACTCAGATGTCCAAACTGACTGGTGTCCGAGCGATTATGAAAGATATTATCGAAACGCTACGAGCTGGTCAGGGAAAAGATTGGATTAATCTCAGTGCAGGGAATCCAGTGATTTTGCCGGAAGTCGAGCAACTTTGGCGGGATTGCACAGCACAACTGTTGGCTAGCTCAGAGTATGGTGAGGTGATTTGCCGCTACGGGTCATCTCAAGGATATCAGCCTCTGATCGATGCGATCGCAAAGGATTTCAATCAACGCTACGGTCTTTCCCTAAGCGATCGCCATATCCTGATTACTCCAGGTTCTCAATCCATTTACTTCTACGCCGCTAACGCTTTTGGTGGCTACACCAGCAGCGGCCAACTCAAACAAGTTGTCTTGCCCCTTTCTCCAGAATACACTGGCTATGGAGGAATAAGCTTGACTCCAGAAGCAGTATATGCTTACAAACCTACTCTCGAAATTAATCACGAGCAACACCGTTTTAAGTATCGCCCTGATTTCAGCCAATTGAAGATTAGCGAAGAGACTGGCTGTGTAATTGTTTCCCGTCCCTGTAATCCCACTGGCAATGTGCTCACCGATGAAGAGGTAATCAAAATTGCCGAAATGGCGACACCATTCAATGTGCCAGTGTTGATTGACGCAGCTTATGCTCCACCTTTTCCAGCACTGAACTTTACCGAAATGACACCAGTCTTTCGAGATAATATCATCCACTGTCTGAGTTTATCAAAAGCTGGACTACCAGGGGAACGGGTTGGTGTAGCAATTGGAAATCCGGAGCTAATTAGCATTTTGCAATCCTTCCAGACCAATCTTTGTATTCATTCGGCTCGCTATGGACAAGCTATTGCAGCAATTGCGATCGCATCTGGAGCACTCCCTGAGATTGCCACTAATGTAATTCGCCCCCACTACCAGCAAAAGTTTGTGACCCTTGAACGTACATTAGACAAATCCATGCCCAAAGACTTGCCTTGGTTCTTGCATCGAGGTGAAGGAGCTATCTTTGCTTGGTTGTGGTTACAGGATTTGCCAATTACCGACTGGGAACTGTATCAAAAGTTGAAGCAGGTGGGTGTGATTGTCGTGCCTGGGAGTACATTTTTCCCCGGCTTACGAGAAGACTGGTCTCACCAGCAACAGTGCATTCGCATCAGCCTTACTGCTAGTGAAGAAGAAATTGAAATTGCCATGCAGCGTTTAGCAACATTGGTCGAGGAAGTCTATCGGATGGGGTCAGATTAGTGTTTCCGTTGAAGATGTTGTGATAATCTAACAGCGTTCCATATTACTTGCTTCAAAGTAATTATTAAATAATATTCAGATTATATTAACAGATGGAACAGCAACAGCTAGCAAAAGTGTTGGAAACTGGCGATCTAGGGGAGTTGCTAGGCATTATTAATCAGCCTAACTTGCTCACAACCCTTAACTCTACACAGATGTGTAGGATTATCAAAGGACTTGGGCAAGTAGTGGAACAACAAGCTGCTCAGTTAACTCAGGTCAATCGGCAATTAAAACCGGAAATTACCAACCGTAAGCAGACTCAGGAGAAATCGCTCCAGGGTGATCAGCAATTGGAATACCAATTTCAAAAACAGACAACAGAATTGTCCGAAGCTAATCAGCAGCTGCGACAAGCAAAAGAGCAACTAGAGGCAGTTTTGGATGCTGTACCGGGAGCAGTGTCTTGGATTAGTGCTGATGGTCGATACCTTGGAGTTAACCGACATCTGGCTCAGAGCCTGCAATTACCTCCAGAGACTTTTGTCGGTCAAGAGTTGGGCTTTCTGCACAGCAGCCCTCAGTTTGTTGGCTTTATGGGTCAGTTTCTCGCCTGTGGGGAATCAGCAGCTTCCCAGGTGGTTGAGCTGAAAGTGAAAAATTCCTCAAAATATTATCTAATTGCTGCTCAGAAGTACCAGCAAGGTGCTGCAGCCGTATGTGTAGGGATTGATATCACCAAGCATAAACAAGCAGAATTAGCTCTACAACAGCTCAACCAGGAACTAGAACTGAGAGTCGAACAACGGACTGCTGATCTACGGACAGTCAATGAACAACTTCGCAAAAGTGAGGAACAATTTCGCCTGATTTTTGAACTCTCTCCCATGGGAATGGCAATTACCAGCACTGATGATTCCGTGCTACAGGTTAACCAAGCCTTTTGTGACACGGTTGGTTACACAGCCAACGAACTGGGGCAGAAAAAGGTTAAAGATATTATCTATCCCGATGATTTGACAATTAACCTTACCCCGAATCAAGAGTTGTGGCCAGGAAGAACATCCCACTTTCAGATGGAAAATCGCTTACTGTCGAAAGATGGTAGAGTAATCCATGTTTTGACCAAGAAAGCAGTTTTAGTCAGGGATGCTCAAGGTAAGCCCCGAAAATTTCTGTATCAAATAGTAGATATCACCGAACGCAAGCAAGCAGAAAATCAGGTCAGAGCCTCTCTAACCGAAAAAGAGGTCTTGCTCAAAGAAATTCATCACCGGGTTAAAAATAACCTGCAAATTATTTCTAGCCTACTCCGACTACAGTCGAGGAAAGTTGAAGATCCACAAGCATTAAGTTTGTTCAAAGATTCCCAGCATCGGGTTCAATCTATGGCTCTGATTCACCAGCAGCTGTATCAATCCCCAAATTTAGCCCAGATTAATTTTGGAAAATACATTCAAACCTTAACCAATAACTTGTTCCGTTCCTACGGCATTAACCGACATAAAATCGGCCTCAATATTGAAGTTACCACAGCTCCCTTGACCATTGATATAGCTATTCCCTGTGGCCTAATCATCAATGAATTGGTATCTAATTCACTCAAATATGCTTTTCCTGAACATCAATACGGTAAGATTGAAATTAGTCTAAGTTCAGATCAACAAGATCAGCTAATCCTCACGGTAAGTGATAATGGTATTGGTTTACCGGAAAATTTAGACTTTCAAGCTACTAAATCCCTTGGTTTGAGTATTGTTCGTAACTTGACTGCACAACTGGGGGGTAACATCATCCTTGACTGTAGCCAAGGCACTAGATTAAAAATAAACTTTCCCAATTCACTAGATCTCTAGGACAAGTCGAGCATGACCAAGAAAAAAATCCTAGTTGTTGAAGATGAAACCCTTGTGGCTATGGATATCAAAAATAGCCTCAAACTCCTAGGTTACATGGTTCCTGCTGTGGCTGTATCTGGAGAAGAAGCAGTTAGAAAAGCTGAGGAAATCCAACCGGATTTAATCCTGATGGATATTCGTTTGAAAGGGGAAATAGATGGAGTGACTGCTGCCAGGCTGATTAGGACAAAATGGAATATCCCAGTGGTCTATTTGACTGCCTATAGCGATGAGCTCACCCTAGAAAGAGCTAAGATAACCCAACCCTTTGGTTACCTCCTGAAACCATTTGAGGAAGAAGAACTGCGAGTTACCATTGAAATTGCCCTATCTCGCTTCCAAGCAGAAGCAAACATCCGTCAAGCACTGGTAAGAGAACAGGAGCTTAGAGAACAAAAATCTAGCTTTGTCTCTATTGTTTCCCATGAATGTCGCACACCTCTGAGTAAAGTTCTCCTAGCTACTGAATTGTTAGAACGCTATAGCAAAGATTTGGTAAAGGATAAACATCGCAAGTATTTTGAACAAATTAAAGGCTCTATCCAAGATATGAGAGAGCTCTTGGATGAAGTTCTATTTATTGAAAAAGCAGAAGGAAACAAGCTAAATTTTAAACCAACTCCAATTAACCTCGTAGAATTCTGCTCTGATTTGGTAGAGCAAATGCAGTTGGCTACTGGGGCGAGCCATAGGATTATTTTTACTCCTCAAAGCAATATTACTTATGCCTATATGGATACCCAACTCCTCAGATATATTTTCAATAACTTGCTATCCAATGGGATTAAGTATTCTCCTTTAGGGGGAAAGGTAGAGTTTGAGTTAACAGTGGAAGGTAACTGGGCAATTTTTAAAATTAGAGACTCGGGAATTGGTATTCCCAAACAAGAGATTTCCCAGCTGTTTCAACCTTTCCAGCGAGCTAGCAATGTTGGGGATATTCCTGGTACAGGTCTAGGATTATCGATTGTTAACAAGAGTGTACAGCAGCACCGTGGTCAAATTTTGGTAGATAGCCAGGTTGGTGTAGGGACTTTGTTTACGGTTAGACTACCCCTGTCTAGTCACTGGGATTAATATCAAGTTCCCTTGAATACCCATCATCAAGAAGATTGATCGGGAGATGGGGTGCGCGGCCTGGGCGCGGGGAGATTTTGATTCAGCAGGAAGCCACCAGACTTTGATATAAGTATTTAATGCAATTTATGCATTAAAGTTATGTATTTTTTTATTAAAAATCAGTATTCAGTAACAAAATATACAAAATTTTACCATTACTTTAAATTAATTTATCAACATCAAGAGTAGTGACATCAGAGGCTCTGGACAAAACTTCTCGCAATAGAGCAAAAGGCAACGAGGGAACAGCTATGACCAGCGCAGCTAAGCCAGCCGCCAAAAAACTGAACAAATTTGAAAAATTCAAGGCAGAGAAAGATGGTCTTGCCATTAAAGAACAAATAGAAGAATTTGCCAGAATTGGCTGGGAAGCAATAGAGCCAGATGACCTACAGCATCGGCTGAAGTGGATGGGTGTCTTTTATAGACCTGTCACTCCAGGCAAGTTCATGCTAAGGATGCGGACACCCAACGGGATTCTCAACAGCACTCAGATGCAGGTACTAGCTGAGATAGTCCAGCGTTATGGTGAAGATGGTAGTGCTGATATTACAACCCGCCAAAACATTCAGTTGCGAGGTATCCGGATTGAAGACATGCCTGATATTTTCCGCAGGTTCGAGCAAGTTGGCTTAACTAGCGTCCAATCCGGTATGGACAATGTCCGCAATATTACTGGTTCTCCCATGGCGGGGATAGATCGCGATGAATTAATTGACACTCGGGATCTTGTCCAAAAGGTACAGGACATGATCACTAATAACAGCCAAGGAAATTACGAGTTTACTAACTTGCCCCGTAAATTCAATATTGCCATTGAAGGCGGTCGGGATAACTCAGTCCATGCTGAAATTAATGATATTGCCTTCGTGCCTGCCTACAAAGATGGACAACTAGGCTTGAATGTACTCGTAGGTGGCTTTTTCTCGGCCAAGCGTTGTGAAGCTGCTGTTCCCCTCAATGCTTGGGTATTGCCTAATGATGATGTGGTTGACTTGTGTCGTGCTATCCTGGAAGTCTATCGCGACGAAGGCTCCCGGGCGAATCGGCAAAAATCCCGGATGATGTGGTTGATTGATGAGTGGGGGATTGACAAGTTCCGCGAAGAAGTCAGTAAACAGTTTGGTAGGGAACTCCCTACGGCTGCTCCTCACGATGAAATAGATTGGGAAAAACGAGACCATATTGGTGTCTTTCCCCAAAAGCAAGCAGGTCTGAATTATGTGGGTTTACACGTGCCCGTTGGTAGGCTTTATGCTGAGCAGATGTTTGATATGGCACGGATGGCTGAGGCTTATGGCAGTAGCGAAATTCGCCTCACAGTTGAGCAGAATGTGATTATTCCGAATATTCCCGATGCTAATCTCGACGCTTTCTTAGCTGAACCCCTCTTGCAGAAATTTACCCTTGAGCCCAAACCCCTAGAACGGCTTTTAGTATCTTGCACAGGAGCCCAGTTCTGCAATT
The DNA here is from genome assembly GCF_010692395.1 of Moorena sp. SIO3H5. Taxonomy (GTDB): domain Bacteria; phylum Cyanobacteriota; class Cyanobacteriia; order Cyanobacteriales; family Coleofasciculaceae; genus Moorena. The sequence goes on from NZ_JAAHHS010000044.1 coordinate 19,579, forward strand.
TTGCTCTGATTGAAACCAAAAATCGTGCCTTGGCAATAGTTCGAGAACTGGAAGAAAAGTTAGACATACCAAACCCGGTGCGGATTCATTGGACAGGTTGTCCTAACTCTTGTGGTCAACCCCAAGTAGCTGATATTGGTTTGATGGGAACCAAGGTGCGTAAAGACGGTAAGTCTGTTGAAGGAGTCAATATTTACATGGGTGGCAAAGTTGGGAAAGATGCTAAACTGGGCGAGTGTGTGCTCAAAAGTGTTGCTTGTGATGACTTACCAGAAGTCTTGGGTAATATACTGATCGAGAATTTTGGAGCAAAATCCCACTAGGTTACTTCTGAGTCGGAGAGTCATCACTAAACAGTAGAAGACTCTATGTTAGTTACTGGACTAATAGCTGATAACTGATAGCTAATCCCTCATAGCTAATCCCTTATAACTGTTGTCAAGGATTAGTGGTTAGTGCTTAGGTAATGGTGAAAACATAGTATTCCATTTTCTATTGTCCATTAATCCTAGACGACAATATGGAGCGCCGCCAGTTTCTTAAATACATCGGGTATGCCACAGTAGGATGTGGCTTTAGTGCCTGTAGCTCAAATAATCTATTCAATTTCCCAAAACGCGATCGCTCCTCTGAGCCAACTCAACGACCTCCGGCTAACTTTGGTAAGTTGGAGAAGACTAACCTCACCATTGGCTTTGTTCCTGTAATTGAATCTACTCCTTTAATAATTGCCAAAGAAAAGGGATTTTTTCAGCGTTATGGTCTGAATGTAGGTCTTAAGAAATATCCTGACTGGTCAGCGGTTCACAAAGACTTACTATCATGGGGTATCGATGCCTGCGTTGCCTTGTTTGGATTGCCAATGCTAACCAATTTTGGTTCAGCCAAGGCACCAGTGATATCTCTAATGATGCTCAATCGCAATGGTGCTGGAATTACCTTTTCCAAAAAAGCTTGGCAAGGTGCTATTCGTCCTTCAACGGAGTACTATAATTTCCAAGATTTTGCAAACTCCTACAGGAAATATATTAAAAAATTAGGCGAGCCCCTCAAGGTAGGGATAGACTTGACCAACTCCATGGCAAACTATACCCTTCTCTACTGGCTATCAGCTATGGAGATTAATCCCGAGAAACAGATTAAGCTCATTGAGTTTCCACCATCTCAAATGGTATACAAACTCCAAGCTGGGATAGTAGATGGCTACTGTTTAGATGAACCCTGGAACCAAAGAGCAGTTGTAGACCAGGCTGGATTTACTGTTTATGTAAATCGGGATATTTGGAAAGGTCATCCAGGAAAAATACTCGCAACCATGGGACCTTGGGCAGAAAAACATCCCAAAACCGCCCGAGCCTTGGTAGCAGCTGTTTTGGAAGCTTGTCAGTATTGCGACCAACTAGAAAATCGCCAGTCAATTGCTCAGATTATATCTAGGAGCAAATACATCGACACTAAGGTAAAGTATATAGAAGGTTCTTTACTGGGCAACTATAATTATGGTGGATTTGACCAGAAAGACCGATTTGAAGCAATCCCTGATTTCAATTTATTTCATTTCCAAGATACAGACTATCTGAAAAAGCCCAATCATGCTAATTATCCTTGGCGCTCCCATGGTGTTTGGCTGCTAACCCAAATGATTCGCTGGCGTCATATTAACCGACGTCAATATCCCAAGGATGCTGATAAAATCATCGACCGGATTTATCCGGTGAAAATTTATGAAGAGGTGGCCAAGGCGTTGGAAATCGATCTACCTAGTGAGCGTATGAGGGTTGAACCTGCTGATGTGTTTGTGGATCAAAGAGCATTTGATCCTAGTCAGCCAGTTAATTACCTCAATGGTTTCGATATCCGAGCTGATCGTTCTCAGCTGTTTGCTGGTGTGAATTAACCCTTCAGCTATTGGCTATCAATCAACTAAGATCCAACCATCGACCAATTAAAAAAGCCTACGTAAATAAGCCGACATAAACGACATAAAGAAGCTTAGAGATTTTATCTATTGAAAGTCTCTAAGCTTCTTATGCGCCTATAGCTCCCATCACATTAGCTGATTAATAATGTCATGCAGCTAAAAGCAATAAAATACTTTTAAGTATAGTTCCGTGAGTGGTAAATCGTCAATTACCCATTACCAATTATCCTCAATTCATTTGAGAATTAAGTAACACTCCAATTTTATTTCTGGTTAAGATGTAAATTTTGAATTAAAATTATGCATTTTTTTCAAAGCAATAAACAATTTGTAACAAATCATACGAAATTTATGTTTTAAGGGTGTCACTATTAGTACCTGAACAATAGTATTAAGTTAACTTCAAAAAAGTAGTATCTATGGGCGATTACTGTAGCAATGAATTCCGAAAGAATTCTTCTAAAAGAATAAGCTATAGTATTCAAACTAATAGGTAACTTTAATCAGTCAGCAAGTTGATAGCAACATATCAGCTGGATTGTTTTGACAGGGATTCTTTGAAGTAGTTTTCGGAGGAGACTAAATCAACCCAAATGTTCAGCTGTAATGGCTCATGCTGTTGGTGCGTGAATCTTCTGTTTTCGTAGTTTGAGTAGAGGAAAGGTATATAGATGCTCGCAGAAATGTGGTCGTTTCGTGGTAGGTATAAAATCCTCCACATGACCTGGTTTGCTTTCTTCCTGTCGTTTGTAGTCTGGTTCAACTTAGCTCCCCTAGCAACACAGGTAAAATCAGACTTCGGTCTCGAAGTAGGTCAAATCCGAACCATCGCAATTTGTAACGTTGCCCTGACAGTGCCTGCCCGTATCATCATCGGGATGCTGTTAGATAAATACGGACCAAGAATCACCTACTCCCTGTTGCTGATGTATGCAGCAATACCTTGTATTGCTTTTGCCTGCGCACAGAACTTTAGCCAACTGGTGATTAGCCGCTTGGCACTGAGTATCGTAGGTGCAGGTTTTGTGATTGGCATCCGGATGACGGCAGAATGGTTCCCTCCCAAAGAAATTGGTTTAGCCGAAGGGATTTACGGGGGCTGGGGTAACTTTGGTTCTGCAGCAGCAGCCTTTACCCTACCTACCATTGCCGCATTTTTAGCCTTTGGCAGTCCAGGTCTGAACTGGCGTTTTTCCATTGCTGGTACTGGGATTATCGCTGCTCTCTATGGTATCCTATATTATTTTAACGTCCAAGATACTCCCCCAGGCAAAGTTTATCAGAAGCCCAAAAGCGCCAGAGGAATGGAAGTCACCACCAAAAAAGACTTCTGGTTTCTAATGCTGATGAATGCTCCTCTCTCCATCATTCTTGGTGTCCTAGCTTGGCGTTTGAATAAAGTCGGCTTTTTCGAGCAAAATGTTCTTTACATTGTCTGGGCTGGTCTACTTGGGTTGTATCTGTTCCAAGCTTACAACTGCTGGGCAGTTAACAAAGATTTGTTAGCAGGTCGTAAGCGCTATCCTCCTGAAGACCGCTTCAATTTTTCTCAAGTTGCCATTCTAGAGTTGACCTATGTTGTTAACTTCGGTTCTGAATTGGCTGTAGTTTCTATGCTCCCTGCCTTCTTTGAAGGCACCTTCGGACTGAGTAAACAAGCAGCCGGGATGATTGCTGCTAGTTACGCCTTCATGAACTTGATGTCCCGTCCTGGTGGTGGTTTAATCTCTGATAAACTGGGTAGCCGCAAGATGACCATGGCAGTTCTAACATTCTGTATGGGTATTGGCTATCTCATTTTCAGTACGGTGAAAGGAGGCTGGTGGCTTCCTGGTGCAGTACTGCTGACCATGGCTTGTTCCTTCTTTGTCCAAGCTGGAGAAGGCTCTACCTTTGCTATCGTACCTCTGGTGAAACGACGGATCACCGGTCAGGTGGCTGGTAACGTGGGTGCTTACGGAAACGTTGGTGCTGTTGCTTACCTGACTATCTTTAGTTTATTGCCAGCAGGAGATGTGGGTAACCGTATATTCTTCCAGATGTTGGGTGTTTCAGCTTTGATTGTTGCCTTCCTGTGCTTCCTAGTCTTGAAAGAACCTAAGGGTTCCTTTGCTGAGCTCCATGAAGGGGAAGAAGAATACTCTACTACTCCTAGCCCAGCTGCCATGGAAACTGGAGACTTGATGAACTAGTTACTTGGTGGGTCTAGTTGAAAGCAATCTACACTAGATGGCTGAAAAACACGTAGATAGAAGTGGGGCAATCTTAATCAAGATTGCCCCAAACTCTAGGAAATAATCGCTTCTCAAACAAGGAAAAAAAAATTTTTAGCATTTAGCTAGCAGCTCTTCAAGACTCAGCCAGATTTTGAATTAATGAAAACCTTGGCAAAATCCTCTGGAAGGATATTATTGCTAGTAGAAAAACCTTAAGATGGTAACTAATAAGCGCGAACTAACTACTAACTAGCTAACTAATTGATTAACTAATTTATGATTAAGTTTAGCTAAACGTTTGTTATAAATAACTGATAGTTGATATAAGAAATATTAATCATAAATTAATTGAAAAAATCTGTAATATAGTCACAAGATATACTAAAAATACTCAAAAAAAAAAAAATAATTGGGGGAAAACATCATGACTGACTCAGCTAAGACACTCTGTCCCTACTGTGGGGTTGGCTGTGGTCTGGAAGTATTGCCTCCAGCTGCTTCGGGTCGTGCTACCTATCGAGATAGTCAAGGGAATCCGATTTGGAAAGTCAGAGGCGATCGCTCTCATCCCTCAAGCCAGGGTATGGTTTGTGTCAAAGGTGCTACGGTTAGTGAGTCTTTGGAGAAAGACCGCCTCAAGTATCCCATGATGCGGGATTCCCTAGATCAACCATTTCAGCGAGTGAGTTGGGATGAAGCCCTAGACCGAGTAGTCAATCAGATTCAGAGGGTTCGTTTTACCCAAGGACCAGAAGCAATTTGTATGTACGGTTCGGGTCAGTTTCAAACCGAAGACTACTATATCGCTCAGAAATTGCTCAAAGGTTGTCTCGGTACCAATAATTTTGATGCTAATTCCCGCCTGTGTATGTCTTCAGCTGTAGCTGGATACATCCAAAGTTTTGGTTCCGATGGACCTCCCTGCTGCTATGACGATCTAGAATTAACTGACTGTGCCTTTTTGATTGGGACTAATACAGCAGAGTGTCACCCCATCGTATTTAACCGTCTGCGTAAGCATCACAAAAAGCATCGTCATGTTAAAATGATAGTGGTAGACCCTCGCCGCACGTCTACCGCTGAAGTAGCTGATTTACATCTAGCGATTAAGCCGGGTACTGATATTGATTTACTCAATGGTATTGCTCACTTACTATTGCGCTCGGGTAAACTGGACACGGAATTTATTGAGGAGTGTACCAGCGACTTCTCCGCATACGCTCAGGTAATTATCAACTACCCACCGGATATCGTTGCTCAAAGATGTGGTATAGCGGTGCATGAACTTGAGCAAGCCGCTCGCTACTGGGCAAAATCGAAGCGTGTCCTGTCTTTGTGGTCAATGGGGGTTAATCAATCTTCAGAAGGTACTGCTAAAGTCCGCACCATCATTAATCTCCACCTGATGACAGGCAACATTGGTAAACCAGGAGCAGGACCATTTTCTCTAACTGGTCAACCTAATGCGATGGGAGGACGGGAAGCTGGGGGACTGGCTCACATCTTACCGGGTTATCGGGTAGTAAAGAATCCCCAACACCGTAGTGAGGTGGAACAATTATGGAAACTCAATCCAGGGACAATTTCCCCCAATCCTGGTCTTGATGCTTGGAGCATGATCAAAGGTCTAGAAACAGGAGAAGTCGGTTTCTTTTGGATTGCTGCTACTAACCCAGCTGTGAGTATGCCGGATATTGAACGAACTAAGGCAGCCCTAAGAAAATCCTCTTTCACTGTCTATCAAGATGCCTACTACCCGACTGAAACCGCTGCTTATGCTCATGTCTTGCTCCCAGCAGCCCAGTGGAGTGAAAAGACTGGCGCTATGACTAACTCTGAGCGAGTTGTCACCCTTTGCCCCCAATTCCGTAATCCACCAGGGGAAGCCAGACCGGATTGGGAAATCTTTGCGGAAGTAGGGCGTCGCCTTGGCTTTACTAAAGAATTTGACTTTACTGACTCTGCCGCTGTCTATCGGGAATTTGTGCAACTGACCCGTGGACGACTTTGTGACATGACCGGACTTAGTCACGAACGCTTACGCAAAGACGGTCCGATTCAATGGCCCTGCCCAGAGGAGTTCCAAAATCAAGAGTCTTCTGAGTCAATCAGCAATACTGGCAAACGGCTTTATACTGACTTCCGATTCAATACGCCAGATAGCAAGGCAAAATTTGCCGCTTTCCATTCTAAAGGACTGGCAGAACCCCCGTCGGAGGATTACCCTTTGGTGCTGACCAGTGGCCGACTATATGGTCATTGGCACACCCAAACCCGCACCGGACGGATTGAGAAAATCACCAAAATGTACCCCAATCCGTTACTAGAAATTCATCCCCGTGATGCCCAGAAGCTGGGGATTCAAGATGGGGGTTGGGTAGAAGTGCGATCGCGTCGCGGAACTTGCCGCTTCCAAGCTCAAGTCACTAAAGCTATTACTCCTGGTACAGTGTTTGTCCCCATGCACTGGGGAGCTTTGTGGGCAAATCAGGCAGAAGCTAATGCTCTGACCCATCCCGAATCTTGTCCCATTTCCCTGGAACCAGAATTAAAAGCCTGTGCTGTCAACTTGGTGCCCATCAGTGAAACTGAGAGTATGCGATCGCAAAATCCCAATCAAGAGCCATTAGGAACACCGATTTTACAAAAGCTCAAAGTTTTTAGTTGATTTTTAAAAGTTTAAGGTTAAAAGTTTAATCCTTCCCTTATTAATTGCGCTCTGAGAGAGTTTCCCAAACACCTGCCTCACCAAGGGTAATTGGAGTCTCGTTTTGTGTCTGGGAAAAATTGGAAATAGACATAAACGGCACTAAGCCCATCACAAAGGAGCACAAAACGATCAGGAAAGTCATCCTGAGGGGATGCTGCCAGTGTGTAGTTACAACATGGGAGTGGGTTGTGCTACTAAGATCTTGCATGCTCATGACTAAAACCTCAGAATAGATGTGTACGAATATGTGGATAGTTCACTGTTGTCTTTGAGGATGCAGTGCATTGTTCCTATTCATGCCAAGTTGCAGGGACCGTCTGCAACTTGGTATTTTTTGATGCACTAAAATCCTTGACATCTCGAATCATACAAAAATTTTTCGAAAAAGTAGCTAGATTTACCAAATAAAACATAAAAAGTAACATTAGTTACTGAATTTAATTAATTTTTGTGAAATAGAGTAAATTAATGAAGTTTATAGGCATAGATCTCGGTTGGACTTCTGGAGCAACTGGCCTTTGTTGCTTAGATTGGTCTGCTGGCACCCTAAACCTGCTAGATTTAGACCGCAAAGAGTCAATCACAGATATTCTGAACTGGATAGACCATTGGTCCCCATCTCCAGAACCCGCCATGGTAGCAGTAGACGCTCCTACCCTGATTCCCAACCCTACAGGAATGCGCCTACCGGATAGACTGACCCACAAATACTTTGGTCGCTATCATGCCGGGTGCTATCCCGCCAACCTCCAGCGCCCCTTCGCCCAGCGCACCGTAGAATTTAGCCTGAGCCTAGAACAACGGCAATTTATCCATGCCCCAACCATCACTCCCCAAAAACTAGGGCGCTACCAAATTGAAGTTTTTCCCCATCCCGCCATTGTCCAGCTATTCAACCTCAATCGCATCCTCAAATACAAAAAAGGCAAACTAAGCGAACGACACGCTGAACTAACCAAACTTCGTCAATATATTCTCGATACCCTACCCACCCTCACCCCTGCTCTCAACTCCCTATCATCCTCACCCCTTACTTCCAGTCTTTGCAGTTCATTTCTGCCCCAAATCCCCACTACAGGTAAAGCGCTCAAAGCGGCTGAAGACCAGCTAGATAGCATCATCTGCGCCTATGTAGGAGCTCACTGGTGGTATTGGGGAACTGAATTTAACTTGGTGTTAGGAGATGTAACAACTGGGTATATTGTTATTCCTGCTCCCAACCAAGACGGGCAAAAGGGAAAAGATTTATGAAAACTCAAGGCACGCACTATGGCAAAATGGTAATCGTCGAGAAAAACCAACCATAACAATTAAGTAATCCCAGTGAGTCCTACTGCCCAAGCGCCCAAGACTACTCGCCGCCTAGTGTTTCCTTTCACCGCCATTGTCGGTCAAGAAGAAATGAAACTGGCATTGCTCCTAAATGTGATCGATCCCAAAATTGGGGGAGTAATGATCATGGGCGATCGCGGCACAGGCAAATCTACTACTATTCGTGCCTTAGCTGATTTATTACCAGAAATCGATGTAGTTGCTGAAGACCCCTTCAACAGTGACCCTAAGGATCCTGACTGGATGGGCAATGGTAACGGAACAGCTGCATCCAGGACTTCGGTCAAGAAAAAAGTTCCCATGATAGATTTACCCTTAGGGGCAACCGAAGACCGAGTTTGTGGCACCATTGATATTGAAAAAGCTTTATCTGAAGGGGTCAAAGCGTTTGAACCAGGACTCTTGGCTAAAGCTAATCGAGGTATCCTATATGTCGATGAGGTTAATCTGCTAGATGACCACCTAGTGGATGTACTATTAGACTCCGCTGCTAGTGGTTGGAATACTGTAGAACGGGAAGGTATATCTATTCGCCACCCTGCTCGCTTTGTTTTAGTAGGTTCTGGTAACCCAGAAGAAGGAGAATTACGACCCCAGTTACTAGACCGCTTTGGGATGCACGCGGAAATCCGTACGGTCAAAGAACCAGTGCTGCGAGTCAAAATTGTGGAAGAACGGGGAGAGTTTGATCAAAATCCTAACCAATATGTTGAACAGCACCAATCTGAGCAAGAAGCGTTACAGAAACAGATAGTAATGGCTCAACAGCGACTTGCTGAAGTAGAAATGGACTATGACTTTCGGGTAAATATTTCAGAAGTTTGCTCAGAACTGGATGTAGATGGACTCAGGGGTGATATTGTCACTAATCGTGCGGCTAAGGCTCTGGCTGCATTTGAAGGACGAACTGAAGTGACAGTGGATGATATCCGCCGGGTGATTACCTTATGTTTACGGCACCGTTTGCGTAAAGACCCCCTGGAGTCGATTGATTCAGGATATAAGGTGCTGAAATCCTTTAACCGTGTTTTTGGGGTTGAAGCAGCTGAATAAGATTAATTTACTGTAGCGCAATGATTAATCAGTAATAGTTAATGGGTAATCGGTGATATTGTCCCAATGCGATCGCAAAAACTCAGCAGGTAGGTATTGGATGCCAGGGTTGAAGACTTGCCCCTAAGTCTACCCTCGGTATGGTTGTAGCAGCATATGAGATCATTTCCGCTTGATTGCGAGAATCAAGCTCAAACCTACATGGGCACATAATTTATGGAACTCAATCGCTACATCCCCTACAGTAAGAGAGTTTGAGTTGTACTATTTTACAACTGAACTTTTTAGTTCAGTTGTAATTATTTTCACATTTGTCATAACTTTACTAATAGGACTATTTTTACTCTCTTGAAATTATTTTCACATTTGTCATAACTTTACTAAATATCCATCCAAATTATTTTGTCCATAAAGCTTTTTAATTATAGATTGATAAAGGAATTTGATTGTAATAATTTAAAGCTAGCAATAAATAGTTCATTCAACTTAGTAATTATGAATGGAATCAAAGCTTTAAAAAACCAGGCAGTTTTCTTAGCTAGTTTACTTACTGTTGGCTCAACAGTGAGCATAGCCTCAACGGCAAACGCTGTGACTCTTAAGGTAACTGTTGAGAATTTGACACCAGAAAATGGTGGTGTTGTCACTCCTGTTTGGTTTGGTTTTCATGATGGTAGTTTTGATAGTTTTAATATTGGCGAATCTGCTTCTTCTGGAATAGAAACCATAGCAGAAGATGCGATCACAGGTCTTGAAGCTACTGTTCCTGGTCTACTTGAATCCTTGATAGAACTAGGTCTTGATCCCAACAATGTCCCACCCCAAAGTTCACTTATTGCTGGTCTGTTTGCTGACAGTGCTGCTGCTCAAAACGGTGGTGTTCAAGGTATAGTTGTAGATTTAGATAGCCCTCTAGGTCTTTTCCCTGGGGATGTTGTCTCGACAAAAATCAAGCTGGATGAAGATTTAGCTAGCAACTCCTTCTTCAGCTACGGTGCAATGTACATCCCTAGTAATGACGCTTTTATTGCTAACGATAACCCAATCGCCATCTTTGATGCTGATGGTAAATTTACTGGTGCAGACTTCATTGTTCTAGGTGACCAGGTTTGGGATGCTGGTACAGAAGTGAACGATGAGAGTCCTTTGAATGTACCATTTACTCTTGCTGAAGTTGGGAATGGTATTGATGAAAACGGTGTTGTTCTGCCTCATCCTGGTTTTCTACCAGCAGGTAGCGGTGGTATTTTAGATTTTGGAGATGGATTATTTGCCAATGCTGATTTCACCACACCAGGTTTTCAGGTAGCCCGGATTACCATTGAAAAAGTCCCAGAACCAGCCACAATTACAGGACTGTTATTACTAGGTGGTTTATCAATATTACGTCGTCGAGTTGGTCGCAGCAGATAACTTTTTTGTTTGAAGGGGCTGGCAACTGTTAAGGATTTTCTCCAAGAATGTTGCACTATCTACAAAGATGTGTTAGACTTTAAACATAGATTCAGTTTCATTAGAGATACTTTGCGACTTACATTAAAGCCGAAAACCAAGGGTTTAAGGGTTGCGTTTTTTGTCAATAGTGGAATCAAATTTATGCGCTAAGCCGGGCATAGTCCGGGTTTAGCCTTGGGAGATACCCCCTGGCTGGCAAAATCCAGCTTGCATTAGTGAGCCAAAATCTGATTTGTAGATTTTGGTAGCTAAAAAGTATCGGTGACACACTAAGCTGTTGTGCATTTAAATTGCACAACAGCAAGGCAGAAGGCAGAAGGGGAAAGAGTTTCAGGTTTTTTTCCTGATTTAATCAAGGGATGCAGTGCGCCGCACTGCATCCCTTCTGAGTAAGGCTTCTAGAATTTAAATGCGTTTGCCCTGACTAGCCTGGTTGACTCACAACACTATTCAACTCCTGGCATAAATAACCAAGTTAAGGGTGATAGGTAGTATAGAGCAATCCTAATTAGCTATCCTAATTCCTAGGTGAACACTACTCCTGTCCTGAGTTTTCAGTTTTGAGTTCTCAGTTGGGCAGTTTTGGGTCAGACCGATCACTGTTCACTTTCCCTATAGGATTGCTGTTATAGCGCTACGCGCAAGGCAAGAGGCAAGAGGCATGCATGCAAAAGTTGATTACAACAGCTTTTGGTGCTTGTATCAATGTCAAACACGAAGAATGCGTAGTGCTATATGCTTTGCTTTAAGAAAGATTGACTATTTCGACAGCTGGATTTTTCAGCCATCTGCTGTCAATTGTGCTCATTGTACTCGTAAGTATTCAGCGTTTAGCGTTTAGCTTTCAGCTAATCCTAGTCAGGATAATCCTAAATACTTACGTTTGCTTTTCTCCGTGAGGTAACTATGAAAGGAATAGCGAGTAGCTTTAGCTGGTTGCTAGCAACACTACACTTCACCGGAACTATCAGTGCTCTTTCGGTGCAAGCACAAGTCACTGAGCCAATGTCTAACCACACTGGCTCCAATGCTCTTACTCAAACTATTGCTCAATCACCAGCTGTTAATCCCCCCAACTTTGGACAAGCCCTGGACAACAACCAAGTAGTAGAAGCTGTACCTTTAATTGAACAAACTTGGGAAAAACAATATCAGCACCACCTCAACATCAATTTTCCTGAGCAATCCATCACTGTGGAAGAAATTGCTGATACTCTTGACAAAATCAGCAATCAAACTGGTCAAAAGCCTGGTCTTATCTACATGGTTCCGCGATCGCAGCAACTAGAGCTGGTATTAATTACACCAGAAGGTAAGCCCATTCACAAGCGTGTCTCGACGGCTAATCAGGAAGCTCTGTTGAGCCTAGTGGAAGAGTTTATCGACACTATTACTCATCCTATTCGTAGACACACTAAAGATTATCTACCAGTAGCTCAGCAACTCTATCAGTGGATGATTGAGCCATTGGAACCATACCTTAAAACTCAAGGTATCGATAATCTAATTTTTTGCCTAGGTGGAGGGTTACGCCACCTGCCCTTTGCTGCCTTACATGATGGCCAAGAGTTTCTGGTGGAAAAGTATAGCTTAGCCCTGATTCCGGCCTTTAAATTAACAGATACTGTCTATAGTAATCTGAAAAATTCCCAAGTTTTGGCTATGGGGGCATCAGAATTTAATGAACACAATTCTTTACCTGCTGTGCCGGTAGAGTTATCTGTTATCACTCAATATCCTTGGCAAGGTAAATCTTTCTTGAACAATGATTTTACCATAAATAATCTAAAGTGGCAACAGCGATCTAATAAGAATTATAAAATCCTGCACTTGGCAACTCATTCAGACTTCAAAGCGGGAAAACCAAGCAAGTCTTATATTCAGTTTTGGGATAGTAAACTGACTTTAGAGGAATTCACTAAATTCCGTTGGCAATCACCAACAATAGAATTATTGGTGCTGAGTTCTTGTCGCACTGCTATCGGAGATAAAGAAGCTGAGTTAGGCTTTGCAGGATTAGCAGTCCGCGCCAATGTCAAGTCAGCAGTCGCTAGTTTATGGTATGTCAGCGATGGGGGAACCTTAGTGCTGATGAGTGAATTTTATCGGTCTCTTAAGACTGTACCAATTAAGGCTGAAGCCTTGCGACAAGCTCAGATTGGGATGTTGAAAAAAAAGGTAAGTTTGGCTAGTGTTACTGATTTACCAAATGTATCTTTACCTCCAGAACTAGCATCTCTCAACTATGAAGATTTATCCCATCCCTATTATTGGGCGGCTTTTACTGTAGTTGGTAATCCTTGGTAAGTAGTCCGACAAAAGTAAAATTAACTGTTGAAATAGGGAGCAGGGAGCAGGGAGCAGGGAGCAGAGGGGCTTTTGGCAACTTTACATCGCTGTTTCCTGTTCCCTATTACCTACTATTTATAAGTGTTCAACGTGTTCAACGGAACATGATATAGCGTTTCTAGGACTCATGAGGTACACATTATTTTTTCCATCTTCCCTGCTCCCTGCTCCCTGCTCCCTGCTCCCTAAAAACCATAAATTTGTACCTCAAAAGTCGTAGAATTGCTATATTAGCTATTACAACCAATTCCCTACCATTAGATAAGGAGCCCAGTAATAAGGATGGTCATAGTTTGGGTCTTGTAAAATTGATTTTTGGGCGCGATTGAGGGCTTCAGCTTTTGAGATTGATTTGTCAGTAAGTTCCTGGTAAAACCGATTCATTAACACAGCTGTGACTTCATCATTGACCGCCCACATAGTAGCAAGGGTGCTACGTGCTCCTGCTTCTATGGCTACACCAGCTATACCCAGAGCTGCTCTGTTGTCCCCAGTTGCTGTTTCGCATGCACTCAGCACCAGTAATTCGATGGGAGTGGGTTGCCGTAGGTCTGTGGTTTGCAGTAAGTCCTTCAACTCAGTAACATTTATCTTACTATCCCAGGTCAGAATGAACGTCTTCTCAGGTTCAGAGCTAAATTTACCATGGGAGGCGATGTGTACTACTGGGAAAGGATCTGCTTCAACAGAATTTTCAAAGTTGGTTTCAGTAAAGTCCTGATTGAGGAGGATTTCACTAGGAACTTGAGCCTTAATTTTCTCTAGCTCTACTTCTACAAATGGCAAAGAATTATATCCCTGACGGGATTCAGATAACCCAGCCGTTAGCACTCTGATATCTTCCCTGACTAAGCGCTGGGGATTCATTAAATCTAGTCCAGGAGTTAGCGCTATACTATACTTCTCGACTAAATACTGATTACCGTCGTGGAGTGCTGCCATGGGAATATTGCGCAAGGCTCCATCAAGCACAAATACTAGGGTGTCTACTTGAGAGTTAGCTAAATCCTTCTCAATGGGTCGGATTATCCAATCGTATACCTGCTGCGACATTCCTAAAGATGCCCGTCGATGAACCTGGGGTAAGATTTCACGCAGCTCTTCGAGTGTAGATTCAATTTGGTTTTGGGGAAGCTCTGTTCTATAGTGAAGCAGTTGTTGTTGGGGTAAGCGGATAATTATATCCACGCTTTCTGGCAGTATAATCGGATAAATTAATGCTGCTTTGGTATCAGCTTGGTCAATGACTTGATCAACGACTACAGGAGTAGCATTTAAGCAGGCTGAGCGAAAATAGTTATCTAGTTCGGCTAACTGTAGGGATTCAATGATCCCACGCGCTTTTTCTAAGTTGTCGGGATTGGAATTTCTGCTATCTGATTGCAGCAGTAATTGCACGAATTCTCGATAAACTGGCTCGACACTCTCTCGAAAGGTAAACCTTACCTGTTGGTTAACAGCTACTAGGTCACTACGTATAGACTTGAGAGTATTAACTGCTTCGGTGAGATCGC
>NZ_JAAHHS010000440.1 GCF_010692395.1 Moorena sp. SIO3H5
TCTTGGGCAATGTCTTCTGGCCGTGCCCAAGCCCGGGCTAGAGTGATGCAAGCCGAGGGGGCTGTGCAAAATGCCAAGGCACAGATAGCAGATACGGTAATTCGCGCTCCTTTCACTGGCATTGTTGCTAGGAAGTATGCCGATCCAGGTGCCTTTGTCAGCCCGACTACCGCAGGTAGTTCTGTCTTATCGGCTACCTCTTCTTCAATTTTGTCCCTAGCTTCTAGTAACCAGGTAGTAACGGCATACGTAGCAGAAAGTAATATTTCCAAAATCCGCTTGGGACAAGACGTCACTATTACTGTTGATGCTTACCCAGGAAAAACCTTTACCGGACAGGTGGCACAAATTGCTGCCCAGGCAGTTATAGAACAGAATGTTACCAGCTTTGAGGTTAAGGTGGCCATTGTCTCAGATTCAGAACAACTTCTGCGTTCTGGGATGAATGTCCATCTGGAGTTCAATGTAGGCAAACTCTTAAATGCTTTAGTTGTACCGACAGTGGCAATTGTCCGCCAGCAGAATGCTACGGGTGTGTTTGTAGCAGGAGAAAATAATCAAGCTATCTTCACTCCCATAGTGACTGGCATTACTGCTAATTACAAAACTGAAGTCAAATCGGGTTTGCAGGGAACCGAAAGAGTGTTTATCAACTTTCCAGAAGGGTCCCGACCGCAATCGAT
The DNA here is from genome assembly GCF_010692395.1 of Moorena sp. SIO3H5. Taxonomy (GTDB): domain Bacteria; phylum Cyanobacteriota; class Cyanobacteriia; order Cyanobacteriales; family Coleofasciculaceae; genus Moorena. The sequence continues at coordinate 684 of NZ_JAAHHS010000440.1, forward strand.
TACCCCACCTCCTTTTCGCGGTTCACGTTCACGTTAGTTGAAAGGTGTGCAAAAATGGCTACACCAGTTAAGATTCGCTTTAGTACAGCATCCACTGTAGAAGTCTTAGTCATGGCGCTGGAGGCTTTGTGGAGCAACAGATTACGCACAGGGCTGACCATGCTGGGTGTCATTATTGGGATTGCCTCGGTAATTGCTATTACTTCCCTTGGTCAGGGAGTGCAAAAGGCAACCGAGCAGCAATTACAGGGTTTGGGTACAAATGTCATGCTGGTGTTCCCTGATACTCCCAGAAATAGTCGCATCAATCTAGGTAGTACTGGTAGGGGAACACGTTTAAATTGGGAGGATGCACGGGCAATTAAAGAACAGGTGACTACGGCTACTGCGGTGTCTGCATTCTTGCAAAAGCCTAATGTCTCCGTAGTCTATGGTGGAAAAAATATATTAACTACTGTCATCGGTACAGATTTGAGTTACCAGGATGTCAAGAACATCTATCCCCAGTCGGGGCAATTTTTTAATCAGGATGATTTGCTCTCTAGTAAATCAGTGGTTGTTCTTGGTTCTAAGTTACAGGAACAACTGTTTGAACCGGGGGCAAATCCAGTTGGTGCCAATATCCGCATTCAGGGAGAGCGTTACATCGTTATTGGTGTTATGGAATCTAAGGGTGCGGTAGGAAGAATAGACCAAGATAATCAACTATATATTCCCTTGACGACTATGTCGGCGCGACTTATTGGTAATAATGCCCTAGCCGGGATTGCCATCAATGGGTTGTGGTTGAAAGCCTCTGATGAGTCGAGTTTAAGTGCAGCTCAATTTCAAGTTACCAACCTCTTGCGCTTGCGCCATAATATTTATCCACCCCAAGCCGATAATTTTAGAATCATTAACCAAACAGACATGATCAATACCTTAAATAATGTGGTGGGTTTATTTACGGTGATGGTGGGAGCAGTTGCTGGAATTTCTTTAGTTGTTGGCGGCATTGGTATTGCCAATATTATGTTGGCTTCTGTTGTGGAACGAAGGCGAGAAATTGGCATTCGTAAAGCACTAGGAGCTACCAAATCAGCAATTCTCAAGCAATTTTTAGCAGAAGCTGTCGTGGTTTCTGGTGTGGGGGGAGTGATTGGCATGGGATTCGGAATAGCCTTGGCTTTCAGTGCAGCCACTATTTTCGAATTTCCGTTTGTGCTTTCTCTGTGGTCAGTCATTTCTAGTTTTGGACTGTCTTGTATTGTGGGATTACTAGCTGGGGTAATACCTGCAAATAATGCCGCGAAATTAGACCCAATCGTTGCTTTACGGACTGACTAAACTATAGGATTAAAAACTATGATTTGGATGGAAGCGATTACTAAGATTTATGATATGGGGGAAGTCCAGGTATCAGTCCTGAAGGGCATCAACCTATCAATTAAAGAGGGAGAATACATTGCCATTATGGGGGCTTCTGGTTCTGGAAAGTCCACATTAATGAACATTATCGGTTGTCTCGATCGCCCAACTACAGGACGCTATGCCCTTGAAGGCAGAAACCTCACAACCCTACATGATGACGAACTTGCCTATATCCGCAATCAGCGCATTGGCTTTGTGTTTCAGCAATTCAATCTCTTGCCTCGCTCTACAGCCCTGGAGAATGTTATGCTACCCATGGTCTACGCCAATGTACCTAAACCCAAACGACGGCAACGGGCAATGCAAGCCTTGAGTCGAGTGGGTTTGGGCAACCACCTTCACCACCGTCCTAGCCAACTTTCTGGGGGACAACAACAACGGGTTGCCATTGCCCGTGCTTTAGTTAATCGCCCCGCTTTGCTGTTGGCAGATGAACCTACCGGAGCTTTAGATACCAAAACCTCCCAGGAAGTCATGGATCTGCTTGGGGAATTAAACCAGCAAGGCATCACCATCGTGATTGTTACTCACGAAGATGATGTAGCTGCCCAAACCCAACGACTTATTCAGATGCAGGATGGTTTGGTAGTAGATCGCGATGAGCAAATGCCTCTAAAATCTATTAGTCTTAATACTTATAGGGGTTTTGAATTGGATGATGTGCAAAGTTCTGGGTTTTAGGGAACAGGGAGCAGGGAGCAGCGGATCTGGGAGCAGGGAACGGGGAACAGGGAAAAGGGAACAGGGAACAGAAAAAAAACCTGTGTACCTCATAGCTATAAAAAAGGCTGTAGTAATCAAGCTCTAGTAACAGGAGGAGTTACCCAACCAAAATGCAAGCGTTAAGAGAATTGGTATATAGCGTTGATCATACTTATGAGGTACAGTCAATTTTATTACCCCTACTCCCTACTCCCTTATGTTGCTGAACTTACCATTTTCAACCAGCCAAAAATTTCCTCTGCTTTCAACTGAAGGTCGATACCATCTAATACCACTAGAGAGTCACTTACCTGACATAATTCCGGTTGTTGGTTAGGTATAAAAATCAAGACCGAGCGGTCGTAAGGGTCAATTAGCCATCCTAGTTGAGAACCATGTTTTATACAATGTAAAATATTACCTATTACTCGGTTTGAACTCTTGCCTGGAGAGATAATTTCAATAGTCCAGTCTGGAGCAATAAACACATCATCTACAGGCTCCCCTTCATCATCAAATTCAATCTGGTTCCAGCGAAGAACTGCTAGATCCGAAACAATTGACCGTCCGCCAAAAGTACATCGTAGCTCTGGGAAAGCGTAGGCAATTTGCCCTTCCTCAACAACAGTATTAATTGTACTAGTCAACTTGCTCTGAAGTCTGGAGTGGCGAGTTTTAGGCATTGGTTTCTGGCTAATTTCACCGTTAATATATTCCCTAGGGGGTTTAGTCTCTGGAAGTTCCAGAAACTCTTCAAGAGTCAAAGGTAAGTAAGCTATCTTTACCATTGGCAGCTAGTTCCAGAAACAGATGTGACCATACTATAGCAATTCTCAATCGGGTCAGGTACTTTCCTTCTTGGTTTTATATAGCACTACGCATTAAGGTGTTTGACATTGATACAAGCAGCAAAAGGTGCGACCCGTGGCGAATTTAATTCTTAATGCGGAAAGCGCACCTAAGCTGTTGTAGTAAACTGTTGCCTTTTGCCTCTTGCCTCTTGCCTTGCCCGTAGCGCTATATCATGTTGGGATAATTACTCTTAAGCACCTAAACAAAATTAATTTCCTACTACCAATCTCTGTAACCCTTACATCGTAAGGCTTTGAGTTTTGGAAAATGTGTAATTAATTTTGTGCACCTGCTTAATAAACATCTCCCCATCTCCCCATCTCCCCATCTCCCCACACTTCCCACCCTCCCCACACTTCCCACCCTTACCCTGTTCCCCACAACTGCCACAAAGTCATATAATTGCCTAGGCGAAAGGCAAATGCCATACGTCCTCCACCGATTAAAATCGGGGTTTTCCAAACTACCGGAATTATTTCATGACCAATAAAAAGTATCGAATACTAGCTATTACTGATCATCATACCCACGGGGGAATAAGTGCAATCTATCCCCTACTCAGAACTATGGCTAAACATCCTGTTTGTGACTCTATTCAAGTGGCAAGCAGGGGAAACCCCAAAAATAAGGAATTTTTCTATGACTATACTTCCACTGAGTTAATGAGCTTGTTGGTTGACGATAACTTTGTTCCTCAAGAAAGCGGGGAACAATTCTTAAATGCTAGCATCAAAACAGACTTTAAAGATCATGATTTGATTTTTCTCAGGATAGACAGACCAATACCCGATGAGTTTTTTGAATTCATTACCAGTCATGTACCGGAAGATAAAATCATTAATCGTCCATCAGGAATCAAAAAAACAGATACAAAGGCATCGCTTCTGAACTTTCCAGAGCTGTGTCCACCGATGAAACTTTGCAGTACTTTGGAGGAAATTTTAGAATTTAACCAAAAGTTTCCCATTGTTTTAAAACCTCTGCGCAGCTATGGCGGTAAAGGTATTATCAGGATAGTTGATGACCAGGCTTGGGAAGGGAATAATCAATATTCCCTTGATGAATACAAGTCAGTCATTGAAGAAAGCTTAAGGGATAGTGGTGACTATTTAGCCATGAAGTACTTAAAAAATTACAGCAAAGGTGATAAGAGAGTGCTAGTGGTTAATGGGAAAGTGACAGGAGGTTTTCTCAGGATTCCTAAAGAAGACTCTTGGATCTGCAATATGTCAGCAGGGGGTTCTACAACTGTGGGCGAACCGGATCAAGACGAAATCAGAATTGCTGAAACGATTATTCCTAGTTTCTTGGAGCAAGGTATTGTCATTTTTGGCTTCGATACATTAGTGGATGACGATGGCAAGCGAGTTTTATCTGAGATTAACACATTAAATGTTACTGGTTTAGAAGAAGCCCAAACCCACTCAGGAAAACCAGTAGTTCAAGAGTCATCTGATTTAATGTGGTCTTATATTTGTGAACATATTGGATAACTATCCATAGGAGCGCAGGAAATGCGGTAGTGGAAGACAAGTAGTGATTTTAGCTCCCGTTACCTTAACAAGACTGTAGCCAAATCACTACATCTTTACCACTACCGCCACAGGTTTTATTTAAGATATAATTTAAATATGATTATTTCAAAAAATCATTATGGCTACTATTATTTCTCCATCAAAACTCAGCCTTAGTGACGTAGAAGATAAATTTAAGCTGCAAGAAGTAATGGAGCCGGAGTTTTTTCCAGAGTGCGTGGAAAACCTCCCCCAACTAAGTGAACTAGAAAGGCAAATGCTCGATAGAGCAAAAGCTAATTACAAGTACTTGTCTAAAGATTTGGTACTAGAAGACCTAGTTAAAATGGTTGTTGTTTCTCCTTTATTGGATTTGGCAGGATTTTACCAACCGCCTTTTAAAGTTAAAGCAGAGTATGAAGTGTCTTTACCCATTGAAGATAAAGATGAGGACACAATTATCAAAGGACGGATTGATATTTTGGTTACTAGTAAACCAATTTGGATAGCCGTAATTGAGTCCAAACGTTCTGCTGTTTCCTTACAACCAGCAATTCCTCAAGCACTAGTTTACATGCTCAAGAGTCCCCAAACAGAGCAACCAACATTTGGTCTTGTTACTAATGGTGCCAGCTTTATCTTTATCAAGTTAGTGAAAGGCGAAACCCTACGCTATGGTTTATCAAAAGCCTTTGATATCTGGAATCCTGGCAATTATTTATATGATGTTTTGGGTATTTTGAAGCGTATTGCTGCTGTCACGGCTAAATCTTAGAGGAGACAAAAAGTAAGCTATCAGCTTATGTGCTACGCACACGCTACGCGAACAGCTATCAGCTATCAGCTTATGTGCTACGCACACGCTACGCGAACAGCTCTCAGCTCTCAGCTTATGCGTTAGTTCACAGGCTAGAAGCCTGTGCCACGCTACTAGATCGGTGCTTTTGAAA
>NZ_JAAHHS010000441.1 GCF_010692395.1 Moorena sp. SIO3H5
AGTCGTGACCTTGGCTTAAAATAAGCAGGAAAGGATTACTATGACGCTAGTTAAAACACCCTATTTAAAGCAAGTTAGTGGTTGGCCAAAAACTGGTCGTCATATCCTAGCTCAGTTTGATGATACATCCATAGTGGTCTACCAAGCTTTTTGTCCTGCTATTGGTCATTTTGCTAGCAAGCATGGCTATTTTGGAGGAGAGTTCAGGCTAAACCGCATGAGCTGGATTAAGCCCAACTTTCTATGGATGATGCATCGTTCAGGCTGGGGCACGAAAGCTGGACAAGAGGTAATCTTAGCTGTGTCGATTCAGCGTACTGCTTTCGAGACAATCCTAGCAGCAGCAGTTCAATCCCAGTTTGTACCAGATTTATACTCTAGTGAAACTGTCTGGAAACAAGCTCTTAAGCAATCATCTGTCCGGTTACAGTGGGATCCAGATCACGATCCATCAGGTAAGAAACTTGAACGACGTGCGATTCAGTTAGGACTACGCAACGAAGTACTTGCCAAGTACGCTCGTGATTGGATTATCAATATTGAAGACATCTCTGAATTCGTGGAGGAGCAATATCGCAATGTAAGGTCTAACAATTGGACTGACTTGATAACTCCTGATGAAGCAGTATATCCAGTCACCCAGTCTAATCTTGCGATCAAACTTGGCTTATGAGCTATTGAGTTGGAATAAATTTTCCTAAATAAATTTTAATAACTTGTGTGCCCTAACAGCCAGAGCTTACATACATTAGTACGAGAGGAAAATTACCGTTACTCTAACGTAGCGGGCGTGAAGCGAGAAAGGCGCAAAGAACCCGGAATGTGGGCTTAGAGGTAGCCATCATTTAAAGAGTGTGTAGTAACTCACCGGCGGAGTTCCTTCTAAGTGACGAACGCTTTGGCTCTGGCGACTTGCACATTATTTTTACAATCGAGCAGGATCATGGCAAATATCCTAGACCTCATCAATCAAATTGCTGCAAAGGAAGCACAACTGAGTGACAATCAATTCCTCGCTCCCTGTGTACGTGGGGGACGGGTAAGAACTCGTGTTGCTGGAATGATTTATACATTTTCCCCTAAGCCTCGTAAGTTTGAAGGATGGGGTATTTTTCAGCCAGTTAGCAACAAAGTGGCAACTGTGGTCGAAGAGCCCGATGTGTTTCAACTTGAGGAGTATTGGCAACTGCTCCAACCGTTGCGTTTACGACTAGCTTATCAATTGTCGGGAAAGACTTGGCTAGGGTATCCGGTAAATGAATCCGATGCTCGTCAGCGCTTTGGCACGGTTAAACCTATCCCTGTGCATCTGGTGGAGGGGGGGGTAGCTTTTGAACAAGTGGTAGCTCGTGGGGATGGTAAGGCTTGGTGGTTTCAGCAGCTTGACCGTAAGGGAGATCCTTTACTAGCAGAACAACTTAGAGAGCAGTTAAAGCAAGTAACACCACCTGAAGAACTGGATGTAAAGGGGCTGACACCAGAAATGAGAATAGTTTATGACTTGGTAACACAACAGAGTAAAGATTTTAAAGCTAAAGCTCTGCATCAACGGGATCACAGAAGACTAGAACAAGCTTTGGAAATGGGTGGGGGAGCACTGCAACAGTTCCATGACCGGGGAGAATTCTGGCAGGTGCAGTGGAGAACTGCTAACGGTGAACACCACACATCAGCGATATCTAAACAGGATCTGACTGTAATCAGTTCCGGGATTTGTCTAAGTGGACGCGATCGCGATTTTGATTTACAGTCCTTGGTTGGGGTGATTGAGGCACGAGATTGGGATTAGGATGATGTCAATTTTTTTCCACGAACAACTCTACCGTACCTCCCAAGTCATGACCCAGTTACGTGACTACCCCGTGACCGTGTGTGGTGCGGGAGCACTTGGAGCCAATATTACCGAAAATTTGGCTCGTTCAGGGTTTGGAAAGCTTAAGGTTATTGATTGCGATCGCATTGAAGAACGCAATCTTTCTACCCAACCCTACTACCGCTCTGATATTGGTGCCCATAAAGCCAAAATCCTCGCCCATTCTCTCTACCAAGCGGTTGGGGTAAAATTGGAGGCTAAGGTCAAGGAATTAACTAAAGCTAATACCAAACAATTACTGAATAATTCTACTTTAGTCATTGACACCTTTGATAACAGTGTCGCTCGTCAAGCCGTAAAAGATTACTGTGATAGTTCCCAAACCCCTTGTCTTCATGTGGGGTTAGCAGAAGACTACAGTGAGATAATTTGGAATGAAAATTATCGAGTCCCTTCCCCAGTTAATGATGATATTTGTGATTATCCATTAGCTCGGAATTTAGTGCTAATGACTACAGCAGTTGCTACTGAAGTCATCATTGAATTTATCAGCACAACCAAGAAACTGGACTTCACCTTCACCTTGAGAGATTTAAGTATCAAGCCGATATAGCGTTTGTATTTGATTTGTTAACATAATCGTGCTTAGGAAAGGCAAGAGGCAAGAGGCAAGAGGCAAGAGTTAATCAGGCGATAAATGCGGGATGATTTTAATAGTTTGGTGGAATGGGCATCTTGGTGGAATGGGCATCTTGGTGGAACTGGCATCTTGGTGGAACTGGCATCTTGGTGGAACTGGCATCTTGGTGGAACTGGCATCTTGCCAGTTTCAATATATTTTCGGGCGGGCAGGATGCCCACCCCACTCATATTCATCCGAAGACTCAGCAATGCCGAGGGTTTTAGCACTGCATCGCTTTTGCCTTTTGCCTTTTGCCTCTTGCCTTACAAGGATAACTAATATCCCTAAAACGTTGCTAATAATTGCTAGATCTCTATTAATTCTTTATCCATCAACTTAGCCTTAGTATCAACTAACTGTCTTTCAATTTCATCCCGGACAATTTGACGATATTCAAGAAAGTGTTCGTTGTGAGCGCATAGAGTAAGGTAATGTTCCCAGACACCTGGATTATGCCTGAAAATACCAAATAAATGATGCCAGAATTTCCAGCGAGTACTGCGCTTAAACCCTTGACGCCAAATTACAGTCCCCAGAGCTTTCAAATCTACTAAATCCGGCATTTTGAATGGGGCTTTGCATTTAGGGGGGCCAAGCTTTAAAAAACATTGATAGGCACGGTCTATATAGCGCTCAGGTTCGTATAGCGTCCAGAATGCTTCGATGTATTCTTGAGCAATCTCCTCAATGGGACGAGTAGGAACAAAGTTCATTAGGGTGGTTTGATTGATATCTTTTTTAGTGTTATCTCGCAAACGTCCTTCTTTTTCTAAGCGATTCCATAGAGCAGTATTGGGTAACGCCTGTAACATCCCAAACATAGCTGTAGGGATAGCAGCCTGTTCAACAAAACTAATAATACGGGAACCTGCTCCTTGTTTCTCTCCATCAAAACCAATAATAAACCCTGCCATTGGTCGCAATCCCGCACGAATTATTTTGTCTACACCATCCGTTAGAGAGCTGCGAGTGTTTTGGAATTTCTTAGTTAGTTTAAGGCTTTCTTCGTCTGGTGTTTCAATCCCTAAAAATACAGCATCAAAGTTAGACTCCACCATCAAGTCCATCAATTCGGAATCCGCAGCTAGGTCTACAGATGCTTCAGTATTAAATCGGAAGGGATACTGATGCTCTTTCTGCCATACTTTTAGCTCTTTCAGAAGTAGCTTAACGTTACGCTTATTCCCAATAAAGTTGTCATCCACCATAAAGATACCACGCCGCCAGCCTAATTCATAAAGATAATCCAATTCTTTGAGAAGCTGGGCTGGTTCCTTTGTTCTAGATTTGCGGCCATAGAGAACAATGATGTCACAGAACTCGCACTGAAAAGGACATCCCCGCGAAAACTGCACTGACATTGAATCATAGGCATCAAGCTCTAACAAATCATAGCGGGGAATGGGGGTTTGAGTGACATCGGGTTTCTCTGTAGTGCGAAAGGTTCCACTAGTTTCCCCTCGCTGTAAAGCTTCTACAAACATAGGTAGGGTGATTTCTCCTTCATCTAGGATTAGAAAATCCACCCCTGCCTTCTTTCCTTCTTCGGGTAAAGAGGTAGGATAAGGTCCCCCAAATGCTACTAATTTACCACGTCGTTTCGCTTCCTTAATTTGGTTTAGGGCATCGGTTTTTTGGACAATCATCGCTGAGATTATCACCAGATCTGCCCATTCAAATTCTGCTTCGGTTACGTCTCGGATATTGCGGTCAACCAGTTTAAATTCCCAGTCTTGAGGTAATAATGCAGCAACAGTAATTAGACCTAAGGGTGGCAATAAAACTTTGCGATTAACTAATTCAAGGATTTTGTCATAAGACCAAAACGTTTTCGGAAATAGCGGATACAGTAATAAAACTCGCATTTAGAGAAATCCTCACACACGTGGCCATAGAGCCTATAGCGATCTTACATCCTAAGTAAGATTGCGATCAGCTATCAGTCTATGCGCTACGCGCACGCTGCGCGAACAGCTATCAGTATTCAGATATAAGCTATCATTCTATGCGCTACGCGCACGCTGCGCGAACAGCTATCAGTTATCAGCTATTAGCTATCAGTCTATGCGCTACGGGCACGCGTGCGCGAACAGCGAACAGCGATTAGCGCTACGGGCACGCGTGCGCGTTCAGCTTATGGGTTAGGTCACAGGCTAGAAGCCTGTGCCACGCTACTTGGCTTTTGAATAAAATGACCATGATAGCTGACCACTGACTGCTGACTGCTGACCGCTGAGCTAGGGTTTTAATTACGGCTGCAATTATTCACTACACCCCAGACCAAGTAACAAGGTCGGGACCGACACCCTTAGGAGCTAAAAAGGCTGCTTGTTACCCCCTGAGGCTTAATCTGCTACTCTAGTAAGCCTGTCAAGAATTTGCATGATTGACAAATCCCGCAAGAAATCGTTTCTGGTCTCGGTTTCATAGCGGTTCTGGTCATAGCGGTTCCGGTTATAGCTGTTCCGGTCAGAGCGGTTGATGTATGTCAGAATGCGATCGCATTCTGTGGTGCCAACTATACTACAACCCTGGCTCAGTAAACTATCCACTGAAGTAGTCTTACCCTTAGGGGTATACCAACGTGACCCTGATTGGGCAGTCTGACCGTTAGGATACTTCCACCAACCTGATGACCCGAATTTGGCAGTCTTGCCGTTGGGATACTTCCATTGTGACCCGAATTTAACAGTCTTGCCGTTGGGATACTTCCATTGTGACCCGAATTTGGCAGTCTTGCCGTTGGGATACTTCCATTGTGACCCGAATTTCGCTGTTTCCCCATTTGGCCAGTCTAACGAAGACCTCTGACCTTGCCTAGAACCGTTGCAGATAACTTGCTGTAAACTTTCAATCGTACCCAAAAAGCTTGTTCCCTCTTCTGTCATGCTGGCTAGTTTTCCCATGACGGTCAGGTCGAAGCAATCTTGAGAGGAATTTCGTGGTGACTGAATACTTGATGAACGTCGGTTACTCTGTCCACAGTACTTATATTCTAGGGTAGCTAGATTATCGCTATCCAAGTTTTCGCTAATCGCCAAGCGACGCACAGCACGAATCTGGCCACATCGATTCGATTGAGCAGATACGTTATTGCTTCCTAAGCCAATAGTACATAAGGTTAAGAGTGATAATAAAACTCGCATCGGATATTTCATAGAGATGAATCTTCCTGAACACATCAATAGTATGAACAGCCAAGATTATCAAAGACCCTGACTTCTCACTGACTACTACAGACGTTGGATGATATCAAAAGTTTCACCATTGAAATAATTTTGGTCGCGATTCAATGTTAACCATTCACCTGTCAGCTATTAGCTATCAAAAGTTATCTTTAGAGCTGATTTATAAAGTAAACCTTAATAGTCCTCAAGCCCTTGCCGTATATAGCTTTCAGTTGATTATCCGCCTCCGGATACGCTCAATTCCTGAAACCCTTGTAGGGCAAGAACTTTACCTAAGTTTACAAATCAGCTTTAAAAGTCAGGCACAAGTCAGGCACAAGTCAGATCTTCTCAGCCGGTAAGTCAGTTAGCAGTGGAGTTTGATGAATATATGAGGTTCAAATAAGTCGAACTTGATGTTCTTCAAAACTGAACTCTTTACTACTTT
>NZ_JAAHHS010000442.1 GCF_010692395.1 Moorena sp. SIO3H5
TGGTTTTCTTTGGGCGTGATGTGTTTGTAGAAAAACTTGTTGAAGCAAGTCAAACCCGTAATTTTATTCCGGTGCTGGGTGCGTCGGGAAGTGGTAAGTCTTCAGTGGTTTTGGCAGGGTTAGTCCCGAAATTGGAAAAAGAAGGTCATTGGAAGTTTACTCATTTTCGTCCTAGTAGTGGGAAAAATCCATTTTATGCATTGGCTGAGGCACTTGTTCCACTTTATAAGTCGGAGTTGGATTCTACAGATCAGATGACTCAGGCTGGTAAATTAGCTAAATCTCTCAGTAAAGAGGAGCTTTCTTTAGATAATGTTTTTAGTAACGTCCAACGGCGATATCCAAATCATAAAGTACTTTTAATTGTAGATCAGTTTGAGGAACTCTACACTGAATATTCTGATCTACAATTTCGTCGTAGTTTCTTGGATTGTTTATTACCTGGCTTCCAATCAGCTAATTTTCGTTCATCATCTTCCATTGTACTTGTAGCAACAATAAGAGCTGATTTTTTGGCAAATGTGCTTTCTTATCGTCCCTTAGCGGATATGCTACAAAATGCGGATATTAAGCTGGGCGCAATGAGCCGAGAGGAATTGAAGGAGGTAATCGAAAAACCTGCGGAAAATTTGGGAGTTACTTTTGAAGCCGGGTTAGTAGAACGAATTTTGAATGATGTTCAAAATGAACCTGGTAATCTAGCTTTGCTTGAGTTTACCTTAACCGAATTGTGGAAAAAACGAATAGGGAAACAAATCACTCATGATGCTTATGAAGAAATAGGTGAGGTTTCTGGTGCAATAACAACTTATGCAAATAAGACATTGAGTGAATTCAAGCCAGAGGAACAAGAAAGGGTAAAGCGAATATTTATCCAGTTAGTACATCCAGGTGAAGGTACAAAAGATACTAAACGAGTCGCTACTAAAGCTGAGTTAAAGGAAAGCAACTGGAATTTAGTTAAGGAATTAGCAGATGCTCGGTTACTGGTTACCAATCGTACTGTTATTACCAGTTCTAAAAATTCAGAACAAGAAACAGTTGAGTTAGTCCATGAAGCGTTAATTCGTAACTGGGAACAACTAAAAAGATGGATGGAAGCAGACCGAGAATTCCGTACTTGGCAGGAAAGAATCCGAGTTACGATAGGCCAATGGCGGGAGATGAACAGGGATAAGGGATTGTTATTGCGGGGAGCTGCTCTAGTCTATGCACAGGAACAACTTGAAAAACATGGGGAAGAAATATCTGATACTGAAAAAGAGTTTATTTTGTTAGGCCGGACATACCAAAGGCGTTCTTTTCAAACCACTATAGGAGTTGTAACAATAGCTTTTGCAATAATTTCTGGATTAGCATTATTTTGGTTTTTTGAAAAAAATAAAGCAATTATTGCTGCTAACAATGAAAATATTAAAGCTGGAATTATACGATTAAAATCTAACTCAGACTATAAAAATATATCTAATAAATTAAGGATAATTGAAGTAAATCGAAAGTTGCAACAAGCCAATAAACCAACACTAAATAGTTTGATACAAGGAGTAAACTTATTGCGACAAAGTGTTTATCAAGTAAGTGATATTAATCTAAGAGAGATTAACTATTTGAAAGGCCATCAGGGTGGTGTCAATAGAGTCAGTTTCAGTCGAGATGGTAAATACCTCGCTTCTGCTAGTACTGACAATACAGTAAAATTGTGGAGGCGAGATGGGGAATTAGTAAAGACCTTGACTGGCCATGATTCTAAAGTCAATAGTGTGAGTTTCAGTCCGGATGGTAAATACCTCGCTTCTGCTAGTCGTGACGGAATAGTGAAATTGTGGAGGCGAGATGGCGAATTGATAAAGACTTTGACTGGTCATCAGGGTGGTGTCAATAGAGTCAGTTTCAGTCAAGATGGTAAATACCTCGCTTCCGCTAGTTATGACAAAACAGTGAAATTATGGAGACGAGATGGGGAATTGATAAAGACTTTGATTGGTCATCAGGGTAGTGTCAATAGAGTCAGTTTCAGTCGAGATGGTAAATACCTCGCTTCTGCTAGTCATGACAAGACAGTGAAATTGTGGACCTCAGAGGGAAAATTGGTAAAGACCTTGACTGGTCATAAGGATAAAGTCAATAGTGTGAGTTTCAGTCCGGATGGTAAATACCTTGCTTCTGCTAGTTTAGACAAGACAGTGAAATTGTGGACCTCAGAGGGGAAATTGCTAAAGACTTTGACTGGTCATGAGGATCAAGTCAAGAATGTCAGTTTTAGTCCCGATAGTAAATACCTCGCTTCTGCTAGTTTTGACACAACAGTGAAATTGTGGACCTCAGAAGGGGAATTAATAAAAACCTTGACCGGCCATGATTCTCAAGTCAATAGTGTGAGTTTCAGTCCGGATGGTAAGTACCTCGCTTCTGCTAGTTGGGACGGAACAGTGAAATTGTGGACGCCAAAGGGGGAATTGCTAGATACCTTGACTGGTCATCAGGATTATGTCTATGGTGTGAGTTTCAGTGCCGATGGTAAATACCTTGCTTCTGCTAGTTTGGACAAGACAGTGAAATTGTGGACCTCAGAGGGAGTATTGGTAGATACCTTGACTGGTCATCAGCATTATGTCTATGGTGTGAGTTTCAGTCGAGATGGTAAATACCTCGCTTCTGCTAGTCGTGACGGAACTGTGAAATTGTGGACAGGAGATTGGGTATTGGTAAAGGCCCTAACCGGCCATCAGAGTTCTGTCAAGAGTGTCAGTTTCAGTCCGGATAGGAAATACCTTGCTTCTGGTAGTGGTGACAAGACAGTGAAATTGTGGACACAAGAGGGGAAATTGGTAAAGACCTTGACTGGTCATCAGAATGGAGTCAATAGTGTGAGTTTCAGTGCCGATGGTAAATACCTCGCTTCTGGTAGTGGTGACAAGACAGTGAAATTGTGGACACAAGAGGGGGAATTGCTACAGACCTTGAAAGGGCACCAGGGTCATGTCTATGGTGTGAGTTTTAGTCCGGATGGTAAATACCTCGCTTCTGGTAGTGGTGACAAGACAGTGAAATTGTGGACACAAGAGGGGGAATTGCTAAAGACTTTGAGTGGGCATCAGGATAGAGTCAATAGTGTCAGTTTTAGTCCGGATGGTAAATACCTCGCTTCTGGTAGTAGTGACACAACCGTGAAATTGTGGACACAAGAGGGGGAATTGCTACAGACCTTGAAAGGGCACCAGGGTCATGTCTATGGTGTGAGTTTTAGTCCGGATGGTAAATACCTCGCTTCTGCTAGTCGCGACAAAAAAGTGAAATTGTGGACACTAGATGGGAAATTGGTAGATACCTTGAAAGGGCATAAGGGTATTGTTTTTCATGTCACTTTTAGTCCCGATGGTAAATACCTCGCTTCTGCTAGTCGTGACAATACAGTAAAATTGTGGAATTTTAACCAAGATGAACTTCTTAAATACGCTTGTAATAATCTAAAAGATTATCTAAAAAATAACGATGATGCTAGTGATGAAGAGCGTCAACTTTGTTTGATGGAATAAATGCTAGTGATAAAATATGAAGGTATTAAAAAGGTAAGATTTGAGACAATTCCCTCTAGGTAACATTACTTTTTGATTTAGATTACAGTAAAAAAATAGTTTTTGGACAAGATAGTAAAAAATGATGCCAACAAGTCACTTTAATCAAATTTTAGAAATGATTGACGCTCTTTCTTTAGAAGAACAAAACGATTTAATGAATATTGTTAGACATAGACAAATTGAACAAAGAAGAGAAGAAATTGCTGTTAATATTACTAAAGCTCACCAAGACTATCAACAAGGTAACGTCTTCCGAGGTACAGTTGATGATGTTATCGCCGAATTAAACAATGACTAATTTAATTGTCACTTCATCATTTAAACGAGCTTTTAAGGCAATCATTAAACGTCAACCGAATTTAAAACCAAAAATTGAAGGAAAATTAAGATTACTTGCTGATAATCCTTATAATCCTATACTACGCACTCATAAACTCAAAGGTAAATTATCAGGTGCTTGGGCTTGTTCGGTTGAATATGATTGTCGTCTTATTTTCAACTTTGAACAAAATCCAGACACCTTAGAAGAAGAAATACTTTTGATTGATATTGGCACTCACGATGAAGTTTATTAGTGGTGCGTTACGGAGCGGGCTGTTGCAACAGTCGCTACGAAGTTTAACATGAGGACAAGCCCGCCCCTAACACACCCTACGCACAACGCACTGATCCCCTGTTCCCTGTTCCCTGTTCCCTATTACCTACTATTTATAAGTGTTCAACCGAAGATGATATAACCAATTAACTTAACTGAGCTACTACCTGATTTGCCAATAAGGTTTCATTGGTAAGTAAATCATCAACAGTAACTCTCAAGTAACGTTCACCATCAACTTGAAACTGGAGTTTAATGCGATCGCTTCCGGGATTGCCCAGGGGTGTTAATTTAGCCACACTTCTTGCCCCATCCCTGTCATTGAGGGGTTGCACAGCAGATTCACCCTGGCCTAACTGACGAGTAATCAAGCGATCGCCTTCAAAATAAATCTCTGTGCCACCAGTTTGGGAGCCTAACTCTCCTAAAATTAGCTCTATACTCGGTTGATTCTCTACCGATGCTCCTAAGAATAGTTCTACTGGCTCACTCATGGGGTAAGGCTGTCCTTCTTTAATGATAGAGTGCCAGTTGTGACGCTTCAACCGTCTATCCCAATAGCGAATTCCGTAGCTATGGTAGAGGAAATCTTGGACTTCGATACCTTGGCTGAGCTGAAGTGCGCCAGTTGCGATCGCTTCAAAGGGTTTTTGGCAACGAACCTTGCTTGAGTCGAAATACCGGTTTACCCATGCCTGAACTGCTGGGATCTTCACGGTGCCACCCACTAACAAGACACCATCTATATCTGGCACTTCTATACCGCTGCGTCTTGCTTGTTGCAGCACTTCCGTCATCTTATTATCAAGGGTATCAAAAAACTCGTGTTCTTTGAGAATAGTTTCAAAGGTCTCCCGGTCTAGTTTTAGTTCGTAACTCTCAAAGGTTTCATCATTAAAATAGACTTCAGTGGCTTCAGACTGCTCAGACAGTTGAATTTTCAGGCGTTCTGCTAGTCGAGTAGTCAAAGGCGATCGCATTAACCCTTGAGTTTCCACAAAATAATCCACCAGCCAGTTATCAATATCTGTCCCACCCAAGTTTTGTCCCACTTTCGCCAGCACACGGGCAATTTTCACCTTCTGGCTAGACCCTTCACCAAAGGACTTTTGCCCCCACTTAAGAATAAACCCGAGGGGTTTTTTATTCCCTTGAGCCTCCTGATTCAGCTGCACCAGAGATAAATCCAGGGTACCACCACCAAAGTCTATAACTAGCAGAGTATCCCCTTCCGCAATACCATAGCCCAAGGCAGCCGCTGTCGGTTCATCCAGCATCCTCACCTGTTCCACTGGCAAGGATTGACAGATTGTACTAAGCCAATGGCGGTAAGCTTCAAAGCTATCCACAGGCACAGTCAGAATCACCGATTCAATGGCAGAATCCCCCGCCTCGGACTGGAGGGCTGATAGATTTTCAATAATTTGGTTGAGGAACCATTCCCCAACTTGTTCAAAGGTGATCCCGATCCCATCCAGTGCTGGCAGAAATCCCTGAACCTCAGCACCAATCCCCCGTTTGAAGCTGCGGAAGAATCGAGGGTCACTGCTTAGATCCAATCCGCGATCGCGTACTGCCTGTCCAACCATGACCTTACCCTGAGCCGCATTTTCCACATACACCAAACTGGGAATTAAGGGAGGATTTTGACTAAGTTGCAGAGCAAGTCCTGGTAAGGTGATAGTTTCTGGCTTTTCCGTGACTGGGTTCCAGCGAGTGATCACCGTATTGCTCGTGCCAAAGTCAATAGCGTAGGAGGTAGTACTGGTGCTAGGCATTTAATGTTTATTGAACTGATCTTATTGATATTCTTTATTATCAAGATAAATTGCGAAGTTTGGAAACCTAGTCTATAGGGAAGCTGGGATGAAAAACAAACCAATGGCAAATTTATTCCTAAGTATTCAGCCATTGGCTGATAGCTGATAGCTGAT
>NZ_JAAHHS010000443.1 GCF_010692395.1 Moorena sp. SIO3H5
GTCCTAACAAAGCCCAAGTATTTTGCAGTTTGGTCAGACTACTATGGGATTGGTCATAACTAGGGGGTATTGATACTGGTACTGGTACAAATCCTCCTAACACACAACCCCAAAATGCACTGATAAAATCTTGATTTGATTCTAACTGAAAGATGACTTTATCAGTAGGTTTCAAACCTAATTGCCTTAACCCTCCTAATAGTCTTTGAGCTTCTACCCACAACTCTCTATAGGTTTGAGTAATTACTTCTCCATCTGAGTGAATATATATCAGACTTGTATCCCCGTGCTCTTGAGCTACTCGTTCTAATGCTTGTGCTAAATTAGTTGGTGCATTTCCAGGCCACTTGATTGGTTCTCCTTCACTGATGGCTTGCTTTCGGGATGTTGATTGGGTTTGTAATTCTGTTGTGGGAACTGACTTTTCTACTACGGGAGTTGCACCATGATTGGGCAGTTTTATTTGTTCTGATGGCAGCAAGTCTGATATATGCAATGGTGGCAATTTTAGTGTTTTCTGTTGCACTACTACTGCTACTTGTTCTATTTCTGGCACTGCTTTGAGTTTTGCTTCCCATTGTTGCACTACGTTATCGTCAATTACTGGGAAACGCCCTAATCCTACTTCGTCTACTTTTCCTTTGTGGGTTAACGGTAAACGAGCCAGGGGAACATAAGCTCCTGGCATCATGTCTGGGGGTAACTGCTGTTGTATTTGGGAGTGTAATTGTTGGGGATTCCAGACTCCGGCAACTACGACATAAGCTACCAGGAATGTTTGATGAGCTAATACATAAGCTTGTTCTACTTGGGGGGCTGATAACAGGGCGGTTTCTATATTTGCTAGTTCTATTCGCTTCCCTTTTCTCCATGTATGCCGTTGTTTAGCTCCGACTATTTCTAGATAACCTTTGTTGTGATAACGACCTATGTCTCCTGTTGGCAATAGTCTTCCTAATTGGGGATGTTCAATAAATTCCAGTGATGTCTGTTGCTGCCGATAACCTCTGGCTAAACTGGAACCGCCTACATAGATTTCTCCTGGTACTCCTTTGGGGACTGGGTTTTGGTTTTGGTCTAGTAAACAAACTGATAACCGACCGGGGTTGCCTATGGGTACCTTTTCTCTGTTTGGTTTTTCTGACCAAAACCAGTGGGTGATTTCTCCTGCTGCTTCTGGAAGACTGTAGAAATTGTGTAATGAAACTGGGTAGCTTTGGATAAATTTGTTGGCTATTTCTGTTGACAGGGTTTCTCCACTGCATAGCAGCGTGCGCCAACTTTTGATAGATGTTACCGAGTTAGTTGTGTTTAACCAGGTGGGCAGTTCTGATGGATACAGGTGAACTATGGTTACTTTGTGCTGGCCGATTAATTTTTGTAATTCTTTTGGCTTGTCATTGGCAGCTATAACTACACTACCACCACTGATTAGAGGTAAACCTATTTCTAGAATAGCTACATCTTGAGTCAGAGAAGTTTTATGGAGTATAATGTCTTGATTAGTTATTTTCAGGATTTCTTGTAGCCATTGTAAACGTTGAGCCACGCTGTGATGTTCTACTAAGGTTTGATTCAGAATGTAGGCGAGGTTGGTGGCTGTTGTTGCTATGTTTGGGTTGTCTGTATTTTGTTTGGCTATTGATTCCCACTCTGTGTCTAGACACAGGATTTGAGCATTGGAGTCAGGAATTTTTGATTTGAGGTATTCTAGGGTTAATATTACTGAAATTGATGGGAAATTCTGTAGATTGTTGGAGTCTAATGGTACATAAGCTCCTCCTACTTTGAGTATAGCTAATAAACCAACGATTCTTTCTAAAGTAGGGTCTATGTATATGCCTATTGGTATTTCTGGGGTTATGCCTAGACTTAATAGATGGTAGGCGAGTTGGTTAGCTTTTTGGTTGAGTTGGGAGTAGGTTAGTTGTTGGTCTTCAAATACTAAGGCTACTGCATCTGGGGATTTGTCAACAACGCTCTCAAATAATTGATGTATACATTTGTCTGCTGGGTAATCTTTTTTACTATTGTTCGATTCATGCAGGAGTTTTTGTTGTTCTGTTGCTGTTATTAGGGGGAGTTGTGATATTTTTTGTTGGGGATTTGCTACTATTGCTTTTAGTAGAGTTTGGAAATGTTCCATCATCCTTGTGATGGTTGCTCTGTCAAATAGGTCTATGTTGTAAACAAAATAGCCTTCTAGACCTGATTTGGCTTCCCACAGATGAACTTCTAAATCCATTCTAGCAGTACTGATACCTTCCTCCCTCTGAGTCACCCTTAATCCTGGGAAATCCCAAGAGTTCATTGATGCTACATTTACCAGGTTAAATACCACCTGCACCAGAGGGTTGTGACTTAAGTTCCTTTCTGGCAAAAGTTCGTCTACTAGCTTTTCAAAGGGTAAATCCTGATGTTTATAGGCTTCTTGAGTTGTTTGTTTGACTTGAGTTAACAAGTCGGTAAAGCTAGAGTCATCTGAAAACTGAGAACGAAGTGCAAGGACGTTGGCAAACATACCAATTAAGGACTCAATTTCGACTCGGTTGCGGTTAGCAATTGCTGAACCTACTACTAGGTCAGACTCTCCACTATAACGATACAGTAAGACAAAAAATCCACTCAACAGAGTCATAAATAATGTTGTACCTGACTCCTGACTTAGTTGGGTGAGTTTCTGTGTCAAGTTCTGATTGAGTTTAAATTTTTCTGCTCCTCCCTGGAAGCTTTGCTGTTCTGGGCGTGGGCGGTCTGTTTGTAGAGGGGATACAGGGGAAACTCCTGCTAGTTTTTCTCTCCAGTAGCTCAGATGTTTTTCTAATACCTCTGCTGTGAGTTTCTGTCGTTGCCAGTGGGCGTAGTCGGCATATTGAATGGGTAGTTCTGGTAATGGAGAGGGGTTTCCTTGACTGTAGGCTTCATATAAGGTAGACAGTTCTGAGGCTAATATTCCTAGTGACCAACCGTCATATATTATGTGGTGCATCGTTAACATTAATATATGAGTTTCTCGGCTGAGTCGTACTAGGGTGACACGCAGCAGGGGGCCTTGGGCTAAATCAAAGGGTTTTTCTGCTTCAGTGCTGGCTAGTTGTTTGAGTTTGTTTGATTGTTCTGATGATGATAATTCTACTGTTGATAGATTTATGTTGGCTACTGGGGAAATTACTTGTATGGGTTTTCCATCTTTGTCGGGGAAACAAGTCCGTAGGTTTTCGTGTCGTCGGATGATTTCGTTGAGGCTTTGATCTAAGACTCTTACGTTTAGCTGACCTTCTAGTTGTAGACTCACCAGTATATTGTACAAGGGATCTTCTGGTAATAGCTGGTGCCAAAACCACATCATTTCTTGACTGTAGGAAAGGGAAATTTCCTGTTCCCTAGAAATCACTGGAATAACTTGACTTTCCTTTGTAGTTGGCAGCAACTGTTGCTGCCGGAGTTTTTCCAATATCTGTTCCCGTTGTTTTGGCGAAAGATTGGCCAGACGTTGTTTGATATCATTCATTATCCATCAACCTCAGCTAACATTTGTTCGAGGAGATTACTGTCTATTTTGTCCAACTGTTGCTCAACTAAAATTTCGGCTAGTTGAGCGATAGTAGGATTTTCAAATAGCTTACTTACAGATAACTCTAGTGATAATGCTTGTCGCACCCGAGAAACAACCTGAGTTGCCATCAAAGAATGTCCCCCCAAATCAAAAAAGTTATCATTTATTCCCACCTTTTCTATTCCCAACACGTCTGCCCAAATCTCTGCTAATACCTTCTGTGTCTCCGTCTCAGGAGCTACATACTCCGTTGACACACTACTGACATTATCCGGCACAGGTAATGCATTACGATCTACCTTACCATTGGGAGTCAGTGGCAGTTGTGGCAACAGTACAAACCTGCTGGGTATCATATATTCTGGCAACTTCTCTTTCAGATACTGTTTCACTTTCTCTATTTGTTCTGTATCTGATATTTCTGGAGTTTCACTTTCTAGGACTAGATAAGCTACTAGACCTTTATTACCAGAGTTATCTTCTCTTGCTAATACTACTGTTTCTTTGACTTTGGGATATTGAGTGAGGGTTGATTCTATTTCTCTTGTTTCGATGCGATATCCTCGCACTTTTACTTGATGGTCTATCCGACCTATAAATTCAATATTACCATCTGGTAAGTAGCGAGCTAAATCTCCTGTTTTATATAATGTTGAGTTATGGTCAAAAGAATTAGAGATAAATTTTTCGGCTGTGAGTTCTGAACGGTTTAGGTAACCTCTAGCTAATCCATCTCCGCCTATGTGTAGTTCTCCTGCTACTCCTATTGGGACTGGTTGTAGGTTGGCGTCTAAAATATAAACCTGAGTGTTGCTAATCGGGCGACCAATGGGAACTGAACTCTGTTGAGTCAATTTTTTTACTTGGTAGCAGCAACTGAAAGTTGTATTTTCCGTTGGACCGTAACCATTAATTAGTTGACAATCTGGGAGATAAGATGCCACTTTCTCTACATGAGATGGCGATAACACATCTCCTCCTGCCAAAAGTTGAGTTACAGGTTTTAATCTTTCTAGTTCTTCGTCTACCATCAACTGGAACAGTGCTGCTGTCAACCATAGAGTTGTCACTTGATTTTTCTCTATGGTTTCTCCTATAGCTTCAACAGAAGGAGTACCAGGAGACATGACCACTAACTGACTACCATTAAGTAAGCTTCCCCAAATCTCAAAGGTTGAAGCGTCAAATGAGAATGGAGCTAGTTGTAAAAACACTTGGGCAGGAGTAAATTCTACATAGTTAGTTTCTTTTACTAAACGCACCACACCCTGGTGTATTATACTTACTCCTTTGGGTTGACCAGTGGAGCCTGAAGTGTACATCACATAGGCCAAATTTTCTGATTTGACCCCAGTCTCTAAATTTTCCTGACTCAGGGAATTGATTATTTCCCCATCTGGCTCTAAACAAACTACCTGAGCTTGATTTTCTGGCAAGGATGCTATTAATGACTGTTGAGTCACTAATACTGAAACTCCTGCATCAGCTAGCATATAAGCTAAACGTTCTGATGGATAATTTGGGTCTAATGGCACATAAGCTCCTCCTGCTTTAAGTATGGCTAATAATCCTACTACTATCTCTACTGAACGTTCTACACATATTCCCACTAGCGTTTCTGGAGCTACTCCCAATTTTTGCAAGTAATGGGCTAGTTGATTGGCTTTCCTATTTAATTGAGAATAGGTAAGCTTTTGTTCTTCAAATACTACTGCTACTGCATCTGGTGTTTTCTCTACTTGTTCCTCAAATAATTGATGGATACATTTGTCTCTAGGGTAATCTGTTTTGGTGTTGTTCCACTCTACTAATAGCTGGTCTAGCTCTACCTCTGTCATTAATGGCAACTGCCCTAATTTCTGTTCTGGATTTGCTACAATTCCTTCTAACAACGTTTGGAAGTGACCTAACATCCGAGTTATAGTGCTAGCTGCAAACAAATCTGTGCAGTATTTTAGCCGTGCTACCAGAGATGAGCCATCTTCTATGATTTCCAAATCTAAATCGAACAGACCCTCTTGATTAGGCATTGTCAGAGGTGTAACCTCAATTCCTCCCCAATTCACTGAACTTTGTCTTTGATTCAGCAAGAATTTTGAATTTTCTGATGATTGCTGGAATTGTAGTAAAGCAAAGGCTACTTGAAAAATTGGAGAACGACTTGGATCGCGCTGAGGTTGTAATCTTTCTACCAATAAAGCAAATGGATAATCTTGATGTTCCAGTGCTTCTAAGACTGTGTGACGGACTTGGGTAAGAAACTCCCGGAAACTCTCATTGCCCGACAAACTTGCCCTCAAGACAACTGGATTAACAAAGTAGCCTACAATTGAGGCAAACTCAGACTGACTTCGACCAGAGGTTACAGAACCAACTAAGATATCCTCCTGACCTGTATAACGATAGAGGAGAATTTGAAAAGCTGCCAGGAGAACCATGTAAAGGGTTACATTTTGGTTTTTAGCTAAGTTTCTAAGTTGTTGGTTAAGTTCTTCAGGTAAATGCCAATACTGGGCACTTCCCCTAAAGGTCT
>NZ_JAAHHS010000444.1 GCF_010692395.1 Moorena sp. SIO3H5
CGGTAAGTCAGTTAGCAGTGGAGTTTGATGAATATATGAGGTTCAAATAAGTCGAACTTGATGTTCTTCAAAACTGAACTCTTTACTACTTTCAAGAACTTCCTCATGTAGTTTACTACTTTTTCACAAGGAGAAACGAGATGAAAGTTAACAATGATGACCTCGCTAATTGTAATTATTTCGGTAACAGTATCGTGGGCGTTTGGGCCCCCATCTGTCATTACGGGAGCAGGACTACCCCCCTATCTTTAAGAGCTTTTTAAAGCGATGCAGCGCCTTCACGCGGGGGTTCCCCCCATGAGCGACTGCATCAAGAACAGAATCTAAAGGAAACTCAATGAAGGTCTGAGTAGCCTTTAGCTACGATTTGGATTATGAGTTGTATACGACCAAAGCGCGAAGCGATGAAAAATGGCTCGCTCATTCGTTTAATGACTCGCCCATTAGCTTCTTAAACTTTTATTTACAAATCAGCTCTAAGTAGTCGGACACAACTAAAAGTTCATTTTACCCTAAGTCTAGGATAATTTCAACTAATTTTGAGGTGCGACCCTAGGCCGGGTTCCCCGGCCTAGGAGGCTCGCACCTAAACGTAAATTTTATTAAAATTAACTTAAAAAACTTGTTCAGGTAATCTCTGCTAAACTAGTAGATGTTGAAGTCAAGCAATTAATTGAATTTAACGATAGCCATGAATAACCAAAAAAACAAGAATTCACTGAAAAAAAACGACGGGTCAACAGACCAGTTGGTATCAGAAAACACTGACTTTGAAAGTCAAACCGATCAGGAACTAAAACTAACCGATGACAACCTTGAACTAACTGATGAAAACCTTGAAGAAGTAGCTGCTGGCGGTTTCTTAGGATTCTTTAATGAATCCGCTTAACCCTCAGCATTGAATCCCATTGGTTAATGTATTCCTAGAAGATAAGCATATGCGCTACTTCACAGGCTAGAAGCCTGTGCCACGCACGCTACTTGAGGTGCTAATGGGCTACGAGCACGCTGCTTGAGGTGTCGTCAGCCCTTGGCCACCCTAGGCGAATGCTCAAGCGCAAATCCCAAAACTTTCAATTTTCATGAATCTCGAACTATTAAATTCTCCCAAATGAGGTTTATTTGAAGCTAACCGCTGACAGCATTAGGCTGAATGCTTACGTTTAATTAATTATCACCTCTGCATCAAGAAGAGAAAATTTAGGTAGGGTAGGGTCTTTAAATAAATCCTATCCTTCTTTTCTTTATCTTTAAAAATAAACGTAGTTAATTTAAAGTTTTAAAATCACCAAATTAAAAATTAACGACATTGAGGTACAATTGGAGTGGGATACTAAACTAAAAAAGAACGTACACATTCTGGAAAATATACAGGATTCTATAGGGTCGCGCGCTATAGCTTAGCTAAAAGTATTTCCGATTACCCCTGATCAACCTATATTCTCCAAGTCCATCCTGGGTAATTTCCACGAGGGCAAGACGGGAAGAGTGTGCCAGAATTAGGCCGAAGCATCAGTAATCTCACTCAAAAAAAGACTTGTCAGTGATTCCATGGCAGTCAAAGTATCTCGATTATTTTTTCACAAAGCTGGTGCATCAAAGACAGACATTGGTCTAGCCCTCTAAGGTACAGGAGCAAGGATGTTATCTTGGTACTCAAAACTCCCTATTGTTTTATTAGCCAGCATAGCTGGGATAGTTAATCACCAGGCAGCTTATTCCCAGATTACCCCCGACCAAACCTTAGGAGTAGAACAGTCCAAGTTCACTCCCCAAGAATTTCGAGACTTAATTGAAGGTGGTGCCATTCGAGGCAGTAATCTGTTCCATAGTTTCCTGGAATTTAATGTTAATGAGGGACAAAACGTTTACTTTGCTAACCCGAATGGGATTGCTAACATTATTACTCGTGTAACAGGTAGCAATATCTCACAAATATTCGGGACTTTGGGAGTACAGGGAACAGCCAATCTTTATTTAATCAATCCCAATGGTATTAATTTTGGCAACAACGCTCGGTTAGATATCCGTGGCTCATTTATCGCTACTACAGCCGATGGGATTAGGTTAGGGGAGCAAGGACTATTTAGTGCTACAGAGCCCGAAAGCAGTAACTTACTGACTATTCAACCTGGTGCTTTCTTTACCAATGCTCTACGTCAACGTCAAGCTCAGATCAGTAATCAGGGAAACTTAGCTGTTGGTAATGGGCAAAGTCTAATCCTATCAGCAGATACCATCACTAGCACCGGTTCTTTGAGAGCACGAGCAGGAACAGTAGAAGTCAGTGGTTCCCAGATTAGCTTATTAGATAATACCGAGATTAATGTGTCTGACTCTGATGGTGGCGGAACCGTTATCATTGGTAACCAAGAAACTAGCCGCACCTTCATTGGTCCTAATGTTGAGATTCGTGCTGATGCGATCGCACAAGGCAATGGCGGTAGAGTAATTATTTCAGGGAATGAGATTACTGGATTTTACGGCACCATCAGGGCTCGTGGTGGGGAAATTTCTGGTAACGGTGGTTATGTAGAGGTATCAGGGCAAGAATACCTAATTTTTCGGGGAGATGTTGATACTAGCGCCATGAATGGTTTTGCGGGAACCTTATTAGTTGATTCCACAGATATTATCATTGCTAATGGCTCTCAAGAAGATGCCATAGATGAAATTAATCCTGAAATTGCCAATAATTCCGACACAGCGGATGCTATTCTAACTACTCCATTAAGTCAGCTTGAGGAACTCGCAGCTACCACTCTCTACGAGACCCTTATGGAGGATTTCTCAAGAAGTAATAATTTTGTTCTACAAGCAAGCAATGATATAGTAATCGACGACTTAGAGGATAACGAGCTTAACTTAAAATCAGGCAGTGAAGTAATGGTGTTTACTGCTGATGCAGACCGGGATGGGGTAGGGGACTTTCGGATGGAAGATACCTTTTTTGACACCATCCGCACCAATGGAACGAACATTGCTATTAGCGGTGCGAATATAACCGTTGGTAACATTGATACATCAATTCCCCCAGTTAGAGATACCGGACAATTGCTTGACACAGCTACAGTTATTAGTGATTCTCCGGCAGAGGCCTTTCAGTTCATATTCATAACTGGCACGATAAGCGAAGAAACTGATGTAGACCTGTACCAAATCTTTCTGACCGGGGGGGGGACTTTTTCGGCTCGCACCACTGAGGGGACTGAGCTAGACACCCAGTTATTTTTGTTTGATGAAGAGGGTATCGGAATTTATGCCAATGATGATGACACCAACTGTGGTGGTTGTGCTCAATCACTCTTACCAGCAGGCAATCCCCTCACCCCAACGGAGCCAGGAATTTACTATCTAGCCATTAGTGGTTTTGGTGTAGAACCAGTCAGTGAGGCAGGAGATATATTTCCCGATGGAGACGATACGGGGGATTTTACCAGTATTGATGATGCAGATCAGCTTGGCAGTGAGTTACCTTTGGTAGCTTGGGAAGATAGAAGTGGTTTTGAGATCGGTGAATATACCATTATCCTAACTGGTGTTGAAGCAGAAATGCCTACATTTGCGGAATTTGATGATGAATCAGCCCAGATTATTGATAGTGGATCCATCTCCCTGAATGCAACCAATGGCACCATTAGGACAAACGATCTCAAGACTATTTCTACTTCTGGTGAGGGAGGAAGTATCAGCTTACAGGCAACAGAGGATATTGTTTTTGACGAGAGCTTGGTTAGGACTTACGGTGTCAGAGGCGGTGGGGATATTACACTTACCAGTCGTAACTTGTCGATGAATGATGCAGACATCTTAGCAGTTGCGGCACGGACAGGAAATGCTGGAGATGTAAGTATTACAGTTACGGATACAGTTGATGTATCCCAAAGCGTTTTGTCCACTGGTGTGATTCCAGATGCGACCGGCAATGGGGGAGAATTGACTATTGATACCCAGCGTCTGATCATACGGGATGGGTCACAGGTAGGCTCTGGAACCTTGGGGGATGGGGATGGGGGTACTGTGACAATTCGGGCGACTGAGGTAGATGTGGTGGGAATCGGGGAGGTTGAGTTATTAATTGAGACCTCAAACAATAACTCATCCTTTAGTGGCTTGTTTACTGATGTCCTACCCAGAGCCACAGGGGACGGAGGCACTATATTCATTGATACAGAACGTCTGAGAATACGAGAGGGAGCAAGTATCAACACCTCTACTTCTGGTGAGGGTGATGGGGGGTTTATATCGATACAGGCTAAAGAAATAGAGGTGATTGGGACATCACTTGATGGTCAGTTTCGCAGCAACTTAATCCCAGGGGTGAACCAAAGGGCTACGGGAAATGGGGGTAATTTGACCATAGAAACTGAGCGCTTGACGGTAGTGGATGGAGCGGAATTACGGGCTTCTACTTCTGGTCAAGGTAATGCTGGTAATGTTGAGATTTATGCTACAGAAAGGGTTACTCTGTCTGGCTTCAGTCCCGACCTTGGCTCCTCTAGCGCTATCTCTGCTAACACCGAGTCTAACGCAACTGGGATTGGTGGTGAAATTTTCATTCAAACTCCTACCCTCGGTCTGGATAATGGGGCAGTGATCACCGCTATAAGTCAGACTGATGCTTCAGCTGGTCAAATTAGCTTAGATGTGGACACCCTGGCATTAACCAATGGCGCTCAGATTTTTACTTCTAGCTTCAAGGGTGGTGATGCCGGTAATATTACTATTAATGCTTCTGAGAAGATCACTCTTTCTGGTATTGACCCTACCTACAACGAGCGATTAGCGAGAGTTGGACGAAACAGCATTGACCCAGATGGAGCAGCTAGTGCGATCGCATCTCGGGCAACCCAAACAGGCAAAGCGGGTTCCCTTAACCTGAATACCAAGACATTTAGCGCTAGCGGACGCGCATTGGTTACGGTCAGCAGTACAGGTACCGGTGTTGCTGGAACTTTGGAAATCTCTGCTGATACCATCAAACTTGACAATGGTTTCCTCAATGCTGAAACCTCTGCTGGAGACCAAGGGAATATTACCCTCTCTAATGCCAAACTAATTTTCTTACGGAACAAAAGTGGGATAACGACTAATGCCAGGGATACTGCTACTGGTGGCAATATCACTATGACCACTGATTTTTTACTGACATCAAAGGGTAGTAACATCACTGCCAATGCTATTTTAGGCCGTGGGGGAAATATCACGATTTCGGCCATTGGAATTTTTAGCGATCGCAGTAGTAAGATTACCGCTTCCTCCCAACTTGGTATTGATGGCAGCGTGACTCTCAATACTCCAGAAGTTAACCCCGCCCAAGCCTTAGATAAGCTACCTGTAGATGTAGTGGATACGAGCAGTCAAATCATCACAGATTGTGCAGCAAACAGGGGGAATAGTTTTTTAGTTACCGGAAAAGGAGGAATCCCCGCTAACCCAGCTGGGGTGTTGCGGGGTCAAGTAGTAGTACCGGATTTGCGGCTAATGGTTGATCAAGATACTACACAATTAAGCAATAGGAGAAGAAGCCGCAGTTGGAGAAAAAGGACATTAGGGTATAACAGCCGAGATCAGGAACAACCAATGACTAAAAAGAAATCACCTATTATTGAAGCCCAAGGATGGATAGTTAATCAGCAGGGCATTGTGGAGTTGGTTCCTTATCCTGCCCAAGGTAACTATAGTAGTTGGAATAGTAGTTTTAATTATTCATGTTTTAGGGAGTAGGGAGTCGGGACTCGGGAATCGGGAATCGGGAATCGGGAGTCGGGAATCGGGAGTCGGGAGTCGGGAGTCGGGAGTCGGGTGAAGAGTGTGGCAAGTGTGGAGAGGGTAACTTCAGTTTACAAAAACTAACTATCAAGATAGGACGGGAGCGTGAGAACCCCTACCTTTTAAGGAGGGGATGAAACGCGACACGACGGGTTTTAACCCGACGTGTCCATTTGTTACTTGCCTCGTTGACTTTCGATATATTTTTTGACTACCTCTGTACTTACTTGACCTGTTGACGCCACAAAGTAGGTCGGAGTCCACAATGATGGCAGTTTCTTTAGTTCTGGGAATTCTT
>NZ_JAAHHS010000445.1 GCF_010692395.1 Moorena sp. SIO3H5
CTTGCAACCTTGGCCTTTCGGCCACGCTACGCGAACAACCTGCCAACCTGCAACCTTGGCCTTTCGGCCACGCTACGCGAACAACCTGCAACCTTGGCCTTTCGGCCACGCTACGCGAACAACCTGCCAACCTGCAACCTGCCAACCTATAAAACACCAATATCAAACCGTCACCGAAGCTTGAGGTCGAGCAAAAATCATCCTACCTGCTGAGGTCTGCAACGCTGAGGTAACAATAACTGGCAGTTCAACACCCATGTGTTTATACCCTTCTTCTACCACTACCATTGTGCCATCATCGAGATAACCAACTCCTTGGGTAGGTTCTTTACCCCCCTTAAGGATTTTCAGTTCTAGGATGTCACCTGGTAGATACAGAGGACGCACGGCTTGGGCTAAATCATTGACATTCAACACTGGCACCTTTTGGAGCTTAGCCACTTTACTCAAGTTGTAATCATTGGTTAAAAGAGTGCCATTAATTTCCTGGGCAAAACGTACCAATTTGGTATCTACAGTTTGTAGGTCATCGTAATCAGCGGAATGGATCACCAAGCGTTCTGGGTAAACAGCTTGCATCCGATTTAGGATATCTAGCCCCCGCCGTCCCCGAGTTCGCTTTTGATCATTGGCAGCATCGGCAAGTTGCTGCAATTCTAGTAAGACAAACTGGGAAACCAGAATTTGACCTTCGATAAAACCCGTCTCAAGCAGTGCTTCGATCCGACCATCAATGATACAGCTAGTATCTAGAACTTTACTTGAGGCTGGTTTGAGAGTGCCTTCTGCCACTAAAACTGATTCAAGGCTATTAGGATTGATCAGCTGCAAGAACGTGCGACCATGGGTATCAGCTAGACTAATGCCCAAGAAGGAAAACATCACACTTCCTAAAATGGCAGTCAGGGGTTTGATGAAGGAAAATTCCGAAGGGATGGGCAGTAAGAAAATTGGCGCTAGCATCAAATTAGCTAACAGCAGTCCCAGGATCAGACCAATAGCCCTGGTCAAAATTACCTCAATCGGCATTTTTCGCACTTGGGCTTCTACCCGACGGTAAGTTACTTGGGCCATTAACCCTAGTGCTAGTCCGATAATGGCACCAAAGCATGCAGTAGTCGAGCGTAAAGCGGTCAAATTGCTGACTTGATCTTGTACATGACCGGGTAGCAATTCTACACTATCGAAGCCTATGCTTGCTGCTGCTATGATAAATAAAAGTATAATGACGAAGTCAAGCATTCTTCCTTTCCAATTGGTTTTGTAGTTGCTTTTTTAGGAAAACTTTTTAAACGATTGCATAAACTGTCGTCAACCTGATAGTCAACAACTATATTTAGTATATCGTTTACATCCCTGTATTCTCTGATACGACTTAGCTTCTGTAAACCGTTGAATTGCCTAGGCTAACCGAGGGATAGCTTGGGCAATTTTATGGGCTGGAGTTATCTGTTCAAGGGAGTTACAGGGTTCCTACTGTTGACTCTTCTAAAGGGGTGAATCTCGCTCCGGAGAAGATTGAGGTGAGCCAAAAGATGATCATAAAACTAATAAAAAATTTATTTAATTAATAACTGTTCATCCCAGGAGTCGGATTGGCTTACCTGATTAAAGTATTACCATTATTGCCATAACAAGCCAGTGGTCAATTTGTTACATAATTATGAGAAATTATGAGAAAGTTTGCGATTCTTTAAGAGTCAGTGCCGCCTATGTTCATATTCCCTTTTGCCGACGCCGATGCTATTACTGTGATTTTCCAGTATCTGTCGTAGGGGATAAGGCCACAGAGGGTACCTATAGCATGATTGACCAGTATGTCGAGGTGTTATGTCAGGAAATTAATATCACTCCAGCCACCACAAGGAGTTTAGACACGGTTTTCTTTGGGGGTGGAACCCCCTCCCTGCTGACAGTTGAACAACTAGCAAAAATCCTAGATACCTTAGACAGGCGCTTTGGAATTGCGGCTGATGCAGAGATTTCCATGGAGATGGATCCAGGAACCTTCACCAAAGATCAGTTAACCGGATACCGAGATTTGGGGGTCAATCGAGTCAGCTTAGGGGTTCAGGCATTTCAAGATAAATTACTGAGCAATTGTGGCCGTACCCATGACTCTAAAGATATCGTCACTGCTATCGAACTGATCCATCAAGTAGAGGTTCCCGAATTTAGTCTTGATTTAATCTCTGGTCTACCGGATCAAACCTTAGAACAATGGCAGGAGTCTCTGGAAATAACGGTCAAGATTGCCCCTACCCACATTTCCAGCTATGACCTAGTGCTTGAGCCTGTCACTGCCTTTGGCCGCCAGTACACCTCTGGAACTAAGCCGTTACCGACGGATGAAACCACTGCCGTGATGTACCGCTTAGCACAGCAGGTGTTTACTAGCGTGGGGTACGAACATTATGAAATTTCTAACTATGCCTTGCCTGGTCATCAATGCCGTCACAATCGGGTGTATTGGGAAAACCGCCCTTATTACGGTTTTGGCATGGGTGCGGCTAGCTATACTCAAGGGTGTCGGTTCACTAGACCACGGACTAGGCGGGAGTATTATGCTTGGGTGGAACAGTTGGTAGAAGCGGGTGGGGTTTCCGATGGCTCACCCACGAATTCAGAAGATGTGTTGTTAGAAACCCTAATGCTAGGTCTACGCTTGGCAGAGGGGTTGAGTCTGTCTATGCTAGCTGAGAGGTTTGGGGAAAAAATTCTGGAACAGATTTGGACGGGTTTGCTGCAATACTACGGTTGTAACTGGGTAGAGGTTGTGGGAGATAATGGCGAAAGGGTTAATTTATCGGATGGTCAGAGGTTACCAGTGGCAGGACGGTTGAGATTAACTGACCCGGAAGGGTTTTTGTTCTCCAATACCATTCTGGCTGACTTGTTTCATCTGTTGGGGTAGGAACCGGTGATTTGTTGATTAACCGCAAAGACGTAAGGATACACGAAGAAGACAAGTGGGAATGCTTTATGTGGTGGGAACACCAATTGGTAATTTGCAGGATATGACGTTTCGGGCAGTGGAAATTCTGCAATCCGTGGATTTGATTGCTGCGGAGGATACGCGCCATACCGGGAAGCTATTGCACCATTTTCAAATTAAAACGCCACAAGTGAGTTACCACGAACACAATCACGACCAGCGTTTACCCGAGTTGTTGAATCGCCTGGGTCAAGGAAATACCATTGCGTTGGTGACAGATGCTGGGATGCCAGCCATTTCTGATCCTGGCTATAAATTGGTGAAGGCTGTTATTGAGGAGGGGATATCGGTAGTGCCAATACCAGGTGCTACTGCTGGAATTACGGCATTAAGTGCTGCGGGATTACCGACAGACCGATTTGTGTTTGAAGGCTTTTTACCCACCAAGGGTCAAAGTCGAAAAAAACGTTTAGACTCTCTCAAGGAGGAACCAAGAACGTTGATTTTGTATGAAGGGCCTCACCGCGTGCTTAATACGTTGCGAGATTTAGCAAACTGTTTGGGAGAAAATCGTAGAATTGTATTGGCTAGGGAATTAACCAAACTCCATGAGGAGTTTTGGCGGGGAACTATTGGAGATGCGATCGCTCATTTTACTCACCTAGAACCAAAGGGAGAGTTTACCCTAATCATTGGTGGAGCTTCCCAACAAAAGCCTATGTTATCAAAAGCTGAACTAGAAGCTCAATTGACAGAGATTATGGCTCAGGGAGTATCGCGATCCCAAGCGAGTCGTCAGTTAGCTAAGCTAACTCAACTCCCCCGACGTGAACTCTATCAGCTAGCGTTGACAATTCCTTCATCAGTTTTTCCTGTCAAGGATCAAGACTAAGCTTGATTGGTAAATCTTTCTCAATTTTTGATTTTTTGTTGATTAACGATTAACAATTAACAAGTAGCAATTAACAAGTAGTAATTAAAAATTAACAATCAACAATTAGCAATTAACAAGCAGCAATGAACAACTAGCAAGTAATGACTAATCCCTAAAGAAAGCTGCTTTCCTTGCGCTTTAAGTTAAACAACGCCATCTATCTATTCGACATCTATTCGAGTTATGATTTTCAGGATTCACTCCCACTCATCAGGCCCTAACTATAAAACTAAATTAATACCATGGGTGACACTCGTTTTAACACTAACTCTGATGTTTGGTTACAAAAGGATTGAAAGCTATTTAGTGCAACCAAAAGTTGCCTTAGTTTTAGGGGGATCTGAATCCCGGGAGAGATTTGCTGCAAAATTTGCCGTCAAGCACCCAGACCTCGACATTTGGGTATCTTCTGGCAGCCCGAAGGGATATGCTAAACGGTTATTTACTCGGGAAGGAATTGACCTTAGTCGCCTCCACCTAGACTACAAAGCGGTGGATACGGTCACTAACTTTACTACCTTAGTGGATCAGTTAGAAGCTCAGGACATCGATAGTGTCTATTTGATTACTTCTGACTATCATATGCGCCGTGCTCGCTTGATTGGTGATATCGTTCTTGGCAGTAGAGGAATTGTTCTCAAGCCCTTACCTGTTCCTTCCGAAAAGTCTACTGAACCCCTTGATAAAGCTTTGCGAGATGGGGCTAGGGCTTTGTTTTGGTTGATGACAGGTCAGACAGGGGCTGAATTAGGCCAAGCCTCGAAAAGGTTAATCAAGTGAAGTCCGTTAAGAGTTCTTGCACCAGTACGTAGGGTTGT
Source organism: Moorena sp. SIO3H5 (assembly GCF_010692395.1). Classification (GTDB taxonomy): domain Bacteria; phylum Cyanobacteriota; class Cyanobacteriia; order Cyanobacteriales; family Coleofasciculaceae; genus Moorena. Next base: position 4,688 of record NZ_JAAHHS010000445.1, read on the forward strand.
ACAATCAGAGCCTGAAACCGCTTATTCTGGTTGCTGTTCCAATGAGAAAGTTGGTCAAGTAAAGGCTTGTGCATTAGCTGCTCACTGATCCAATGTTGGACAGATAGCACATCATCGTTTGCGATCGCTACCCCAACATCCAACAAATCCAGTCCCTCATTCACCACCAGTACTGCATCTCGTTTCACATGAGGAATCAGTAAGTCCCAGGTTGTCTCATCCAAGGATTCCGCCAATTGTACTCTTAAATCCATGTTTAATTCAACGTTTTCTTAACAGTTCTTCAAAAATACAGCAAAATTGTTCCGATGGTTTGTTTTATTTAACCATTGGCTCAAAACTCTAATCACCTCAGACTTCTAACTCAGCATTCCTCTAACCATTGGGTTATAACGGTTCTCATAGTAATGAGCTACACAAAATTGTTGCCCTGATGAGAAATTCCATTAACATCATCAAACAGAAAATGTGGTTGAGGCTGAATCCCAAACATCGCCGCGCTGTAAAACTATTCCTTGGCTTGGCGCTGCTTGGCATCACCGTGCGTACGCTTCCCTATCTCGCTCCCATTCGTGCTAAAGATTTAGTTCAGGATGACCTAGCGGTAGAATTTCGTGACCGCAATGGTTTATCCCTAGGCACAATCCTCAGTCGAGACCAAGACCATACTGCGGTTGTTCCTCTCGATCAAATTTCCCCGCACTTTATCCATGCTATTCTCGCCGCAGAAGATGGAGAGTTTTATCACCATGGGGCATTAGAGATGCGGGCAATTATGCGATCGCTAATTCAAGCCATTGAGGCGAAACGCATTGTCAGTGGTGCCTCCACCATCACCATGCAACTGGCACGGATGCTCGAACCCAACCCCCGCACTCTACCTGCCAAATTACAAGAAATTTGGTTATCCTGGCGATTAGCAGCAGGGATGAGTAAAGATGAAATCTTGGCAGCCTATATCAACCGACTCCCTATGGGTGGCAATATCTATGGCTTAGAAGCTGCTGCTCGGATTTATTTTGGCATGCCCGCCAGTGAACTCAATGTTGCTCAAGCCAGCCTATTAGCTGGTCTACCCAATAATCCTAATTATCTCAATCCTTATTATTACTGGGATGCTGCCAAACGGCGGCAAATCTATGTGCTCAAGCGCATGGTAGAAGATGGCTATATCACCGCTACTCAAGCAGACCAAGCCTATTCCGAAGCCATTTCCCTACTACCTCGACAGCAAGGAATAATTGCCGCGCCACACTTTTTATTCTTGGTTGCCAACCAATTACCATCAGAGCATCCCTCCCAAATTCGTACTACTATCGACAGATCGGAAGAGCGTCGTGTAGGAGCGGCAACTGTCATTGAGATCTTG
>NZ_JAAHHS010000446.1 GCF_010692395.1 Moorena sp. SIO3H5
TGTGCTATTTAAGCATTCAGCTCTCAGCTCTCAGCTCTCAACTCTCAGCTAATGCGCTACTAGATCGGTGCTTTTGAATAAAACAGGTAAGCATTGGTTTAATCTCTGTTACGTCAGCTGACGGCTGACTGCTGACCGCTGAATGCTTACAGTGCTATAAAGCAGTTCAAGGTTAATTCAACGTTAACAGGAGTTTAGAGGAAATTCGTATGTTTGGTTTAGGATTGCCCGAAGTGATGATTATTGGCGTTGTGGCAGTTGTGATTTTTGGACCGAAGAAGATTCCTGAAATTGGCAGCGCCCTAGGGAAAACCCTCAGAGGCTTCAAAGACGAGATGAATAATCCGACATCAGAAGCGGAGGAATCACAAACTGAGCAGAAAGATTCATAATTAACAAAACCTTCGACGGTGCATTCATCCCACGCTGACCATTTTTGAATGGTCGCGAAGCGATTGACGTTAGGGTTCAGACCTGGCTATGGAAGGCGTTGTAAGCTATAACAATGCCTGCATTAGAGGGTTTCTCATAGTAACGAAGTACACAGGATTTTTTCCCGATTCCCTACTCCCGATTCCCTACTCCCTACTCCCTACTCCCTACTCCCTACTCCCTACTCCCTACTCCCTAGTCTTTTAATCCTTCGTTGTCCGCAATCGCATCTAACTGCTGCCAGTCATTGATAATAATTTTGCCTCCCCGCTTGTAGGTAACTACTGAATTGCTCGAATTTATCTTTTTGAATAAACGCACGCATTCTTCATAGGTTATTCCTATACTGCGAGCAATTTGATAGTAAGGAAGGTTGACATTTAAGGAGTCTCCCTGAGTAACAGACTCAGTTCCATAGCGAGTTGCATAGTATTGCAGCAGACGCACCAGTCGTACAATTGCCCTTTCAGAAATTAGCCCATGTACGGTGTTATGAATTTGTTGCAGGCGTTGATTAAAGACTTCCAGGATTCGCAACGCCACTTCTGGGGTATGACGAATGGTCTCTAACAGCGCCTCTCGTTCTATGGTTAGCACTAGGGAGTCCACCTGACAAATAACTGTTGCGGGAGCAATACCATTACCAAAAATTGCCGGAGCCGCAAAAATATCCCCCTCAGGGATGATGCGCAAAAGGCTTTCTTTACCACTCGTCCCGGTTTTTTGAATTTTCAGAGTTCCCTTGATTAAGGCATAGAGTTGGCAGGGGAGGCGATCGCCCTCGTAGATCACAATCTCATCCCGCAAATAAGTCCTTACTTTGGTATAAGGCTGCATATTCTCTAGCGCTGAGGTTTCTAGGTCTTTCAGCACCCAGACTTGAGCTAATTGTTCTATGGATGAGACCATGCCTAGTAGTCCTTTGAGACTGTTTGATAGTTATAATCAACAATTTACTTCGTTTATGAGCTAGCTCAAGGACAGCCCTAACTATTTCTGTCACAGTAAAAGTAACAACGAGTTCAGGGATATTTACCAATCTTAGAACTTCCTACCTAAAATTGTGATGAGGAAAGGATAATGGGTAATGCGATCGCTACAGCAAACACATCGTTTAGCACTTCCCTACAAAAATTAGCTGACGATCCAGAGACAGGGATGATTAGCAAAGTTTTGCTCAAGGATAACAATTGCCAATACACCCTATTTTGTCTGGCAAAAGGTACAGCCATCGACGAGCATACTTCACCTCGTAATGCCGCAATTACCGTCATTGAAGGGAAAGGAATTCTGACCTTAGACCAGAAAGAGATTACCTTAGAACCAGGAGTCTTTATCTTTATACCTGCTAAAGCACCTCATAAGTTACAAGCCCAAGAGAATCTGAAATTTGTGCTAACCCTCTCGGAAAAACCCAAACCCGTGAATCAGGTGAGCCAAGAAACTATAGATATCATCAAGTCCACAGCTCCCCTGCTCAAAAAGCATGGTAAGCAAATTACTACTCGGATGTATGAAATCATGTTTCACAACCATCCAGAGGTAAAAGCACAGTTTGATATGTCAGCTCAAGCCAATGGTTCTCAACCAGCTAAGTTAGCGACAGCAGTCTATAGTTATGCTAGCAAAATTGATAATCCGGAGGCTTTAAAATCCATGGTTGAGGTGATTGCCCATCGTCATGTAAAAACCCATGTTAAACCCGAACAATATCCCATTGTGGGAGAGAGTTTACTACAAGCGATGAAGGATGTATTGCATGAAGCGGCGACAGAGGAAGTTATAGCAGCTTGGACAGAAGCGTATCAGATATTAGCTGATATTTTTATTAACAGAGAACATCAAATTTATGAATCGTTATAGCAATCTATAAGTAGGGAGTAGGGAGTAGGGAGTAGGGAGTAGGGAATATGAGAACCGCTATATTTCTGTTAGTCTAAATTCCCAGCAGTCAAAACTTGGCTCTTCGGTTAACATCAGCTTAGGAAACGTAGGTGATGCTAACCGTTGATTTCCAGTTGCCGTGGAACGGGCATGTTGGTGGAACGGGCATGTTGGTGGAACGGGCATGTTGGTGGAACGGACATGTTGGTGGAACGGACATGTTGGTGGAACGGACATGTTGGTGGAACGGGCATCTTGCCCGTTATCAATATTCCCAGGCGGGCAGGATGCCCACCCCACTCCTATTCATCCCGCCCCTCAGCAATGCCAAAAATCCTGTGTACCTCATAGCGATAAGAAACCCTATAAGCACCTCAAGTAGCGTGGCCAACGGCCAACGTCTGACTGCTAACTGCTGACTGCTGACTGCTGACTGCTTACGAAAAATGATCCGAGTTGAATATTCCTAAAAATATTACGATATATTTCATTGTTTAAAATACCGAAAAATGTTACGATATATTTCATTTTTCGGTATTTTCTCTCTTTATTGATTTTTCATGTTAGTGTTATTTTGGTGGCAGTTACAAGTATATAAAAAATATTGCCCTATTCCATAGTCTTCTTGTCAAGATTATCCTCCAATTATTAGGCGGGATAGATACTACCTATGTTGGATCATGTTCTCTCGTTTCTTAAGGAGCAACTCAACAGCTACATCCGAGTAAAAACCGGGGGTCAGGCTTTTGAGGTCTTATTTCTTCAGGATCGCAACGGCAAAGAAGTTTCCTTAGAAGAGAATGCGATTACTACCTTGTTAGTTAACTTAGAAGAAGACTATACCTTTCGTTCTGGTGCCGCCTATGACAGGATGCCTAATCAGGGGGGTAACCAGCAAAACAACCCTAATCTTTACCTCAATTTATACGTTCTCTATGCTGCTAATTTTACTAATTACAGCCAATCTTTAAAGTTTTTATCCCTAATTATCAAATACTTTCAAAGTCATCGATTATTTGATTGTCGTAACTCTCCAACCCTCAATCCTGAGATCCAAAAATTGACCATAGAACTGGTTAATTTACCTTTTACTGAACAAAGAGAGGTTTGGTCTGGTTTAGGCATGTCTTATCTGCCTTCAGTCATTTATAAAGTCAGAATGGTTGTCTTTGCCGATGGGGATACGGTGGAAATTGGCTCTGATGTAACTGATAGGGAAGTTAGTAGTTCAAGAATCTAGTATCGCCGCCAAACTAAAACCCAAGGGTCATCTAGATTATGCTTTATAAGCAACTCTTTGAATTAAGTATTCTTCACGACTATTATCGGGATAAAGTCTGCCCGGACTTAAGTGTTGAACCAACACCTGAATGTAGTAGGGTACTTAGGGGTCATCGTCTGATTGTTAAGAATAAAGTTAACGGAATAATGGTCATTGCCCCAGTAGATTCAAAAGATAAACCCTGGGTAGAGCTTGCTGATAATTTGCGATTTACTTTTATATTGAAAATCAAAAATCCAGATTTTATAGATTTCACAGATATTGACTGGAAACCCCTTGATAATGGTATTTATCTGTTTAGTAATGATAAAACTACTGAAATTGGAGTGTCAGAGTTAGAAATAGCTAAAACTACCTTATCTGATAGAAATTTACCCAGGGGAAAGCTGATTTTTGGCATTGTGGATATTTATAATAACTCCTCCATGGCTAAAGATTTGAAAGATAAAAATCCGAAGAGTGACTATCAAATCACCTTCCAAGCAAAAAAACAACCGTGGTTCTATTACTTGGTAACCGATCAAGTAACTAATGGCGATGAATTCTTGATTGAAGATAAAGAGACAACCAGGAACCCAAAAATAAAATTTATACCTTGTGTCGAGTCTGAAGATACAGAGTCAATATTTTCTGCCCTTAACCAACAATTTCCTGAATCTCAACAATATTGCTTTAAATCTGACTCAGAAATTGCTTGTCAGGAAGCTGGGAGACAAAATATTCAACTTTTAAAAAATAAAAAGACTGAACTTGGCGATCCCTCTGTGTGGATTGATCATTTACCTAATCCCCCTAATCAGAACGGAATTCAAGTCATTAATGCCCTGAAATATCTATAAAAATTGAAACCTAAGGATTGAACCATCGTGTATAAAACTCCCAATGTTTATGTCGAGGAAATTTCTACATTCCCCCCCTCAGTCGCTGAGGTATCTACAGCGATTCCAGCTTTTATCGGTTACACAGATAAAGCTGGACGAGGCAGTGAATATTTAACCAATAAACCCACTCGAATTAGTTCACTACTTGACTATGAAACTTTGTTTGGCAAGGCTTACGCAAGTGAATTTGAGGTTACACAGAGCGCAGGTGTAATTGCACCCATTAGCCCTCCGACACTCAAGTATTTAATGTATTATGCTTTGCGGATTTATTTTGATAACGGTGGGGGCAGTTGTTACATTGTTTCGGTAGGGGAATACAGCACTATCGAAAAAAGTGTTGCCAATTTTGAGGCAGGTTTAACAGCTTTAGAAAAAGAAGATGAACCGACTTTAATCATGCTTACCGATGCGGTAACTTTAGGTGATACCGATTATTACGGACTTTGTGTAAAAGCTTTGACGCAATGCAATAGGTTAAAAGATCGGTTTGCTATCTTCGACGTTATGAAAGATAAAGTTAAGGAATTCCGAAATGGAATTGGTACAGCATATTTAAAATATGGCGCAGCTTATTCTCCTGATCTCCAAACATCACTTAATTACTATTACACCGATGAGTCTGTAACTATTAACGAAGATGGAGGAACCACTAATTCAAAGCTGACTGAGTACAACGACCCACAAAGCTTGCTTTACAACACCGATCTCTACAACAAAATAAAGACTGAACTAGCTAAACAGCGAGTCGTATTACCCCCAAGTGCAGCCGTAGCAGGGGTATATGCCAGGGTAGATCGGGACAGGGGAGTTTGGAAAGCACCTGCTAATGTCAGCTTGGCATCGGTACTTGGTCCTACGGAAAAAATTACCAATGATGAACAGGAAAATCTCAACGTTCATACCAGCGGTAAATCCATCAATGCTATTCGTAGCTTTACCGGAAAAGGAACTTTAATTTGGGGAGCAAGGACTTTAGCAGGTAATGACAATGAATGGCGCTATATCCCTGTGCGCAGACTGTTCAATCTGATTGAAGAATCGATTCAGAAAGCCACCGCATTTGTAGTCTTTGAGTCTAACAACGCCATCACCTGGCTGAAAGTGAAGTCCCTAATTGAAAGTTATTTGGAGGGATTATGGCGACAGGGTGCCCTGGCTGGTAGCACTCCTGAACAGGCTTTCTTTGTTAATATCGGACTGGGTAAAAGCATGACAGCACAGGACATTTTAGAAGGACGGATGATTGTGGAAATTGGTCTGGCAGCAGTCCGTCCGGCTGAGTTCATTATCCTGAAATTCTCCCACAAATTACAGGAAGCATAGGCGGTCAGCGGTCAGCGGTCAGTGGTCAGTGGTCAGCCGTGAGCCATTCCCGTAGCGTGGCCAAAGGCCAAGGCTGAATGCTGAATGCTGAATGCTGAATGCTGAATGCTGAATGCTGAATGCTGAATGCTGAATGCTGAATGCTGAATGCTGATAGCTTAAACCAAACCTAAAGTAATTAAGGAAACATAAATCATGGCAGACAC
>NZ_JAAHHS010000447.1 GCF_010692395.1 Moorena sp. SIO3H5
TGAAACCTTTCCCAACACTAAGCTATTCATCGATAAACAGTTTCATGGGGATACCATTTATCAGATGAATGACTATTCCGTAGTGCATCTAGCCACCCACGCTGTGTTCAACAAAACTAAACAAGATTCATTTATTCTGTTTGGTGATGGCAGTCTCGTTACCCTGACCCAGGTAGAAGAAACATGGGATTTATCCAATGTAGATTTAGTAGTGCTCAGTGCCTGTCAAACCGGCTTAGGGGGAGAATTGGGGGATGGTAAAGAAATCCTCGGTTTTGGTTATCTGATGCAAAATGCTGGTGCGGATGCTGCGATCGCATCCCTGTGGAACGTAGATGATCAGGGTACCCAAGCCTTGATGAATAAATTTTATCAGGTCTTGAAACAGGGGAAGGTTACTAAAGCGGAAGCCCTCCGACAAGCTCAAATTGCTTTAATTACCAAAGTAGAGTACGGTTTGGACCATCCCTTTTATTGGGCACCGTTTATTTTGATTGGTAATGGATTATAGGGTTATGGGGTTGAAGGTTGAAGGTTGAAGGTTGAAGGTTGTTCGCGTAGCGTGGCCTTTGGCCAAGGTTAAGCTTCTGCTATCCTAGAAGACAGACCTGATTGGAGGTTAAGGGATGCCGTCAATCTTTCCCGGTATGGATCCGTATTTAGAGCATCCTAATTTATGGCCAGAAGTACATCATTGGTTGATTAGTTTAATTGCTGAGTGTTTAATTCCTCAGGTACGTCCGAAGTATAAAGTAGCTATTGCAAAGCGCATTTATCAGGTTAATCAAACTAACCAAGATGACGTCTTATTAGTTAGGATTCCTGATGTTAATGTTAAACGTCAACCAAATACTGAAGATTCTCCCAGCTCTAAGGTTGCTGTTGCGCCACCAACCACAAAACCAGTGACAGTAATCGTTCCTATGCCTGAAGAAATCAAGCAAGGGTATTTGGAAGTAAGAGATATGACTACTGGTGCTGTGGTAACGGCTATCGAAGTTTTATCTCCAGTCAATAAGCGCTCTGGTGAAGGGAGAGAAACTTACCTAAAAAAACGCCAACGGGTGTTAGGAAGCTTGACCAATTTAGTGGAGATCGATTTGCTCAGAGGCTGGAAACTAATGCCACTCTTAGATAACACTATTGAAAGCGATTATCGGGTTTTAGTTAGTCGAGAAGAGCGTCGCCCACGAGCCGAGTTGTATACTTGTAATCTCCCAGAGCAACTACCAACTTTTTCCTTACCATTACGTCCAGAAGATTCTGAGCCGATAGTGGATTTACAAGGTATAATTAATAGTGTTTATGAACGAGGTGGTTATGATTACCAACTCGATTATGACCAAGATCCAGTACCAGCTTTTTCGGAAAATAATCGCATATGGGCTAAGGAATTATTGAAAACTGGTATATAGCAATTCTACGACTTGTGAGGTAAAAATTTATGGTTTTTAGGGAGCAGGGAGCAGGGAGCAGCGATGCAGCGCGGTCTTGGGGAGGCAGCGCGGTCTTGGGGGTCTCCCCCATGAGCGACTGCCGTGGTTTCCCCCATGAGCGACTGCATCAAGACGGGAGCAGAGAATAGGAAAGTCGGAAGTGGGAAGTCAGAAGAGGGAAGAGGCAAAAAGTATGTGTACCTCATAGCTAGGAAAAACGCTATAAATCCGGTTTAATAAGATTATATTAAAAACAATCAAAGTCTTTGCCTAGACTTGATTTGATGATTTAGGTAAGTAACCTATAATAACCGAATTTGGTATCATATATATGAGGTACACATTATTTTTGCCCTCTTGCCTCTTGCCTCTTGCCTTCCCCTCCTGGGAGGGGTTAGGGGTGGGTTCCTCTTGCCTCTTGCCTCTTGCCTCTTGCCTCTTGCCTGCTCCCTGCTCCCTGCTCCCTGCTCCCTGCTCCCTGCTCCCTACCCTATAAATCATCCAACTCAGAATAATCCGGCAACGTAGTATCAATTGACTTACCCTGGCGCAAGATAATTCGGTCATGTTGGGGACGGGACAAAAGTTCACTGAAATGGCGTCCCTTAAACAAAATCAAATCTGCCGGGAGTCCCACCCCAATCCTACCCATCTCGGGTAAATCCATTAAATCAGCGGCTGTCTTGGTTACGGCACAAGGCCAATCACCGATGGGCATATCTAAATGGGCAATCCGTACCGCTTGGGTAAACACTTCTAATACATCATGGTCCCCAAATCCATAAAAGGGGTCTCGACAATTATCACTAGCTAATGTTACCGGAATACCCTGTTGTTTAATTTCATGGAGCCTGGTAACTCCCCGCCAAGATGGTGTAACGTTAGCCTGTCGATCTTGTAGATAAAGATTGCACATGGGTAAGCTAACAATAGCAATTCCTGCTGCTTTGACCAACTTGAGAGTTTCCGCAACCTCCTCTAAAGGTTGCACGGCCAAACTGCAACAGTGACCACAAAGAATTTTTCCGGTAAACTGATGACGAATCGCAGCTTGGGCAATCTGTCGTAAACAATGGGAATCGGGATTACCGTTTTCATCAGCATGGAAATCTAGGTTGAGGTTTCTCTCCTTAGCTAAAGAGAAAACAGTATCGAGTTGAGCATCCAGGTCTTGGTTGCTATAGGCTACTCCCCCAAGTATGCCTCCGATTTCAGCAATTTTGTCGGCTAAGGTAATGGCAGCGGGAGTTTGATAGTAATCTAGAGTAACTAGAGACACCGCTTGTAGGGTAACTCTGTCTTGCCATTCCTTCTGGAGGGTTTGGAAAACGCCTAGGCTAATCGCACTTTGTTCTCCAACCCAGTCAATGTGGGTGCGGATAGCTTTAGTACCATGAGCATAGCTACATTTAAGTCCAAATTCCATGCGCCGATATAAATCTGACCCTTGCCAATAGGTTTCGGCATCAGCATCTCCGGTGATACAGGCACTATTAAAGGTCCCATCAGGGTTGGGAGACCGTTCCCAAATATGACCTTTATCCAGATGGGTGTGTATATCAAGAAAACACGGCCATACTTGTCCTTGCCTGAGATCTATACTGGGGATGTGACTAGGTATATTACTGGTATCTGTGCTAGCTTCAACACTACTGTTTGCATTCCCGTAGCGCTCCTTTTCGAGCTTAGCCTTTTGCTGGCCTTTGGGAACAATTGCCTTTGGCACGATTGCGGCAATGGCTCCCTGATTAATTTCAATATCAACTAAGCACAAACCCTGCTCGTTGCGGACGCAAACGTTGCTGTTTTCCAGTAGACAAAATGGTACATAGGCATTTGTGAGCCAGTATCGTTCGGCGTTGGGAATCATTCGGGAGTAGGGAGTAGGGAGTAGGGAGCAGGGAGCAGGGGGAATAAAATTGAATGTACCTCATAAGTATGATCAACGCTATACCAATTCTGGAAATTACCACTACCCATCAATTTCATCTCCCTATCTCCCCATCTCCCCATCTCCCCATCTCCCTATCTCCCTATCTCCCCATTTCTCCATCTCCCCACACTTAAACCCTCTAACCAGGCTTCAGTAGCTTCGGGATTTAAAGGCTTAGAAAACCAATACCCCTGTCCATATTGACAACGCCAATCACAAAGCTGTCCCAGTTGCTTTTCGGTTTCCACTCCCTCTGCCACTACATGTATACCGAGGTCGTTTGCCAACTTCACCATCGACCGCAAAATTTTCTCATGTTTGTGATCATCACTCATGCCTTTGACAAAAGAGCGGTCAATTTTTAATATATCTATGGGCAAATTTGGCAAGTAACTGAAGGCAGAATAGCCAGTCCCAAAATCATCAATGCACAACTGAATCTGTCGCTGTTTGAGTTTCTCCAACAGAACCACTGCATTGGTTTCAAGCAGTACACTTTCTGTGATCTCTAGTTTCAAACTCTTGGCATCGAGACCAGAATCCCACAAAATTGTGTCGATTTTTCCGATTAGATCCGGTTGGGATAATTGTAAGCTGGAGATGTTAACACTGATGGTTAAATCCCGATAGTGGGGAAACTGTTGTTGCCACTGGCACATTTGTTGGCAAGCCTCCCGTAGTACCCACCAACCCAGTGGCACAATCAGCTCTGTTTCTTCTGCCACTGGAATGAATTCTGCTGGCAACAGCAGTCCCCGTTCGGGATGCTCCCAGCGCACCAGTGCCTCAAAGCCAGCCAGTTTATGGGTTTCAAGAGACACAATTGGCTGGTAATAAAGCCGCAATTCTTCGCGCTTAATACCCAAGCGCAAACTATCTTCTAACTGCAACCGCTCTACACTCCGGGTGCGCATGGCAGGGGTAAACAGCTGATAGCCCGTGTTACTGTCCATTTTGGCTCGATAAAGAGCTAGACTGGCGTTGTCAAGAAGAGCAGAGGCTTGGTAATCATTCCTGTCATTGCTAGCAATGCCAATATTGGCACTCAAAAAGATCTCATGGTCATCAATCGAAAAAGGCGTCCGCAGGCTAGCGCAAATCTGTTCTGCTACCAAGCTAGCTTCACTGACATCGTTGTTAATGTCTTCGAGCAAGACCGCTAATTCATCTTCGGACCACCGCGCCACTGTATAGTTAACGGTATAGTTAACGGTATAGTTAATGGTATAGTTAATGGTAGAATTCAGGGCATAAGTCAAGCGAGAATCAAAAGCCTTTAGCAATTTTGCTCCCACTTGTCGTCCCATACTAAACTGAATGACTTTGAAACGTTCCAAACTCACCAATAAGACGGCGAATCGATAACCCTTATACCACTTTGACCTTTGGATTACTTGCCTCAACCGTCTCCTAAAACTATCTGGGTTGAGCCAGGGAATCAGGAGGTCATTAAAGGTAGAATCCTGAAACCTTTCTACAGGTTGCTGATCTTGCTGATCATTGTTACTTCTAGCGAACACCTATTTTCTCTATCACCCTGAATTAGCTCAATTGAGTTACTCATTGATAATTGAGCCAAAAAGGAAACCCGGAAGGCAAAAGCTGTGGTATAGTAAACGTTTTGCCATATTCTTTAAGCTCAATTCTGTTAATGGTTGTTAACGATGAACATCCTTCCTGATGGTTTTACTCAGCAAATCAATAACGCTGTTTGGCATCATCCTAAGTTGCGGTTATACCGTTTAAATCAGAGGTGGGACTGTTGAATGTGGACTGAATGTGGACGATAAACAAGCAACGGTCAACTGTCGAAAACCAAACTTCAATACAACCCTAGCCACCGTGGAGCACTACCATGGATCAGTGATGGAACCTCTTAGTTAACCATTAGTTAACCAGGGAAAACAAAATAGAGCATGGAGTAGGGGTAAATCCCATGCCCTATTCTTGGATGCCCACAATTACGAGGTAGTTTTAACTGTTACCCTTTAACCCGTATAGGTAGTTTTTAGATGGCTTAATTGCGTAAGCCTGGTTTACTAGGGAAGCTGATCCCCCTTGAAGTAGGTAGCCAGCGATCGCTTATTGATCGCTGGCTTGGCGTTAACCCTAAAGGACGATTTGCGATCCCTATCCTTAAGGTAAATCGGCAATGTGGCTTTGTCTGTGAGAAAAAGTAATAAATAATTCTAATCAATTACATAATAAAAAGTAATGAGTGTTGAAGAAGCATTGGCGATGGTAGATACGGTCATCAAACCCGAACGCTTAAATGCTGTTCAAGAACTGGTGCTCCGCCAATGTTGGTCAGGACAAACTTATCAAGAGATTGCTGACGGTTCCGGTTACGACGCCGATTACATTCGGGTGGTTGGCTCCCGGTTGTGGCATATCCTCTCAGAGGTTTTTGGAGAGAAGATCACAAAAAATAACATTCGTTCTGTGATCAGGGAGCGATTACGATAGGTTGAGCTTGAGGATTTGCCAGAGGTGGAGCTGGAATTACCTACAGAGATGGAATTGCCCAGAGGTGTGGTGCCTCTGAATTCTTCTTTTTATATCGAGCGTCCCCCCAATGACTCTTTATGTT
>NZ_JAAHHS010000448.1 GCF_010692395.1 Moorena sp. SIO3H5
TCTGCTGGGATTGGTGTCGGCTAGTTCACTATAGGTTAGGGGGAAATTGAGTCATGGAAGTTATTCCAGCTATAGACTTACTTGAAGAAAAATGTGTGCGGTTAGTCCAGGGAGACTACCAACGTGCGCAAGTATTTAACGATAACCCAGTCGAGGTAGCGAAACAATGGGTTGAACAAGGTGCATCAAGGCTGCATGTCGTTGATTTGGATGGTGCAAAACTGGGTAAGCCAGTTAACACTAAGGCAATCGAAGCAATTGTCCAAGCGGTACCTGTGCCAGTGCAAGTCGGTGGTGGATTACGCTCCCGCTCCGGAGTCACTCAACTTTTGACTCTAGGCGTCGATAGAGTCATTATAGGAACGGCAGCGGTGGAAGACCCTTCCCTAGTGGAACAGCTTTGCACTGAATTCCCAGGGAAGATTGTAGTTGGTATTGATGCTCGTCAGGGATGGGTGGCCACTCACGGTTGGTTAGAAACCTCAGAAATTGCAGCAATTGACCTAGCTGAACAAATGACTCAGCTCGGAGTAACTACGATGATTTACACCGACATTCACCGGGATGGAACTCTGTCTGGACCAAACCTAGACGCTCTAAGAGAACTAGCAAGTCATATATCGATCCCCGTGATTGCCTCTGGGGGTGTCAGTTCAATCACTGATCTGTTGAGTCTACTTACTCTCGAACCTCTAGGGGTTACTGGTGTAATTGTTGGTCGTGCGCTTTACACCGGAGATATGTCTCTCAAAGAAGCTATTCAAGCAGTCGGTCCTGGAAGGTTACAAGATATCCCTCTAGATATGGGCTTTTCTAGCTTTGCTTGATCACTCGTCAATGGAAAAAGGGAAAATTGATCTGATTCGAGCCAAATACCCCATGATCAGTTTTTCATTGTCAGGGGCAATATTTTAAGAAAATAATTTGTATAATTGCTTCCTGATTACACTGTAAAAGTTTAGTAAAGGGGGAAAGGGCAAGGAATTATAACCATTGACCTTTTCCTTTTTATATTTATAACTTAAATTTAAGACCATACTACTCAACTCAATTCCATTCTTCAAGTGTTATTTAGCTACACAGGAGGATAAGGTAATGGGGAGATAGGTAGATAGTGCTACCTATGAATGTAACTTGGTACCAGCAAACACCATTGCCCTAACTTAACCATTCCTTCATTTTATCCGGATATTTGATAAGTTTTGCGTAAAATTTTCCAGTTCTAGTGTCAAAAACTAGTTTGTTAACACAAACTAACTACAGAGCTGATGGTTAGTGGCAACTACCGAAGGTATGATAGGGGAGCGATTCGCCATAGCTTCAGTTACTCTTGAACATAACTTAAACCAATAAATCAAAAGGCACATATAGAGATGGGCAATAAATCAGAGCTTTTCCCACAGGGGAATGGTAAATATATCCACTCACAGCCCGTCATCTACCACACTAGAAACTCAAAATACTATCAGGATGGGCGTAAGCTAGAGGAGATTTGGACGATCATACGGCGTCGCTTTTTAGTGGCTGCTGGTGTAGCAATTACGATAACAGCTAGTATTTTTTTATGGACTTCTAATCAGAAACCTCTGTACGAAGGCAAGTTCCGACTCAGTCTGGAGCCTCTGACAGCACAGGATGATGATGAAAATCAATCGATACCAGGTTTTGAAACCTTGGCTTATAAAACCCAAATGCTGGTACTGCGTAGTGAGAAACTCATCACTCCCGTGATTGAGGAAATAAACAAGCGCTATGGCAAAACTAGCTACAAGTCTTTAGTCAAGAATAATCACCTGAGGATCAAACATATTGAAGGAACTAGTGTCTTAGAAGTTCGTTACCGGGATAGTGATCCTCAAAAAGTTCACTTTGTTTTAAAGCAGCTTGCCGATAATTATATCAAGTACTCCCGCCAACAAGAAGCAACTTACCATCACCTGGACTTTGAGCTAGCAAATAGAGAGTTGCCTCAAGTTCGCCAAGAGGTAGACAGACTGCAGGAAGAACTGCTGAAGTTGGAGCTAGGGAACAAGTTAATTGACTATGATAATCAAAAACAGCAGCTTTCAACTCAGATTAGCCAGATTAAGCAACAGCAATTAGATACTGACATCCAGCTGAAGGAAGCTCAGTCGTTCTACCAGATCATCTCTCAAAAGCTAGGACTGTCATCAAATCAGGTCAAGGACTCTCGCGCCTCGGAGTTAGCTCTGGCTCAAGTGACTTTGGCTGAAAACCCTTACTACCAAAAGATGCTCAACCACCTAGAACAGGTTGAGACTGAGATTGCTATTGAGTCAAGCCGCTATACTCCAGAGAGTGCCACCATCAAGACCCTACAGCAGCAAAAATATAATTTCTTATCCCTGTTACGCTCTGAAGCTGAACAGGTACTGGGGATCAAACTAACAGATACAGATGTTCCTAAGATATCACCCAATTCAATTCACCAGCAGCTCACTCAACAACTGGTAGATCAGAGCATCCAAATATCAGTTTTGGAAGCACGACAACAAGCTCTTGCTGAGGAAGAAGAAAGTCTTGAGCAAGACATGAAACAGATGTTGGTGATAGATCCAAAGTACACCAGTTTACAGCAGAAACTTAAAGAGACAACCCAACGATTAGACAATCTGTTGGCGCTTAAGGAAAACTTCCAGCCTTATTCTTGGCAACTTATTCTCAAACCCAAACAGCCTCAATATCCGATTCCGCAACATCAGGAACTTCAGATTATTTTGGGAGCGATCGCAGGGATATTACTGGGTACAGGAACAGGGTGGTTGATGGAGCGCTTAGACCATGTATTCCACTCTCCCGACGAACTTAAATATCACACCCAATTGCCTCTTATTGGTGTTATTCCTTACCATCAAGCACTTAAGCCCACCAACTCATCAACCAGTCGCAAAGGTATACCTTTTGTTCCTAGCTTCCCTAAGGTACAGAAAAATAACTCAACGCCAAAACTGCAACAAGCTTCTCCCTTTTTAGAGGCTTTCCGGTTCCTCCATCGCAATATCGGCTTACTGGGCTGCGATAAGCCAATCCAATCTATTGTGATTAGTTCAGCTAGACCAGAAGACGGGAAATCTACCGTTGCTGTTCACCTAGCTATAGTGGCTGCTGCTATGGGTCGGCGGGTGCTACTGGTGGATACAAATCTGCGCCGTCCCCGGGTACATAAAATTTTTGGTTTGAACAATCAACTTGGTTTGAGTAACGTCCTTAGTAAGCGGATCAAAGCTAACCGAGCCATCCAGCAAGTGCCCATGTGGGATCATCTTCATGTGCTAACTGCTGGTTCCCCAGCACAGGATCCGATTCGGTTACTATGTGCGCCAAAGATGGGAACTTTGATGGAGCATTTTAATGCTGTTTTTGATTTAGTTATTTATGATACACCTCCTGTCATCGGACTTGCCGATAGCCGCCTCCTAGCAGCTAACACGGATGGTATGGTCTTGGTAGGTAGATTAAATAAGACTGACCGCTCAGTTCTAATGCAAGCCTTGGATGAACTAAAAACCTCTAGGACTAATCTTTTAGGTATTGTTGCTAATGATGTTGAGAACTACGCAACTAGCTCCTATTATCACCATCAGGACTACTATACAACCGATTCAGCAACCATGAAGGTGAAAAAGCTTCTAGATCAGAACATGAGATGATATGAAGTCCGGTTAATAACTTCTAATATGGTTGATTGCTTTTTTTTAATGGTTAATGGTTAATCGTCAATTAACCATTAACCATTATAGTTAGTGAGCAGTAGCTGGGGATAAAAATACGTATGTTAACAGAACTAGCATCACCCTTGACACCATCAAGGTTAGTGTTAACACGACTAGAGAAACCTGGACAGTTAAGCGTAACCGTTTACCCTTACGATACAAACGTTTATCCGGTACAGGGTGAGCAGTTTTAGAAAAGAGTGTTAATGGTTGATTAGGCTGATAAGGATTCCAAAATACATGGGCACCTAAATTATGCTCGGCATAGGGTTTCATAGTTCAAAATTAGAGGTAGTGTGTTGAGAGCGAACCAGCGTTTACGCCCTGTGGTGTAAACGTTAGTAGTAAAACACCAGACAGAAACTATCTCAGTCTTGATAGTGATGCAAAACCTCTGTCCAAATTGATTTGGAGGGGCTTGTCGTTTTTAAGCAGGGCTTACGTATTTGTTTTACAAAAGCTATTTCAGGGGGTATGCGCGACCACCGGATGAATGGGGTGGTAGGTTAAAACCAGCTTTTTATTCCTTTTTTCTGGTATAGTAGGGTATAGTAAATTGGTGTAATTTGTAGTTAATAACTCAAATAGCGGTGAAAAACCCGCACGGTCAGCAAAAAACTACAAGATACAAACTAAAAGATACAAGTAAGCGCAATGTATGTGGCCTTAAGCTCAGCATAGTTGAGCTTGTAGGAGCTTGTTGACTGCTCCCACTGGGAAGATAGTCCAGTGACAGCTACTTTCAGTTGAATAGCTTGGTTTTAAACCGCTTTGGAACAACCGCTGAGAATCCCGCCTACTTTAATGCTGGCATAAGTCAAAAGTAGTTTTAATCCTTTTATCCCCTATAGCTAGCAGGGCTGTTTCATTGGTTTAGACTCTGGATGAGTAAGGGGAGAGGCAGAGGAGAGGGTAGAGGGGGAGGAAGATGATATTGTTTGGTTATTTTGTCTTTCTTCCAAGTCAACCTTGTCTTCCTTGTCTTCCTTTTTCTGTATTAGATACAACAGCATTGCTTTAGCCCTGGGATAGGTAGGGTGCTGATTGCTTAATTTGGTAATTCCTGCTACAGTGGAAAAATAGGCTTTAACAACAATTTAGGGCATCTAACTAAAATCTTGAACCCAGTCGTTTCAGATAAGTTGAGGGGTTTGACCCCCTAATTAATTGAGTTTTGTTTTTTGGGTTAGATTGATTGGGTGAAGAATAGGATGCGATCGCTTTTGAAAGTGATGATGAAAACCAAGAGTTAGTGTCATATCCAGTAGCGTTCAGGGCTGGGATCACCTAAATTGCTAGGGTTTGCCAAATTATCTATTACCCATTAAATAGGTAGGCATGATTCAACCGACTAATGGAACCGAATTATGTCAAGTTTTGTAAAATATCTAGAAATTCAATCTATGCCCTTAAGCCAGCATGTATAGATAGATTTGTTTATATATAGTTACATAGCTGCATTAATTTGGGCTTACCTATTTAACTGTTACTAGTTATCGCAATACATTCGGTATCCAAAACCACAACGTCCTCTGTCTCGAAAACAGAACAGGAATCGATTACGTTAACAATTGCCGGAAAAATGGCTTGTTTGAGTCGAGCTTGAGCTTCTGCTGCTACTGGTTGATACTGCATAATCCAGCGATTATTAGCTATATATTGGGGATTAAATGCTTTCTTATCTAACAACCAAAAATCAATCTCGTACTGCCTAATAAAGTGTTTGACTTCAGCTAAGTTTGGACTGTACTGGGCTTGAATTAAATCAATCGCTCTGTTGCGAAATTGGTTATAATAGTTAGTATGATAGGGAATACCGTATTCTCTACTGACTAAGACTGACCGTCCAGAAAAGGTTGGCAAGAAATCCGCTTCCTTTGATAGTGAGGCAATCAGGATATCGTTTGGTTGTTTAGCAAAGAATTCATAGAGGCCATGTTGCCTCCCAACCTCATAGTTGGTTTTGGGGAAATTACTGAAACCAAGAGGAGACAAGATTAGAGCCATTCCCACGAGTGTAACAATTGCTCGTCCCAACACTGGTTTCCCTTGAATTCGAGGGAAGGCTAGCCTCTGGCAAGCTTGAATAATAGCATCGAGTAATAAAGTTATAGCGATCGCAGCAGCTAGGACTAGCACAAA
>NZ_JAAHHS010000449.1 GCF_010692395.1 Moorena sp. SIO3H5
TCGACGTTTTAAGGTTGAGGCAAAAAGCCAGCCTCCTAGACCGAAGATTCCCATCAATGTTGTTGGTTCAGGAACAAGTGTATAGGTGACAGTTCCACTTCCGAAAACAGGCTGGCGCGGCTCGTCTTCTGGAGTATAGAAGGTAGGATCGAAACCGTCAGTGAAATCACTATTAAAAATGCGGAAAAAATCTCCAGGGAAGTCACCAACGGCGGTAAAAGGATGATAAATATTATCGTAATCTAGCCCCAGTAATTCTCCGTTCAGGAAATTGACCTTTGGGAATTCTGGGAAACGCTCGTCGTCCTCTTCATTAATTCGAGGGTCAGTAAATAGGGTAATTGACAAACCATCTTCAACTCCTAAACTCTCAGCTCCAACGTTGGTCAATCTTGAATCGTCAACGGTGAACTGACCGTTGAAATAATCAGGATTGGCGGGAATATCGATTTCAGGAGAGCCAGTCAGGAAAAAGCCCGTATCCAGATTCACTGTGAAATTATATGTGATAGTCGCTGCTTCAACGGAGTTGATTCCCACTACTCCCAGGCTTAAGCTACCGCCAACGACCGCTGCTGCTACTTTAGTTAAAGTCTTGATTGTCATTGTTATTGTCCTAGTAGAATAAAAAATACACAAAAAATTTCACCTCTTTTCCAGCTAAGAGGGAGCCACCCGATGCCTGGATCTGTAGATTTTTAACTACCGCGATCGCATCACATGGGTATAATGGTTTTGGTCATAGAAAAATCTTTCCTTTTGACATAAAATTGCTCGAAAATCTGCTATTGCACTACGCATTAAGGTGTTTGACATTTATAAAAGCTGAAACGCTGTTTTAGTAAACTTTTGCCTCTTGCCTCTTGCCTCTTGCCTTGCGCGTAGCGCTATATTGTTTCCGACGCTGTAAACTTGAGGATAAAAGCCACCCTCCCAGACCCAACATTCCTATCAATGTTGTTGGTTCAGGAACCTTATAAACTTTGGCAAATTTTCCTTTTGTTTCTAAGTCAGTTAGTTGATCAATATAGGTTTCACCAACCCTCCCCGTGTCAATCAATTCCTGGGTGGTTCGAGTCGGAAACGCCACATCTTCATGGCTACTAAAACCGATAGTAAAACCAAACTCATCCAACCAATCATCTAGATGGACGTGAGGCGTACTACTTTGGGGTGGTTTTGACCAGAAGGTTAAACCATCGCTTCTGGAGCCATCTCCAATGTTGATTCCATCTGGATCAAAGTAAGTTCCCGATTGGAGTATTTGCTTTGTTTGAGTATCAAAATTGAAGTTAACCCCTGCATCCAAATGATTATCGGTATAGCTTCTCAAAAAATTGCCTTCAGGATCAAAAAATGAGACGCTCAAAGAATCTAAGTCATCAGTCCTGACGATTCCATCGGTGTAACTTTGGGTTTCCTCATAGCTAAATAAACCCGTAACGCCAAAGCCAGCAATTTGACCTGTCCAATCAAATCCAAAGGTAATTGCCTCAGCTACGGTAGGGATAACGATACTTAATGCTGTACTTACAGTGATAAGGGCTGTCTTGAAATAGCGAGACATAAGTTTAAACTTTTTATAATCAAATGATATGGTTTCGGCAGAAGGAGTTAGTAGTCAATATTTAAATTTAGTATTTGCTAGACTCAAACTTACGAAGGATTTATGAGTAAAGATTTTTAAATCCTTATTTTGAACTTATTATTATTTGAAAAAAAATTGCATTTTGAAACCGAAAATGCTCCTATAAAACCCAATTTTAAAAGCCCCAAAATTGAATTTAATTTAGGAACCTGAAGCAACTAAATAGATTGGGTATAGCATTATTGGGTGAGGGTAAGCATTGAGCTAATGTACTACAGATGGTGCTTTTGAATAAAATGGGTAAGCATTCGTTTAACCTGAGTTACGTCGTCACAGCGTCGAAGGCTGTGCCACAAAGCACCTCAAGTAGCGTGGCCTTGGCTTTTGGCTTTTGGCCAACGCCTGAATGCTTACTACCAAATAGCGGACGAGAAAAAAATGTAGGCATTGTGTTGAACTGCTCTAAATCTCGAATGCCTCCTTATTAATAGTTTTTATCAATTAACGCCGATTTTAATCTATCAAGATTTTTAATAAAACTCAACCCTCAACTATGAAGATAATATAAAAATTTTATAAATATAAGATGAAGATAGCTTTAAATTTTAAAATTATATACTTCAGAGGGTTACTACTGGATTCTAAATATGATATAATATAAGGCTATTAATTTAAAAAAAGGGTAAAATTACCAGTAATCATCTGTTGCTAGAAACGATTTAATCAGGTTTTCAGCCTGATTGTTGAGGGCGACTTGCTCTGGGTTGAGCTCACTTTCTTTAGGGTAGAATCCCGAGCAGCTAACAGCCATAACCTAACCCCTGTCTACTTTTCAGCCTTATTGTCACCTGATCAGCTGATCTCCCTAGGCTTGCTGGCCTCAATCGTTACTCAAACCCTTAAGTAACCAAACCTCAGGGTAGAAAAATTTTGCTATTTGTTGACCGCTCTTGACTATAAGGTTTCTCAATTATTAATAACTTATTTCAATTAGTGAATAGTTAGGGAATAGACATGACAACGTCTCTTATAAATCCTAATCAAGATTTCGCTCTATGGGCTGTGTTGCTGTCAGCAGCAACGATTGGATTCTGGGCAGAACGTACTCCTTGGGGAGCTAAACTATCTGGGGCGGTTGTCACCATTTTAGTAACCTTCATCCTATCCAATCTTAGGATTATTCCACCGGATGCTCCCGCCTATGGTGTGGTTTGGTCTTATTTAGTTCCTTTAGCGATTCCTTTACTACTATTCCAAGCTGATTTGTTTCGGATTGTGCGAGAGGCTGGACCTACTTTAATTGCCTATGGAATTGGTGCAGTGGGAACAATCTTAGGAACAGTAGTGGCTTACTATCTGATTCCTTTAGGAGAGGAAGGTTGGAAGTTAGCAGCAATTTTTTGTGCTACTTATATTGGTGGTTCTGTTAATTTTGCGGCAACCGCTGAAAGCACTGGGTTACGAGCAGGAGATTTACTCAGTGCTGGGATAGCAGCAGATAATTTAGTGATGACCTTGTACTTTTTAGTGCTGTTTACTTTACCTTCAATGAAGTGGCTACGGGTAATTTTCCCTACCCAGCGCTCCCATGAGAATTCTAATTCTAGCCAGTTTAGTATCTTTGATTCCCAGTCTCGACAACAACTCTCTGTTATGCAAATCAGTTTGGCATTAGCGATTAGTATGATTGCTTGTGCTGTAGGTTATGGTCTCGCTAGCTGGTTGGGCTTCAACAAAGGGGGAATTCTGGTAGTAACAGTTTTAATTGTAATGCTAGCGACAGTATTCCCAAGCTATTTAAGTAGGATAACGGCTGCAGAAAAAATTGGCTATCTGCTGATCCAGATATTTTTTGCTGTAATTGGAGCCAGCGCTAATGTCGAAATAGTGCTACGAGTGGGATCAGTTCTGTTTATTTTTGCTGGATTAATTCTCGCCATCCATTTGTTAGTGCTACTGGGAGTTGGACGATTGCTGGGTTTGGATTTAGCTGAATTAGTGATTGCGTCCAATGCTAATATGGGTGGGCCAACTACAGCAGCGGCTATGGCTACAGCACGGCAGTGGGATAAACTTGTTACTCCAGCTATTCTTTGCGGTACTCTCGGTTATGCTGTTGCTACGTTTATTGGTGTAGGATTAGGTAATTTTCTGAGGTCTTTGGGTTGATATTGCATTTCTATTTGAGTTGTGAACAGAATCCCTGTCTTGATGCAGTCGCTCATGGGGGAAACCCCCTTTGGCGGCGCTGCATCGCTTAGGGAAAGGCAAAAGGCAAGAGGCAAGAGGCAAGAGTTAATCAACTATATAGGGATTTTTGGTAATGAAAAAAAACTGTAATCCTTGTCAGCCATGCAAAGCGCGAGTGGGGGGAACTCCCTGATTGCCTTTACCGTAGCGCTATATCACAAAACCCAAGGCAATTTAGCAGAAGAATTCCATGGTTTTTGCCAAGGCTCACCACCAACTTCTAATCCACATAACTTACTTTCAGCTATCAAAATCGGTTCAACGTTATCCCCACGTCGTTGTTTAAGTTCCAACCTCAGGTGACCTTGCATAGTATCTCGGCAAATGAAATCTAACCCCTTTTCCGTGGGAGCTAGTAGAGGTGTACCAGGATAGTCAGTTGTGCCAGTTAAATCTACTTCATACTCACCATTGCGCCCTTGCATCTGCCAATTTCCCCAAGGCTGGATCTGCCAGCTTACTTCTGAATTCCAGGGCACGAATTCATAAAATTTACCTTCGTAGTGAATGCCAATCAATGCAGCTGCTTCTGCCAACCCCATTACTTCCCGTCTACCACCACCAGCAGTCAGAGCCAGGTCTGGTTGATCGGTAAAACTGTTGCAATTGAGCCAAAACCACTTCTTAGGAAAAGCACGACCCCAATTTTTTTCCCCATAGGCCGGGACATTGGTAAAATCATAGAGCTTACCATTCCAATCAATCCAGCCAGTGGCTAAACCGTGGGCCATCAAAATTTGCCATCCTGGTTCAAATATCTGTAAAAACGAAAGCCAGCCAGCGGTTGATTGCTGGGCTTTTCCGAGATCTCCCCAGCCATAAATCGGTTTAATTTCATAGCGCCAATCACAATAGCGTCCGTTGGCTGGGTCCCGAATCAACCCTTGATTCAAGGTAGCTGTAGCCTGATATCCTTCCTTGATTTGATACTCAAATTTATCGGGGTCAAGGTATTGAGGAGTAATTTGTAATTTCGTTTTACCCCAATGTCCTAGACCTAAGGATTCCGATGACCCCCAAAACTGTTCCGGATGGGGAAAGGTACGACACAGATACTGATCATCAGGGCCTAGAATTTGGGCTGAACCCCCACTATAGGGTTGACCACCGATGGGGTCTTCAATGGAATACATAAACGCAAAGGTCTGACCACAACTGGGTAACGTCACCCGATAGTACCAACCTTCAAAAAAGCGTCCGCTCTTACCGTCCCAGTGATATCCGCTGTGGGGTGTTTGTATTGGATGTGCCATAGACTAGGCTTTTGGTCGCTTGGGGGATTGTGCCATTCAATATTATAAATTCAAGGATCACCTTCGATGGTGGGCAGTGCCGAGTAACCCTATAGCAAACTTGGTGAATCGGTCTAATCCACTGCCCACCCTACATCAACTCCCTGTCTGATGCACTGCCCAGCCTACATTAATTATGGTGGGCAGATGGTGGACAGTGCCGAGTAACCCTATAACCAGCTTGGTGAATCGGTCTAATCCACTGCCCACCCTACATCAACTGCCCACCCTACATCAACTACGCGAACAACCCGATAACCTTCGCCAAAAGGCCACGCTACGCGAACAACCTTCAACCTTCAACCCGATAACCTTCAACCTTTAAAATCCCTAATGCCCGATAACAAGGTATTCACACCCGAAATCACTGCTGATGGCTCATTCACTTTCTTTTGTTCAGAAATTGGTGAATCCTATCACAGCCGACAAGGTGCCATAGAAGAAGCTCAGCTCAAGTTTGTCAAACCTTGCCAACTAGCCCAAAAAGCCCAACAGCCAGTGCTACGGTTGTTGGATATCTGTTATGGTCTAGGTTACAACACAGCTGCTGCCCTAACGGAAATTTGGACACATAATCCCCACTGCCATGTCCAACTAGTTGCCCTAGAGTTAGACTCTACGGTACCACAAGCTGCGATCGCTCAGGGTTGGCTGAATCTCTTTCCCAATCCTATCCCCCAACTATTAGAAGCTCTGGCAACT
>NZ_JAAHHS010000045.1 GCF_010692395.1 Moorena sp. SIO3H5
TATGGCAAAAGAGTTGATATGACTCCCGAGCCCTTCAATGCTCGGACTCGGGTTAACGAGTATGGTGGTGGTGCAATTGCAGTTAAGGATGGCACAATTTACTTCTCTAATTTTGCTGACCAACGTCTGTACCAACAAAGCCCAAACTCCAAACCCCAACCCGTAACCCCTATAGGTAACTGGCGCTATGGTGATGGGGTAATTGACCAGGAGCGAGGACGTATAATCTGTGTGGGAGAAAACCACATGGTTGATGGGGAACCAGTCAATACCTTGGTTAGCATCAGCCTAGAAAACGGTGAAGATATTCAAGTGCTAGCCTCTGGCTGTGACTTTTACTCCTCGCCGCGCCTAAGTCCAGATTGCTCTAAAGTGGCGTGGCTAAGCTGGAATCATCCCAATATGCCCTGGGATGGTACTCAACTATGGGTAGCTCCAATATTAACCGATGGTTCTCTAGGTGTTGCAGAGCCCATTGCTGGTGGGGTAGATGAGTCGGTATTTCAGCCAGAGTGGTCACCAGATGGTGTCCTTTACTTTGTATGCGATCGCAATAATTGGTGGAATCTCTACCGCTGGCAACCAACCCAAGGGGAAATCGA
Organism: Moorena sp. SIO3H5; assembly: GCF_010692395.1. Taxonomy (GTDB): domain Bacteria; phylum Cyanobacteriota; class Cyanobacteriia; order Cyanobacteriales; family Coleofasciculaceae; genus Moorena. The sequence goes on from NZ_JAAHHS010000045.1 coordinate 603, forward strand.
AGCCCTGTGTGAAATGGAAGCCGAGTTTGGACTACCCCAATGGGTCTTTGGTATGTCTACTTATGGCTTTGATGGTGCCAATCGAATCATATGTACCTATACTCAGGCAGGAAACTGGCATTTAGCTAGTATTGACCTAAAAACGAAGCAGCGCTCCGACATTGCTACACCATACACCAGTATTGCAGACCTCAAGGTAACTGATAATCAAGCGGTTTTTATCGCTGGTTCCGTAACAGAAGCAAGCGCTATTGTTCAGTTGGACTTGACAAATGGACAAATCAATGTATTAAGGAAATCAAGTGAGTTAGCTATCGATACTGGCTATCTATCGCGGCCTCAAGCGATCGCATTTCCGACAACTAATGGACTGACCGCCTATGGTTTCTTCTACCCACCACAAAACAAAGACTACACTGCACCAACCTCCGAAAAACCACCCCTAATTGTCAAAAGCCACGGTGGACCTACGGCGGCCACTTCTAGTGCCTTTAATCTAAAAATCCAATACTGGACCTCTCGTGGTTTTGCCATGCTAGATGTCAACTATGGAGGCAGTACTGGCTATGGGCGGGATTATCGTCAGCGCCTTCAAAACAACTGGGGGATTGTGGATGTTGATGACTGCACCAATGGCGCGCAATACCTAGCTGAGCAAGGACTAGTTGATAGTGAGCGACTGGCCATTGCTGGGGGGAGTGCTGGGGGTTATACAACTCTAGCTGCTCTGACATTCCGAGATGTGTTTAAAGCTGGCGCTAGCTACTACGGTATCAGTGATTTGGAGGTACTAGCCAAGGATACCCACAAATTTGAATCCCGGTATCTAGATGGCTTGATCGGTCCTTATCCAGAACGTAAAGATTTATATCAACAGCGATCGCCTATTCATTTCACAGACCAACTGTCGTGTCCTGTAATTTTCTTCCAGGGGCTAGAGGACAAGGTAGTGCCTCCTAACCAAGCAGAAATGATGGTGGCAGCTTTGAAGGCTAAAGGGTTACCTGTAGCCTATGTCACCTATGAAGGGGAGCAACACGGTTTTCGTAAAGCAGAAACGATTAAGCGGACTCTCGAAGGGGAATTGTATTTTTACTCCCGGGTATTTGGATTTGAGCTCCCAGAGGCGATAGACCCTCTAACTATTTATAATTATTAGTCATTATTCAATTACGTTAGTGTGTAGACATGGCTCAAGACCTGCGAAGTACGCCAATGTCGCTATTTGTCTATTGGTGCGCGATATTATTGTTCACGATAAACTGATCCACAATGACTAGGCAGGAAAGACAATCAATAACCAGTGAGTTACAAACTCAGGCAATTATCCTCGGTGGATGGGTTGCTCTGATGTGGATTGTAGAGCTGGTGGATATATTCATTTTTGGAAGCAAACTTGATCTATATGGCATCCTCCCCCGTAACCCGATTGGGCTGCGGGGTATTTTATTTGCCCCTTTTCTCCACGGTGGTTTTTCTCATCTGATTTCCAACACTATACCTTTTCTTGTCCTAGGCTGGTTTGTAATGTTGCAAGAAACTAGCGACTTTTTCGTTGTTACCACCATCACAATGCTGGTTGGTGGTCTTGGGGTTTGGCTGTTGGGCGCTCCCAATTCAGTTCACATTGGGGCAAGTGTGCTGATCTTTGGCTATCTAGGTTTTCTGCTATTTAGAGGCTTCTTTGAACGAAACCTACCCTCAATTTTTCTATCAATTCTAGTCGGCTTCCTCTATGGTGGTTTAGTTTGGGGTGTCTTACCTTCACAGCCCCATGTATCTTGGCAAGGACATTTATTTGGTTTTATCGGCGGTATCCTAGCCGCACGTCTACTGGCAAGACGTAAACTCTCTTCGTAATGCTGAGTTGTGAGTGCTCAGTGGGAAAATAAAACCAGATAGACTTTGTGGATCTCCAACAGATTCAAACTATCTGTCTGGTGGTGTGAGTAATATGTTTTGAGTATAACCAGAGAAACTTTTATCAAGAATTATGCGTTCACGTAGTCTCTCCAAAGGAGAATCGCGGGGATAGTCGCTCCTTGGGTCAAGTATAAAAACCTAGTGAAGTGCGAGAGGTATAACAATCTCAATCTTCTACCTATAACCAGCAAAGAACGAAAATTTTTTCCCCACTTAGCACTCACCACGCTCAAGCTTGATGATCAGACCATAGAAGAAATGGCTCAAAAACAAAAATTCCCTCATCTTGTGGGTTCCAAATGGACAGCTAAACAGAAAACTTGGGGCTGGCGGCATTTCCAAGTGGTCAATCGTAAAAACCAAGGAAAGTGGGTGTTTGCTGAAATGGTAGCTTCTTGTGACCCGAATGTCCGTTTTTGGCTAAATGCTAAACAGCTTAAAGATCCTGGCTTGTGGCAAGCAGGCTGGAAATCTTTAGCCGAAATCGAAAGCGAAGAGTAACCGTAAGTATTCAGCCGTTGGCCAATAGCCACTCAAGAAGCATATATAGTACCGCATATGCTTAGGAACCCCCTACTCGGTCAAGGCGAAATCCTTGGTGCAGATTATTAAAAGTCTTGGCTGTAAGCTAATGGTAATAGATTTTAGGTATTTTGTATGGTTAGTGATGCGGTTCAAGATGTTTGTTACACAAGGGTTCCGGTTCACAGAAGCATCTGATTGATAAGATAAATGGCACGCTGTCTTGATGCAAAGCGCGAGTGGGGGAAACCACGCCAGTTGCTCATGGGGGGAACCCCCTTTGGCGGCACTGGCTCCCCAAGACCGCGCTGCATCGCTCCTTGAATTCAAGGCAAGCTGGTAATTGTTTATGGTTCATTGTTTATTGTTTATTTGAGTTTTATGGCCATGGATGGAATTAATAAAGCAGAAATGCGGGAAAGACTGGGAAACCTTGAAAAGATACGTGATATTATAATAGGCTCTAAGCTGCGAGAGTATGATACTCGCTTCACGAAGATAGAGTCTGACTTATCCATGTGGCAGCAGGAAATACGCGATCGCGTTGAGCAGATCAAAACGACTCTGTCGAAAGAAATAGCTGCTGCTGTAGATTCCCTCGAAAAAAAACTAGGTAATCTTAATTTAACTGCAGCCGAAGAGAGGAATGAGATTCAGGAGCGGATTGAGCTGCTCAACAAAAAGTTTTCTAAGAGTATTGAGGTGCTCGATCAAACAGTATACAATCAGTCAACCTCCCTAAAGAAGGAACTTTCAGAAACTAAAGAACAGCATCAGCAAGATGTCATGAATCTCAGAAAGCAGATCTTGGCAGAGCTGGAAACTAAATTGGCACAGCTCAAAGATGCCAAAGCCTCGAAAGAAGATCTCGGAGACATGTTGTTAGAGTTGGGTTTGAGGCTCAAAGGGACTGAATTGGTTCCAGCACTCAAAGAAGCTGGTGATGGGTTGTCTGGGTTACCACAGACCAAAGGTCATAATGGTACCGTCACCTCAGAAACTGCTACTAATGATGACGAGCATCTCCAGTTGATCAAGCAAACTCAGACATTGGAATAGACTTGGCACACTCCTGCAATGCCAGCCACAAAAATTAACTTGATTTTATCGCTAAGATTAGTTTTAAATCAAAGTGCGTTCGCGTAGCGGCTCAATGCTCACGCATCGCTAATTTTTGCAAAAGGTTAAATAGTAACGGATAGCCACCAGTGGCATTTTCAAACCAAAATCCGGCTGATGCCTCTCAGCCGGAAAATTCTATATCAGAATCAATTGAGGTCAATTCGAGTAAAGAAGACGAGTTGAAGGATTTACTGAATTTACTCGTTGACCTCAAGATTATTGATCAGACGGATAAACCTAGCCAACACCCTAAATCTGAGCAGCAAGGGATGACCTCTGATCACGGAGACACTATTGAACAATCCGATTCATCCGGTCACCTTGAGGTTCCAACTATTGAACCTCCAACTTACCTTGGCAGTAGTAGCCTCCACGGGGTTCAGGAGAAAGAAGCATCAGCTCAAGAAAGGGATCAACCCCAATCCTTCGGTGTCAAAGTTTTTCCCCATCAGAACCCATCACCACAGCTTCCTATACCAAAGGAGCATCTGCCGCAAATGCCTTACAATCCCGAAGATCCAGTATTAGCTGAGAATTTAGTCCAATCCGAAGCCACAGAAACCAACCAAGACCTGCCATCACAGTCTGATCGGGACACCTCTGAGGAATTAGACACCTTGGCTGAGATTTTGCAACAACTGGTGATATCTCCAGAAATGTCAGAGTTTCGTGACCAGATAGAAACCCTAGCCCAAAGACAAGGCAGGCTTGAGCAAATGATTGATCAACCTCAAGAATTGATTAATCTATTGCTACCAGTGATGGCTAAGCTGCTGAATCTCACGGTAGCTCAGTTCAGTACCTCGGTGACCGATTCCCTGACCCCCATCATTGCGGAAGTCATTGACCACAGAACTCAACAGGATAAAGAGCCTGTGGGAGAAGCGATCGCTCCCGCAGTTCCAATAGCTATTTCCTCCTGCATCGAGAAGTGCCCAGAGGAAGTTGGGTTTGCGATCGCACCAGAAATGGCAGTAGCGATCCGGCAACAGATTACACTTGAGCGAGAAGCGATTGGAAAAGCGATCGCACCAGAAATGGCAGTAGCTATCCGGGAACAGATTAGAATTAAGCCAGACGCCATGGTAAATGCTCTGTATCCGGTCATTGGCAGTACCATTTCCTCCTGCATCGACAAGTGCCCAGAGGAAGTTGGGTTTACGATCGCACCAGAAATGGCAGTAGCTATCCGGGAACAGATTAGAATTAAGCCAGAGGCCATGGTAAATGCTCTGTATCCGGTCATTGGCAGTACCATTTCCAAATACTTAGCAGAAGAAATCCGAGCTATCAATGAGAAGCTGGAAAATGCCCTCAGCATTGAAGGCATGATGCGCAAGATTCGCGCTAAGGTGCAGGGGGTTTCTGAAGCGGAACTACTGTTTCGGGAGGTGATGCCGTTTCAGGCGCGAGCTATCTTTTTGATTCATAAAGACTCTGGTTTAGTGATTGCTGAGGTACAACCCTCTGACCAGCAGCATCTAGAGTCAGATATGGTAGCAGGGATGCTCACCGCTATCCGCAGCTTTGTCAATGACTGTATTGCTCAGTCTGGGGATGTGGCAGAAATCGATGCTATTGACTATGGCACATCCAAGATCATACTCGAAGTAGCGGGATATTGCTATCTGGCGGTGGTAGTTCAAGGGGAACCCACCCAACAATTCATTCATGAGTTGCGGGAAAGCCTAAAAACTATTATTACCCATTATGGTAAACCGATCAGGTCTTTTGATGGAGATAGTACAACTATCCCGGTGGTAGTCAAGGGAATTTTACAAAATTTATTAGATCAATCCCTTAATCAAGGGCGTCGTGATACTCAGGAAAATCGGAAAAAAGGCAAGAAACCGCCAGGCTTATTGGTGGTTGGCTTGGGGCTTCTGGGTTTAATCGCTGTATTTGGGGGAATTTATCAGCATAGGGCTAGAATAAACCGCCGCATTGAGCAAAAAACTCAACTTGCCCTGGCCTATTATGCCCCAGAAGTGGCTGATTATGGTTTAACAGTTAAAGCCAAGGCCAAGAGACTTAAGCTAGCTGGACAGCTACCGAATCAGGCTCTGCGCTCAAACGTCGAGCAAATTGCCAAAGCTGCGGTTCCTAAATTAGAGTTGGATAATCAAATTGAGGTGATCGAACTCCCCTATACTGAACAGTTAACCAAAGCTCAAGTCGAACGGGTGAGCAACACCTTGAATCAAATGGATGGGGTAGCAATTTTAGCCTACTATACACAAGGCAGGGTGACAGTAAACGGAGCAGTACTTTATGCTCAGGATTTTCCTAAGATTATCCAAGCCTTTGAGAACATTCCTGGTGTCAAGTCGTTCGAGAACAATTTACAACTCCAAGGATTAGACCTTAACAGCCGGATCTACTTTGATCTTGGTTCAGCCCAGTTGAAACCAGAGGATATAGGCACTAAAATCCGATTAATTAAGGAATTCTTGGAGCGCTATCCTCAAAAGCACCTGAGGATAATCGGCTACGCCGATCCTAGGGATAAACTTACCGAAAATCAGCCAATAGCACAACAACGAGCCCAAACGGTAAAAGATGTGCTTGTTCAGCAAGGCATTCATCCCAATCGGCTGCAAGTGCGTGGCCTTGCCAAACGACCGCCAGATGTTGATGCTAGTCAACCGCTGTGGTTAAATCGATGTGTCGTATTTGATCAGTTTACCGAGAAATCCAATTGAAAGCGCCTTTATGGAAAGCGCCTTTGGTTTAGCCAGGAGATAACAACAAGTTATGGACTTTATTTCTTTGTTTATTAAATCTGGAATCAGGAGGTGAGCCAACTACTGCAATAGATCACTAATGCTAAAACTATACTGCTGTCTGGGAACATACGGTCGGTGAGCAATAGGTATTCAAGTCCGCTGAATAAATCATACCGTAAACCTGTTCAGATTTGGCTCCACGCCCATCTTGTAACAACTGTTTACAATCCCCGAGAGTTCAAACCAGTTGTCAGCAATCAGTAACAATGTCCACTATTGATCGAAAAATTTGCCTAGTTGGAGACTTTGGTGTGGGCAAAACTAGCCTAATCCGCCGATTTGTGGAGGGTGTGTTTAGTGACCAATATCTTTCAACAGTCGGAGTGAAAATTTCCCGCAAAATCATAAAATTTAAGGATGACACCCGATCAGAACTGCTGAATCTAAAATTGATGATTTGGGATTTAGAAGGTCATACTAAATTTAAGGGAATTTCACCAACTTATTTAAAAGGAGCTCAGGGTGCAATTATTGTTGCTGATGTAACTCGCATGGAAACCATTGAGCACATTGTTCATCATATCAATCTGTTTTTATCCATCAATCCCAAAGGGGTGATTATTACTGCCTTAAATAAATCCGACTTAGTTGATCAAGAAAAACTGGAGCAATTGAAACAAATGTTAGAGAAAAAAACTGCGCAGGAAGACCAAGTGATAGCGAGTTATTATACCTCCGCGAAAACCGGGTTATACGTCGATGACATATTTCAGCAAATAGGTTGCGGAACGCTTCAAGAGGAATGAGTAGTTATATATATACTGAGATATAGCGGTTCTCATAGCAATGAGGTACACAAGGTTTTTTACCTGTTGCCTGTTGCCTGTTGCCTATTCACTAAAATCCAAAATTAAAATCCAAAATATATATCACCTATTTTAGAAATGCTATATATCTTTATATATATAGCACAGTAGCTGATATACCTATGCTTAGTCAACTACTGAGTCAACAGGTCGAGCAATCAGCACACACTGTGTCAAGTCTCCCGGACCAAGCCCTGGGGAAAAATCTAACATCCAACATCCAAAATCTAAAATCCCATGACGCCCCTCTATTGTAGTAAAGGACATGAGAATCCCAATGACAATAAGTTTTGCCGGGTTTGTGGCGAGATGCTGCCATCCTTAGCCAAAACCTTTGAAACTGGGAAGATTCTGGGTGGTCGCTACCGCATCGTCCGGGAGTTGGGACACGGAGGCTTTGGACGCACCTATTTAGCTCAAGACCTTAACCGCTTTAATGAACCTTGTGTGCTAAAAGAATTTGCTCCCCAAGTTCAAGGTAACCACGCCTTACAAAAAGCAGAAGAACTATTTGAGCGGGAAGCGGGAGTTCTTTATCGATTGCAACACCCTCAAATTCCTCAATTTCGTGAGTTGTTTCAGGTACAACAACAGGACAAAGGCACCCTGTTGTTGGTTCAGGACTATGTGGAGGGGCAAACCTACCGTGCTCTACTGGAGGCTCGCCGACCTCAGGGACTCCGGTTTAGTGAAGCAGAAGTGACTCAACTGCTGATCCAAATCCTGCCAGTGTTGGAATATATCCATTTCATGAGGGTGATTCATCGGGATATCTCTCCCGATAATCTGATTTTGCGCAGTACCGATGGTTTACCAGTGCTGATTGACTTTGGCGGTGTCAAGGAGGTAGCAGCAAATGTGGCATCGAAGTTCCTAGGGTCAAAGGTTGCTGGTCAAAATAAGCCGATCATCACTCGGTTGGGTAAAGTTGGCTATGCTCCCCCAGAGCAGATGCAAGGAGGAAGTGTGTTTCCCCACAGTGACCTCTATGCTCTAGGGGCAACTATCTTAGTATTAGTGACTGGTCAGGAACCCCAGCAGATAATTGACCCCAATACCCTGACCTGGAACTGGCAACGAGAAATCAGCCTTAGCTCTACCCTAGGTCGTATCCTGGATAAAATGCTTCAACCGAGACCAGGAGAACGGTACCAAAATGCCAAAGAAGTGCTGCGAGACCTCACCACTCACCTTCAATTTACCAGTGACCCGCAATCAGCTCCATCACCCCCTCAGACTAAACCGACCTTAGCAGTTGCCCCTGGTTCAAAGCCAGTAGCGGTTAACCAGCCAGCAAGGCCAGCTACCGGAAGACCATTAACCGGTGCTAGCAATAATACCCTTTTAGACTGGCTTGGCAAGGTGGTTTTGGTATCTGTCTTAGCTGCTGCTGTATTTGGCTTTACCTTCTGGGCAACCAATTGGTGGTTTACATTCAGAAGACCTCAGTCGGAACCTTCACCAACGGAATCACCCATCGATCAACCGGACATAAAGCCACCCGACTGGTTTACCAAGGACGAAGAAAACCGCAAGAAATTGCTAGATCAGCGTCGTGCCAATTTGGAGATTAACGAAAAGTTCTACATTGACTTGGTCAATGAGGCGTTTTGGGACAAGTACCCAAATCAACAAAAACGACAGCTAGGCAATGGATCACAGGATGCTCCCTTAAGAGAAGAGTGGGATAAACTGGCATTTGAGCTATTGACCCGGATTGAGTTGCTCAATTTGAGTCGGACAGCACGGAGAAGGTTGGGAAGCTATGGGAAAGCAGATTTAAATGGCTGGAAGCAGGAAGTGAATAAGGTGCGCCTTTCTAGCCGTGCAGCTTATGATATTGCAGATTCTAAATTCTTTCATAAGTTTCCCGATCAGCGGGGTCAGGAGTTTATCAATAAGTCTATTGGTCAGGTGTGGCGAGGGATTGTTGGGGATACGATCCAAGCGTTGACATCAGGAAAATCCCTACAGCGCATTCAGTTTGCTGCTGGCGGAGTTCAACAAGTCAATGGAACCCTCCAGCCAGGAGACGGGCAAGCGTTTACTGCTGAACTTTCTGCTGGTCAAGTCATGGAAGTGAGACTGGCTACCGATGTAAATGCCTTGTTTTCCGTTTATGCTCCAAGCCGTAAGACAACCCCCCTATTAGAAGACTCAACCGAACGGGAGTGGAGCGGGGAGCTACCAGCATCTGGCTTCTATGAATTTGTGGTAGTTTCTCAAGCTTCTAAACCGATTAATTATCGACTTAACTTTAAGGTTGAAGATAAGTGATTGGTGATTAGCTTCCGGCAAAAGAAGCCCCACATCTGCTGTTATATTAATCAGAGTTAAATGTGCTAGATGTAGGGTGGGCAGTGCTTACCTTCGTACCGGATCAGCTTTTTAATTGGTATGAAGCACTGCCCACCAGCCAAGTAGATTTAGAAGATAATGAAGCAACCAAAACATCTAATTTATCAAATAAGCCTCCTGTTCCAAATTATCCAGTAACTCTTCAGCAATTTGATACCAAGCTTGCCGGAATTGAACATCCTGTTCTTTATCAGAAAGAGTCTTTCCTTTTAATTGGGGATATGTACTATAAAAAAATTGATCAACTTTCTGATAAAATGTCCCTGGATCAATGTTCAAATCTAGGCAACGCTGATATATTTGCTTTTGCCGTTGCTGCTCAGTGTTACTCACAGATGGTTGAGAAGGTAATGATGGTATAGAGGGCAAAGACCAGGATATTTTCGGGAATTTTGGTGTAGGAAACCCTCCTCTGGCTACTGCTACCGTTCCAAACACTACTAGTAAAGCAATGGACATAGAAAGACCAAAAAACTTGAGTTCACGGTTAGTGGATTGCTGTTTGCGATTGAGCACAGCAGTGAAGGTTGTTTTAATGGTTTGACCAGGCGCAGCAACTAAAGTAGCGATCTGGGTAAATAGTGTATTTGGTTGTTTATTTGGTTGTTTATTTGGTAGATTATTTGGTTGTTTATTTGGTATATTATTTGGTAGCTTAGTTGGCTGCTGGCTACTTACCGGCTGGGGAATTACGGTTAAGAGCGCTTCACTGACCTCTTGGGCTGACTGATACCGTTGTTTAGGAAGATTAGCCAGCATTTTAGCCAACACTGATTTCAAGCGGGAGCTAACCTTTATCTCTTGCCAAAGCCAAGTAGCGTGATAACTATCATAAAGGTCTAGAGGCTGTTTACCAGTTAGCAAGACTAAAGCAGTTACCGCTAAAGCGTAAAGGTCGCTAGTGCCATCAGCTTTGCCATATCGTAACTGTTCATCTGGGGAGTAACCCCGTTTGCCCACTTGAGTGCCAATCACCTGTCCGGTTGATTGGACAATCGCAGTGGTTACCATTTCTTTGACACAACCAAAGTCAATTAATACTGGCTTGCCGTCAGAATTCCGTTTAATCAGATTATCCGGAGAAATATCCCGATGAATGATCTGCTTAGAGTGAATATAATCTAAAACTGGCAAGATGTCTTGGAGCAGTTTAATCACATCTGCTTCCCTAAAGTTTTGACCTTGGACTAAAAGCTGGTGATAGCTGAACCCTTCGACATAGTCTTGTACTAAAAATAGATAATTTTTACGACCGATACTGGTTCTAAGTAACTCTCGAAAACAAGGAATTTGGTTATGTCTGAGCTGGTATAACATGCCAGCTTCTCGCTCAAATAATTCTTGAGCTTTTTGTAATTCATGTTTGTTTTGAAGTTGGGGAGCAAATTCTTTAAGTACACAACGCTCTTGATAGCGATTAGCATCTTCAGCGAGATAGGTCTGTCCAAAGGTTCCTTGACCTAAGTCCCCTAAGATTTTATAGCGGTCTTTGATAATTGCTCCAGGTTTTAAGGTATTAGACATAATAGCCGCCAGTAATTGATAATCTATAACGCTGGGTGTGGGGAGTGTGGGAAGTGTGGGGAGTGTGGGAGGTGTGGGGAGTGTGGGAGGGGTGGGAAGTTAGTGGTCATCAGATAGGGGAGTGTGGGAAGATGGAGAGGAAAGGAGAGCGATGCTCTTTTAGAGCCGCTACGCGAACACAATTAAAGAAGATGGGAAAGATAGGAGCAGAAAACGAAAAAGGGAAAAAGTATTTTAGAACTCATGAAGATTTGGTTATTTATCAATTGGCATTTGAGACAGCGATGCTAATTTTTGAACATTCTAAAAAGTTCCCAGTTGAAGAAAAATATTCATTAACTGATCAAATTCGTCGTTCCTCTCGCTCAGTCTGTGCTAATCTCGCAGAAGCTTGGAGAAAACGGAGATATAAAGCCGCTTTTGTAGCTAAACTGAATGATTGTGAGGCAGAGGCAGCAGAGACTCAAGTTTGGTTAACCTTTGCAGTGAAGTGCCAGTATCTCACCGTCGAAGAAGTCAGAGAACTCTACGGAAATTACAATCAAATTCTTAGTGGATTAGTCAAGATGATTATCAATCCAGATAATTGGTTACTCCACTAACTCCCCAAGCTTCCCATCTCCCCATCTCCCCATCTCCCCATCTCCCCGTCTCCCCATCTTCCCACACTTCCCACACTTCCCACACTTCCCACACTCCCCACACTCCCCACACTCTCTTAATGACCCAGCATCTCTTGTGCCTTTTTAATATTGTCACGAACTGATTCAGCAGATATCTTCAGGGAGGACAGTTCATAATCTGTCAACTTTAATTCCAAAATTTTTTCGATGCCTCGACACCCCAATCGGGTGGGTACCCCTATAAAAATATCTTCCAAATCATATTCACCCTGAAGGTATGCAGCTGCGGTGATTTGGCGGGATTGGTTGTGTAAAATTGCTTGTACCATCAAACAGGCGGAGGATGCTGGGGCAAAATAAGCACTGCCTGTGCGCATCAGTTCTACAATTTCTGCTCCGCCTCGACGAGTCCGTTCAATCAGGGCTTCTATCCGGTCTGGTGTCATCAGTTCGGTGATGGGAACACCACTAACGGTCGAGTAGCGTGGTAGTGGCACCATTAAGTCCCCATGGCCCCCGAGCACTACAGCATTCACATCCGCAACGGATACACCATTTTCCATGGCAATGAATGTGCGGAATCGGGTAGAATCCAACACCCCTGCCATGCCCATGACCCGATGGGGTGGTAAGTCAGTAGCTTGCCAGGCTAGGTAGGTCATCACATCGAGGGGATTGGTGACCACGATTACCATGGCATCTGGGGATTTCGCGATCGCATTTTTAGCCGCTTCCACCACAATTTTGGAATTGATCTGTAGCAGGTCATCCCTACTCATGCCTGGTTTCCGGGGACTTCCTGCCGTAATCACCACCACATCAGAACCAGCAGTATCAGCATAGTCATTAGTTCCGATAATTTGGCAATCGTGACCTTCAATCCCCCTGGCCTCCATTAAATCGAGAGCAATGCCTTGGGGCATACCTGGTTTAATATCCAGGAGTACGACATCGGCCAGATTTTTCTCAGCAATCCGTTGGACAAGAGTGCTCCCTACTCTACCACCACCGATTACGGATACACGGTTGTCGTGGCAAGCAATTGGGGAGTTGGGATAAGGTACCATGATCGGAAGGGGTGAATGGAAATGCGTTCGCCTAGCGTGGCCTACGGCCAATCGCTTTTGCTGGAACTCCCCCAAATTTGAGGGATTTAGGGGGCTATGGGTGCCACAGCTCACAAGGGTAGGTTTGTGAAAATTGGGGCGAGTATGTAATTTCGTTACTTAGAATTATAAATATGTATTTAATTATACAATATTTTTCGGAATAATTCTCTCCATCTCCCTAATCCCTACGGTGCGCGTTCCCTACTCCCTAATCTTTAAGACGAGATTTCCAACTGATCAATACGTAACCAAATGTTGGGGGTGGGTACCCTACCAAATTTTACTAGGGCATAATCCCCCTTTATATCAACAATTTCCCCATCAGTTTCAAACAGATAAGGGGGAAAGCGGGGGTCACTTGCTTTGGCTTCCAGGCTACCCTCTAACTGGGCTTGGATAGCCCGAACCAATACTCCCTTTTTAATTTTCCCAGCCATAAAATCTCTTTTGTCTTTCCTCTTCTATTCTATCGGGGGAATGAGAAATCGGGAATCGGGAATCGGGAATCGGGAATCGGGAATCGGGAATAGAAATCCCGACACTTCCGACACTTCCGACACTTCCGACACTTCCCAGCCTGATCAACGCTGACAGTTCGGACAAAAGTGAGCGGAGCGACCGACTAATTTGGTTCGCTGGATGGGGGTGCTACAGATACGACAGGGTTCTCCGGTGCGACCATAAACCCAGGCAATCCCCTTATAGTTGCCATTGACTCCCTGGACGTTGATAAAATCACTAAACGTGGTACCACCACACTCAATAGCTTTTTCCAATACTTGGATAATCGCGATGCTCAGCTTTTCGATCTGCTCTAACCCCAAATCTTTACAAAGGGTTTCTGGTCGAATACCACTCAAGAATAATGCTTCATCGGCATAGATATTACCTATTCCTGCTACCAGGGATTGATCGAGCAAGGCGGTTTTAATCGCACGCTGGCGGTTATGGAGCTTACTGACTAGGTAATCTGTAGAAAATTCCTGGGAAAACGGTTCTGGTCCGAGTTGCTTTAGACCAGTGATAATGGTTTCTGGTAATTGGGATGGCGGAATCCACCACATTCGACCAAAGGTTCGCTGGTCGATAAACCTTAACTCCTGGTTGTTTGGGAAAAACAATCGCACTCGCGTGTGTTTTGGGTGAGGCTGGTCTTGACTTAGCCATAGCAGTTGACCAGTCATCCGGAGGTGAACACCTAACCAACCGGCTTGATCAGTATTTGACTTGGTTAGTTTAGCGAGTAAGTATTTGCCCCGTCGATGCCAATCACTAATGGTGACAGTTTTGAGTTGGGCTAAAAAATCTTTCGGAGAAATAGGGTGGGCGATGGTGCGCGATAGTAACACCTCTCCACCCTGAATTTCCTGGCCTGTAGTCACTTGATTTAGACCCAGGCGAATTGTTTCAACTTCTGGTAGTTCCGGCACGATTGAGTGCTTTAGTTGATCAATGGTGAGTGCTGAGTGTTAATTTAGCACTCTACAGACACCAGGAACTCAAATTCCTGAGTCTGGTTAGGTTAACCAACTACTTCCACTTCACTCGGTGCAAAGTTATTGGTGTTCACCCCAGTGGGGCTACCGCTGTAGCCAGTATAGTTGACCTTATCAAAGCGGACAATCACTGGGTATTTGATACCACTTTTGTCTACACTAGCCACAGTTCCTACATCGTTATACCAGTAGGATTCTTTTCTTTTAATCCGAACTTTTGCACCACGTTTTAGTTCTGCCATAAAAAAATTTACCTTACGCTCTAGTTCTACAGCGTACTACTCAATTAGGCTTCTCCGTTGACTTGATTTTTTAAGTTTTATTAATTTACCTCTAGGGAGTAGGGAGTAGGGAGTAGGGAGTAGGGAGTAGGGGTAAGAAAATTGACTGTATCTCATGAGTATGATTAACGCTATGATTACCCTTACTAAAAATCTACTACGTTTACCAGGCTTACCACGCTTACCCTATCTAACACACTCTTCCCCCTATTCCCGACTTCTCGGAGAAGTCTATAGAGTTTCGTAGTAAGCGTAAGGTACATTTAAATTTTCTTCCCTGCTCCCTGCTCCCTGCTCCCTGCTCCCTAAAACCCAGAACTTTGTACCCCAACCAATTGAGAACTCCTATAATCTGACAAACGCTGCCAACTCAGCTTTGATGTTTCCTCATCCAGATGCCAGCGTAATAACTGAGCTGGTTGACCAATGTTGAGGGTTGGTAAACCGATGGCTTGGCGAGGGGAAACCGTTGCGAGGGCAATGCCATTCTCAACGCTACAAATACCCCACTGGACTAAATTCTCTACCCCTACCAATAAGGGCAAGGTTGTCCCAGATAATGTCCCATCTGGTAGCCGTGCTGTCCCGTTTTTGACGTGTATCTGGCGGGTGTCCCAGGGATAGAGGCCATCGGGTAATCCTATTGGTGCTAGGGCATCGCTAACTAGAAAAATCCCTTGTTGATAACCCCCAGCACGGAGGAGCAGTTGGATCATGGTGGAACAGACGTGCTGACCATCGGCAATTAGTCCACACTGGACACCGGGAGTAACTAGGGCAGCTCCCAGTAATCCTGGTTTGCGGTGATGGAGTCCTGGCATAGCATTAAAGGCATGGGTTACCATGGATGCCCCACGTTCAAAGGCGCTTTGGGCTTGCTCTGCTGTGGCTTGGGAGTGACCAAGACTAACGATTATGTTGCGCGATCGCAAATACGGAATCACCTCACCAATGCTATCTAATTCTGGCGCTATGGTAATAATTTTGACCAGATCACCATAGTCTCCCAAAACTTCTTTGACATTTTCAATAGTAAGTGGTAATAGATACTCAACAGGATGAGCTCCCCGTTTTTGGGGATTGAGAAAAGGCCCTTCTAGATGAACACCCAAGATGCGAGCGCTTGGGGTCTGGTAAGGTTGGGAAGGGATAAATTCAGCAAAGACAGAAAGGGTACGCTGAATCTTCTCTACAGAAGTAGTCACCAGAGTGGGTAAAAACTGATCCACACCATGATGCCAAAGGAATTGACAAATGTCCTGGAGTAAAGGGATGTGGTGAAAATCCACATCGGTGAAGGCTAAGCCTAGCCCCCCATTAATCTGCAAATCCACACCCCCTAGGGAGACCCAATCCCCAGCAACGTCAAGGATAGCCTGGTTAGGAAGAGTTTCTAGCTTGGGTGCGATCGCTGAAAGCGGGGCTTTGCCCATCGCCTTTGGCGCGGCAACGCCTATCGCTTCAATAATTCCATGATCATTAATGTGAATATTCTGTAAACCCTCGTAACTGGGGACACGAGCATTGATAATATCTAGAGTCATTAGGGAATGTGGCGAAGTCTAATTCATCTACCATCAAACATGATTCATGACCAATAACCAACCGTTAATTGGGATTATTATGGGCAGCGATTCCGATTTGCCCACCATGCAAAATGCGATCGCAGTATGTGAAGACTTTGGTGTTCCTTGGGAAGTAGCGATTGTGTCAGCCCACCGCACCCCCGAACGGATGGTAAATTATGCCAAAGACGCTCACAAGCGTGGACTCAAAGTTATTATCGCTGGTGCTGGGGGAGCAGCTCATCTGCCTGGGATGGTGGCGGCTCTAACACCCTTGCCTGTGATTGGGGTCCCAGTGTCTAGTCGTCAAATGAAGGGTATTGATTCCCTATACTCCATTGTTCAAATGCCTGGAGGAATTCCCGTCGCTACTGTAGCAATTGGTAATTCCAAGAATGCAGGATTGTTAGCAGTGCAGATTTTGGGCACTCATCAGCCGGAATTACTAGAGAGAGTGCAGCAGTATCGCCAGAATTTAGCGGAATCAGTGATGGAAAAGCAAGCATTGCTCGATGAGTTAGGTTATGAGCAATACTTAGGGCAGATGGGTTAATCTGGTTCAGTAACCTTGAAAAGGTTAGTATTGAAAAAGGGCAAAAATCCCCATTAAATTGCCATCAGGGTAATCCATTATAGGGGGGATGTTAAAGAAAATAATTCGAGCGTAATCCGACTCGTTATACCTCGTTCTACTAAGTTAAGCTGGGGGATATCAAAAGCATCCCACCGAAGGGCGGCATCTGTTATAAATGAGCCGAGACTAAAGGCAATAGGACTTACGAATAGGACGTTGAATTTGGTGTTCAGGTGAAATACCAATAGCCTGTCCACACCAAATCCACGTCATGTCAACAAAAAATCTAGGAGGTAAATAGAGTTCATGGAACATCGTGGTGTTACAGTATGGTTAACTGGTCTTAGTGGTGCTGGAAAGACCACTATTACTAAGGCATTAGAAGAAAAACTAAACGCTAAAGGATGCAAGCTGGAAGTTTTGGATGGGGATATCGTCCGTCAGAACTTAACCAAAGGACTCGGATTTAGTAAAGAAGACCGGGATACAAATATTCGCCGAATTGGCTTTGTTGCCCATCTTTTAACCCGCAATGGAGTTATTGTCTTGGTATCCGCGATCTCCCCTTACAGCGAAATTCGAGAGGAGGTTAAGCAACGGATTGGTGACTTTGTAGAAGTTTATGTTAATGCTCCCCTAAACGTTTGCGAAGACCGAGATGTCAAAGGACTTTACAAACGAGCTCGTGCTGGCGAAATTAAGAGTTTTACTGGTATTGATGACCCCTATGAGCCACCATTAAATCCAGAGGTAGAATGTCGCACTGACAAAGAAGAATTATCAGAAAGTGTGGACAAAGTTATCAAAAAACTGGAAGAGTTAAATTATATTTCTAGTACTTGAAGCAAAATCTTTATACGTTAACTAAAGCACCCCAGTTACACGCTTTGGAGTGGGAGTCGTATATTGAGACAATTCTTGAGACAATTGTAGAATCTAACTATTATTCCTAGAGTATGCAAAGCCCGGTGTTAAGCCATCCTTCACAAACTATCCCAGCTCACGGTGGTCAACTGGTCAACCGTGTTGCTACACCCGAACAACGGCAGGAATTTTTGGAGAAAGCTGAATTTCTGCCCAGAGTCACACTAGATAAACGGGCTGTCAGCGACCTGGAAATGATTGCTATCGGTGGCTTTAGTCCCCTGACTGGCTTCATGACCAAAGAAGACTACGAATCAGTGGTAGACCGGATGCGTCTCGCCAATAACCTACCGTGGTCAGTTCCAATCACCCTCTCGGTTACCTCTGAAGTAGCTGCTCCTCTGCAAGAGGGGGGGTTAGTCCGTTTGGATGATACCAGTGGTCAGTTTATTGGTGTATTAGAACTGACAGAAAAATATTCTTACGACAAAACCCATGAAGCAGTGCAAGTTTACCGCACTGATGAAGACAAGCATCCTGGTGTGAAAGTCGTGTATGAGCAGGGAGAGATTAATTTAGCTGGTTCGGTATGGTTACTAGAACGGTTACCCCATCCCCAGTTTCCCGCCTACCAAATCGATCCAGAAAAATCGAGAGCCATGTTCTCGGAACGGGGTTGGAAAACAGTGGTGGGTTTCCAAACCCGTAATCCCATTCATCGGGCTCATGAATATATCATCAAATGTGCTCTAGAAACCGTAGACGGTTTGTTTCTTCATCCCTTAGTAGGTGCTACTAAAAGTGACGACATCCCAGCAGATGTACGGATGCGTTGCTATGAAATCATGTTGGAGAATTATTTTCCCAATGACCGAGTGATTCTAGCAATTAACCCTGCTGCCATGCGTTATGCTGGCCCGCGAGAAGCAATTTTCCATGCTTTGGTACGGAAGAATTACGGCTGTACCCATTTTATTGTAGGACGGGATCACGCTGGTGTGGGAGACTATTATGGCACCTATGATGCCCAACACATTTTTGGTGAGTTTGAGCCAGGTGAGTTGGGGATCATGCCGATGAAGTTTGAGCACGCTTTCTACTGCACTCGCACCCAGGGTATGGCTACAGCCAAGACTAGTCCAAGTACACCAGAGCAGAGGATTCATTTATCTGGTACTAAGGTACGGAAAATGCTGCGCCAGGGAGAGTTACCACCACCGGAATTTTCCAGACCTGAAGTGGCAGCAGAACTGGCTAAGGCAATGCACGAGACGAGTTGAAGGTTACGCGAACAACCTATAACTAGTGAACTAGTGAACTAGCTGAACTGGGAATCCCACGGCTTGTGGTCGTGGGAGCGCCAATCCTGGTAGGCTGATAGCTGAAATCTGAAAGCTGAAGCGCGGATATGGGACTTAATCGCCGGACTTTTCTGCAAAAAGCTAGTTTGGGATTGGCAACATTAGGAGTAAGTGAAACAATACTATCCCTCCTAGGGAATAGTGGTTTAGCTGTTCCTGGAATAGACCGTTACTTCCAAGTATTAGCACAACCCCTTGGGCGAAAGTTAGCCCTACTAGTGGGTATCAACAAGTATCCTCGTAGCACACTATTGGATGGCTGTGTTACTGATGTAGAACTACAACAAGAACTATTGATTCATCGGTTTGGCTTCAACCCGAAGGATATACTTATACTTAACGATGACCAAGCGACCCGAGAAAATATTGAAACGGCTTTTATTGAACATCTGACGGAGCAAGCGAAACCAGGTGACGTGGTAGTCTTCCACTTCAGTGGCTTCGGTAGCCAAGTTAAGCTATCTCAAGGGTATCAAAATGATAAGTCTGTTGCACTTCAAAATAGCTTGGTTCCAGTAGATGGGAGCCTGACCAAAAAAAATCCTAAGGTAGCCAACGATTTACTAGAAGAAACGCTAGTTTTGCTATTGCGATCGCTCTTCACTGACCAAGTCACTACAGTACTTGATACTAGCCACACGGTAGCTGATAGCATCCTCCAAGGAAATATTAAGGTACGCTCTAGTACTAACCCACCAGCCAAAGAGGCTAGTCGGGACGAACTAGCTTTTCAAGAGCAACTGCGGCGGCGGATACAGGATTCTGGGAAAGGAATAGTAAACCAGAAATCCGTCTCGATTGTGCCTGGATCGATGAATCCCATGGCAGGTCTAGTGCTCACCGCTGCTGAACCAAATCAAATGGCCATGGAGGCGAAATGGAATGGTTTCAGTGCTGGCTTATTTACCTATGCTCTTACTCAGTATCTGTGGCAGGCAATACCAACAACCACAAGTCAGGTGAGCCTGACTCACGCTGGTGTGATGGTTAATCAACTGACAGGTACACAACAACAGCCCAAGTTAGGGGGTCAGAGTAGTCTTGAGCCAATACCAACCTATTATCTCCCCCCTGACCCTAGCATGGAAGCGGATGGTGTGGTCACTGCCGTGGAAGATAATGGTCAAACGGCACAGTTGTGGTTGGCAGGATTACCAGCAACAGTTGTGGATTACTATAGCAACAACTCTGTATTGAAATTAGTTGGTGCTAAGTCGGGAGTCTCTCAACTACAAATAACCTCTAAAGATGGTCTGACTGCTAAGGCAAAATTTATTGGTGCTAGTACTGATAACAATCAGCTACAAGTTGGGCAGCTGGTGCAAGAAGCCGTCCGGGTTTTACCCCGTAATATTGGTCTAACGGTAGCTCTGGATGGGAACCTAGAAAGAATTGAGCGAGTAGATGCTACCAGTGCCTTTTCTAGTATCTCTACTGCATCGATAGTGCAAGCAGGGGAACAACCTGCTGATTATTTGTTTGGGAAAGCACTCTCTTCCAAAAATGCTGGGGGAGGGGGTTATGGAATCTTCTATATAGACGGTGAACCCATACCCAATGGAGTTGGGGAAGCTGGGGTAGCTGTGAAGTCAGCAGCTATGGGATTAGCTAGTAAACTGAACACCTTGCTGGCAGCGAAATTGCTGCGTCTAACTGCTAATGATGGGTCTTCCGGTCTAGGTATTCGAGTATCCCTACAGATGATTGAACCAGAGCAAAAGCTAGTGATGCAACTCGAAACATCACGGACAGCTTCCTCCTCACGGGTAGATTTGGTAGGTGAGGGTGAAGCTAAATCTCAGTCTGAGTTGACACAAACTTTGACAGAAGCAGGTGTTCCTATTTTGCCGGTAGGGAGTCGTCTCCATTATCAGATCGAAAACTACGGTGACCAACCGGTCTATTTCTTGCTATTAGGGTTTAATACCAGTGGCAATGCGATCGCACTATATGAACTGCCATTTTTGCAGACATCACAGACTTCAGAAAACTCTCCATCTATCAAAGATGCCGTCATTGGTCCTGGAGAAACTCTAACCCTGCCATCAGCAGTAGCTTCCGTTGGTGGGATTGTCTCAGGTCCTAGTGGACTGGTGGAAATGCAAATGATTTGCAGTCGCTCCCCCTTTACTCAAGCCGGTACAGCTCTCGATGCTGTGCCATCTCGTCGCGGAATCGGAGCACCAATTGATGATTTGTTTAACCCCTTGGACGTAGCCCAGGCGGTGCTACAAGACATACACGATGCTAGTGCAAATTCCCTAGATTCTTCCCTCACTATAAGTGCTGATTCCTACGCCTTGGATGTCAATACTTGGGCAACTTTAAGTTTTCTCTATCGGGTAGTTTGAGTTCAGTTTGTTAATTGTTAATTGCTCCTGGGCAATTAACAATTAATCCATAATTTTTTCATAGGGAACAGGGAACAGGGAACAGGGAACAGGGAACAGGGAACAGGGAACAGGGGTAAGACTGTGGGTAAAGAGGATAGTTTCGTAAAATAACTAAGGATTTATAGTTATTTTTTTGTTAAACTATACTGATAAATTTGGTTATTTCAACAACATAAATTTTCTTGATTCTGACTCCTGAACAGAATTGATTGGTCAGGATAACACTTCATGATTTCTGGGGAGCGATGCATCGCTATTCCACCTCAAGCAGCGCTATAACTATTATAAGCATATGCGCGTAGCGCATATGCTTAAGTTTTATTAACTATATACATCAGGTAAAACTATGCCCAAGTCAAAGAAGCCAGAAGAAATAACAGTTCAGGATAAAGAGGCAGCAGAAGCAGAAATTAGGGAGAAGCAGAAGCCTGTTGATTACGACACCAAAGAGTATCCAGTTGAAATACTGGTTCACAAATACATGGATGGCAAGGATGACGATACCAACGAGTTGTTCATACCAGATTACCAAAGGAATGAGGCTTGGGAGGACAAAAGGCAGTCAAAGTTCATTGAGTCTGTACTTTTAGGGTTACCAATACCATTTATCTTTGTTGCCGATATCTACGACCCAGAAAACGATCTAGGACGTTTGGAGATAGTAGACGGTACACAGCGTATCCGTAGTCTGGCTAGATTTCTAAATAATGAACTTACCTTAGTTGGTTTGGAGAAGCTCAAGAAACTCAATCAATTTAGGTATACTGACTTACCACTTGCCCGACAAAGGCGCTTTAAACGGAGTACGCTTCGGATGATCCAACTGACTGAAAAGGCAGATGAGGAAGTGCGACGGGATATGTTTGAAAGGATCAATACAGGTAGCGTTGACCTAAATGACATGGAGAAACGCAGAGGCATATTACGCGGACCATTCCTAGATATCCTGGATCAACTCTCGGCAAATGAAAAGTTTCTTGATCTATGTCCCTTTTCAGAAGCCCTAATCCGCAGAAGTGAACCTCAGGAATTCGTATTACGTTTTTTCGCGTATCTGAACAACTATAATAATTTTGAACGCCAAGTTAATAAATTTCTCAATGACTACTTGGAAAAACACAACAAAGACAGACGTGATCATGAGACAATGAAGGCGGAGTTCCAATCAATGTTGGATTTCGTATATAAGCACTTTGACAATGGATTTAGCAAATCAAAACGACATAAAAAAACGCCTCGTATTCGATTTGAGGCTATCTCCGTTGGGGTTGCTCTTGCCTTGAGGGAAAATATAAATCTTCAGCCAAAATCAATGAATTGGCTTGACTCGCCAGAATTCAAGGAGTACACTACCTCTGATGCAAGTAACTCTAGACCTAAAGTAATTCGGCGTATTGAGTATGTGCGTGATCAACTCCTAGATAAAGCATGACAAGTCTATTATTTGAAGATTTCAACGAACGCTCTAAAGAAGTAAGTAAGTATTTTATTGTTTTGAAAAATATGGAGCAAGGAACAATCAAGTTAAGTATGGATGTGAAGAGTGGAGTAAATAAAATTAAACAAATTGACCCTGAGCTATTAAAAACCATGAAAGCTAGTGGATTCTTGTTGCTGTACAATCTGGTCGAATCCACAATGCGAAATGCTATAGAAGCCATCTTCGATGAACTCCAGAGTCAAGGAATTTCCTTTGATGAAATAAAACCTGAACTTAAAAAAATTGTCTTAAAAAACCTTAAAAAGAGAAACCCTGATCAAGTTATTTTAAATCTCACAGCGATTTCTATTGACATCATCAATGCTGGATTTGATAAAGAAGACCTCTTTTCAGGAAACATTGACGGAAGAAAGATCCAGCAAACAGCAAATGACTATGGTTTCTCATGCACAACTGACTACGCTAAGACGGGACATGGAAATGATTTGTTAACTGTTAAAAAAAACAGAAACGATTTAGCCCATGGCATCAAGTCCTTTGCGGAGGTAGGAAGAGAGCAAAGTGCTGATAACCTCTTAAAAATACAAAAAAATGTAGTCAAGTATTTAAGACAGATACTAGAAAATATAGAAACCTATCTAGCTAACCAGGAATACTTGGATTCATCCACCACTACTCCTTAATTTATATATTACTAACGTGCTTCAGAATACTTTGAGCTACTACCTGACCCAACTTTACAGGAACAGCATTCCCAATTAGACGCCCGACATTATTAAACACCACAGGTTTAGTGTCTGCAACAAATTTATAGTCCCGAGGAAAAGTTTGTAACAATGCAGCTTCCCTCAGAGATATGGCTCTATCTTGTTCAGGATGTCCAAACCGACCATTACCAAAACCAAAAAATTGTGTAGTAATCGTTGGACTTGGCAAATCCCATTCCATCCGACCATAGACTGCTGAATATGTCTTACCGCTATCCTTAGTATGACATTCTGCAACTAACTCATCGGGCCAGTCTCGCCAAGTTCCACCAGGCAATGAAGCACGGATACGACGGAGATTTAGTGCTGAAAGTTTACTGCACCGATGGAGTCGGTCAGTTTTTGATGATTCACCTGCCCCAAGAGGTTCAAGGTCATAGATTGTTTTGCGTACTGTTTCGTAATTCTTGTTATTGTGGGTGGGGAGAATTAGATTGATTTTACTAAACTTGGACGCAAAAAAGACTAAGCGCTTGCGGATTTGAGGAATACCGTAGTCTTTACACTCAAGCTCATAAAATGAGATAGAATAACCATGATGTTTTAATTCAGTAGTGAATTCCTCGAAAACGGGATATCGTCTCAATTGAGGCACGTTTTCCATAGAAACGATTTCTGGATTACACTCCCGGACGAGGCGAGCAAAGTCATGGAGAAGTTTCCACTTGGTGGTTTTGTTGGTGTATCGCCTGGAATAGTTGGAAAAGGGCTGGCATGGAGCACATCCTGCTAGTACCTTGATCTGATCCCTTCTGTAGTGTTTTGCTAAGTCAGTACCAGTTAGTTCTTCTACGCCTTGGAGTATAAACTTGGCTTTATTGTTGTATTCATAGGGAAACTGACATATAGGGTCAATATCATACCCGACAGTCACAGGAAGACCCGCCTGCTGGAAGCCATGGGTCAGCCCCCCAGCACCACAAAACAGGTCTACTGCGGAAATAGCGATCATTAAGTCTATCTAGAGGGTTTACCTAAACCAATTTGTTAACCGATTTATTAAGGTAACTGATCTAATCCCTAACTGCAAGTCTCAGGATAAAGCTAGCCAGCGGACAGATGGTGATGGGCTGAGGTGGTGAAGAGGTGATGAATGTCTAGAGTATACTGTAAGATTGTAGCAATATTTTTGGAAATTGGCTTGACACCAATTGGCATAACAGAAAGGAAAACCTCAACCCTTATGAGGTAACCTCGCTTTCCCAAACACTTGCTCCGGAGTAAGTTCCAACCCTTCAAAAAGCGAATCAGTGATCAGGGCTGCTTTGGTATAAGTCCGTGGTGGCGCATCTGGATAAAAAATTGTGATACTTCTCGCCTGAGGATCAACAACCCAAACTCGCAACACTCCCGCTTCTAAATAATCGGTTGCTTTCTCGGCTAATTGCCCAAAAGTTTGTCCCGGTGAGATAATTTCAATGGCTAACTCTGGGGGTACTGGACAAGCCTCATCTTCTATAACTTCTGAGGGCAGACGCTGAACAGAAATGTAGCTTAAATCAGGCACAGGTACCCAGTCTTGACCATGACGTTGCAAGGCTATTGCCCACTCTGGATTGACTTCACCCTTTTCCTGACACCACTGATCCAAAAGTGTATATAAAGCACCAGTTACCCTAGCATGAAAACGTTTAGGAGACATTTTCGGTACTGCAACCCCCTCAACTAATTCATAGGTTACATCGGTCAAAGGCATTGCCAGAAATTCTTCCAGGGTCAGTCTAGTTTTGAGTTTTTGCATTTTTATAAAACCACGATATCATTATATCAAAACCCCACAATAATCCACCACAAACTAATCCCTAAAACTAGGGTACTCACATGGTGTGGTAATAACAAACTAAACGGTTGACGCCCTATCTTCTGGGTCAAAAACAGGGATAAAAGTACTCCAGCAATTAACGTAGTTCCCTGCAAGAAAGTAATTACTGCTGGATGGGCGACCAACACAGGTAATCCTTCACCACTCAATCCAAACGTAGCAAACATTACCGGTAAAATCCTTCCCCCTTCTCCTAAACCAAGCCGCCAATAATGAGCCAAATTACCAGCTAATACTAATGGTAAATATCCATAAGCTAATTTAACAAACGAACTCGGCTTACGAATTTCTTTTACCTGATATAATCCTACCATCATTCCTTGAGCCAATAGTGGCACAATTGCTGGTAAACTCAACACTGTTACCGAGAGCAAACCATGAGTCCAAAACTGACTCAAATCCCACCCTAACCCCAGGTTTTCTTGTAACTCTGGTAAACGGTGCAAAAACACTGCTCCTAACAATAAGAATAACAAGGCTACTTCATAACTGCGAGACACATGGGTAGTCCACAATTCAATGCCTGGAGGACGTAAATTCACCTCTACTGAACGATGGGGACAGGCTTTCAAACAGGTCATGCACAACACACAATCCCGGTTATCTTCCAATTGTGCTGGGTGAGAGTACAAAGGACAACCATCGGTTTCCATTCCCTCCCCTTTTTCGGGTCCACCTTTATAACATTGATAGGTACTACATTCCGCTGAACATATCCCTTGTTGTGCTCGTAATTCCGTTATCGCTAGTTTAGCGAACATGCCATTCATGCCGCCAATGGGACATAAATAGCGGCACCAGAAGCGTCGCTCAAAAATTGCGGAACATATCATCGCACCCGCTGTAATTAATAACAGCAGACAAGCGGAAAGATAAGCAGTATTTTCCAAATCCCACAGTTCTTCCCACAATAAAATCAGGAAGAATAAGCCAAACAAAAACCATCCTCCCCAGGTTTGAGCCTGTTCTCGGGGCCAACGTTTTAACTTACGGGGAAATAGCCACAGGGATAATTTCTGAGTAACTTCTCCATAAATCATGAATGGACAAACTGCACACCATAACCTACCCACAAAGGGAAAACTAATTAATACTAAGGGCCACCACCACGCCCAGAATAAATTAAGCGCAAAGTTTTCTTGACGATTCTGGGGTCCGATAAATAAAATAGCAACAATAATCGCAAAAGCAGTTAAGGTAAAGCCATAATTAATCCGGTCTGGCCACCAAGGGCTGCGGAGAAAGCGACGTAAACCCGGATAAGCATTTAAGAGATTGAGACGAAATTTCTTTTTCTTACTT
The DNA here is from genome assembly GCF_010692395.1 of Moorena sp. SIO3H5. Classification (GTDB taxonomy): domain Bacteria; phylum Cyanobacteriota; class Cyanobacteriia; order Cyanobacteriales; family Coleofasciculaceae; genus Moorena. Next base: position 27,242 of record NZ_JAAHHS010000045.1, read on the forward strand.
TGGGAGGGCCAGATAATTTCTTCAGTTAGTTCTGAACATCCTTCTAGCTGCACAATGGCTCGTTCAACTAAATTGAATAATTCCCTGAGATTATTGGGAAAATCATAAGCCTGTAATCGCCGTAATGCTTCGGGAGTTATCCGGTTTTTATTAATACATTTAGCACGAGAGATGATACTAATATAGTAGTTGACTATGTCACCAATGTCGGCTTTTCGTACCCGTAATGGTGGCACTTTAATCAATTGTCCTGCCACTGAATCAATCTCTGGCAGTTTTCTCTCGGCAATCATGATAATCCGAGCCTGACTGGTAAAGACTTTGGCTGTAACATCTCTACTGTTTTGGGAACGGCTGACTGGAGTATAGGTATTGCTTCTAAGTAAATTAGCGATTGGTGTAATCAGTTCTGGAGCAAGTTCTTGAATATTATTTAATAGTAAAGTGCCTTGACCTAAGGCTTCAATTAAGCCAGGTTTTCCTCCCGCACGACCAAATAATTCTGCTCCACTGGCTTGTAATTTAGAGCAATCGATTTTAATCATGGCTTGTCGCCGATAGGGAGAACTAAAATGAATCAAGGCTGCTATGTTATCTTTTTCCAGTCCAGGCTCTCCGAAGATTATCACCGATTCGCGGTTTTCCGCTGCTTGTTTAACTTGCGATCGCAATCGCACCCCATAGCGACTTTTCCCAATAATCCCCCGTTTGGCTTTACTAACCAGATACGGTCGTAAGATAGTTTGACGCTCTTGTTCATAGGCTAGCTGAGCGGATAACTCTTCTACTTCTTCAGCCAGTTGTTGGGAGAAAGCTTGGGTAATTTCTGGATAGTGTTCCACGAGTGCCCGAAATTCGGAAGCACTGACAAACCAAAACTGACATTCGTTGAGGGTAATTAAGGTTTGCTCAACAGGTTTGTTCAATAATATAGCTTCTAAATTAATCACTGCCCCAGGGAGTAAACCCACAGCTTGCCAATCCTCAGGATTGCTTTCGATCCGACCTGAGCGGAGAATATATAATCCTGTAGGAGGGGTATTGGCTAGCACTAAGGTTTGGTTTGCTGGCAAAATCCGCTCTTCCAGCTTAGGTGCTAGATTCTGTAACACCTCCTGAGTCAACATACTTAGAGCAGTTCGTTGTTTTAGCCACGTCACTAAGTCTGAAAGGTTCATGATTGGCTCTAGGATAGACAGTGATGGGAAGTTCAGTTAATCAAAATATTATTATGGTTAGGGAAATTTTGTTAATTATTACTTGTTAACTGAATAGTAATAAGTAAATCTGCAACTTTCACGGCAGTTAAGCTCTGGTCGTGCCTAACGCCAGAGCTCTCCTTTCATAGAATACAAGTAGGATTGCTATATCAAGTTATCAAAACGAGCACGGAGGGATTTGAACCCCCGACACCCAGAACCGGAATCTGGTGCTCTATCCACTGAGCTACGCGCCCTTATGCTTGAGTGACTATATCAAGGGTTACTCTATTTGATTAGCTTTGATAATAGCACACTATCGCAATTACTTATTATACACTACTTGAGCACCGAAAAGTGTAAACCGTTTTAAATCTGTCCTAGCAAGTGCCATCGGCTACAGATAACTGCTGGGATCGACAGGTTCACCGTTCTTACGAACCTCAAAATGGAGGTGGGGACCGGTAGAGAAACCCGTAGACCCAACGGTTGCGATCGCATTTCCTCGTTTGACCGATTCTCCCTTACTCACCAAGAGTCTACTGGCATGACCATAGAGGGTAGCAATACTGTCGCCATGGTCAATAATTACTGTATTGCCATAACCACCATACCAACCAGCAAAAATTACTGTACCGCTATCTGCTGCTCGAATAGTACTGCCATAACTAGCCCCAAAGTCAATCCCAGAATGGAATCGAGATGTACCTAGAATGGGGTGACGTCGCCAACCAAAACTGCTGGTAATGGAGCCATTACTGGGATAAAGCAGCTGACCAGTATTAAAAACAAAAGTTTTGCGAAGCCTTGCCTTCCTAGCTGCCGCAATCTTATTTTGACGGGCAATCTCTCGTTGAATCAAGATCACAAGATTTTTAGAATCTTCTGCTAACTGAGCTTGGGATGCTTCTAAAGCTTCTCGGTTAGAGTTAAGTCGCTCAATCAGTTGTTGCTGTGTCTTGAGCTGAGCTTGAAACTGCTTCTTTTTGGCTAGGAGTTGCTGTTTAAGTAGGGAAACTCGGTTTTTCTGAGCCTCTATCTCGGTTTTGCGTTGGTTAATGCTGTCAGCTTCAGCTTTTAAACTAGTTAAAATTTGCTGGTCCGTTTGATAAACTAACTTCAATCGGCGGCGTTGAGCCAGAAATTCGTTGATATCTTGACTCTTGAGCAGGATATTCGACCCAACTTCAGCAGTGGGCTGGCGCTGTAGAAAACGCAGTCGAGCAATGATTCCAGCCCGTTTTTCATAATAGCTACTCTCGGCAATTGCTAAATCCTGCTGCAACTGGTCTAGACGCTGGTTAGCCAGTTGGATTTGCCCATTGTAATCCTGGTTAGCGGTATCAGTGGACTTGAGATTAAGCTCAATCACACCCAGCTTCTTCTGGGCAGATTGCTCCACATTAGATATGCGATCGCTTTCGTTAATAATAGTAGACCGCTGTTTCTCAATATGTTGCTGTATCTGTTGCAGGGTATCTACTGCTCCTGGGTTTACTGCTCCTGGCTTGACTGCTTCTGGGTTAGATGAGGGAGAAGTACTCCCTGGAATTGTGAGGATTAGCAGCCAAAGCACACAGCCTAAACAAACTCTCCCTATCCCGTGTAAGCCATACCAATCCTTAACCTTACCAAAGGCGTTGAGGTTTTTGGTATAGGTTCCCCTGTGCCGAATTTCCTTAACCACAGACTATCTCAGTATGGTGAACAATCATCGAAAAAATTCCCGAATACAGCTGTCAACGGTTGTAGATCAGTTCTAGATAAATTGATGCTGACGAAATTTAAACACTACTTGGATATTATCTACTACTACCCGATAGTTAACAATGAGGTAAAAGCATTAGTGTTGTCATTATCGGTACTGGTGTTTACTCTTTAGGTCTCTAAGGTATTTGAGCTGGGAAATCATACACCAAAGTAAACACCACAAACCCTAGCAACAACCTCAGCACAAACCTCAGTCCTTTAGTCTATTTAAGTAAGGGAAATCAAGTATACAGCGGGTTTAAATTCCGTTAAGTACAGTATATATATCGTTTTTTTTGGGCGATGACAACAGGGAAACGAAGACTTTATCGTTCTGTTTTCAAGTCCCCTTTACCCGTTCCCTGTCTTGATGCAGTCGCTCATGGTTTTGGGTCTGTGTGCGGAACCTGCGTCCGCACCTGTCTTGATGCAGTCGCTCATGGGGGAAACCCCCAAGACCGCGCTGCATCGCTCTCCAGCCCCGTGGAAACCCCCGCGTGAAGGCGCTGCATCGCTAACTGTAAGCACTTTGGGGGAATTGAGCCCTTTTTTCAGTCAAAATGTTACTTTAGCCTAATTTTCGGTAACTCTGTAAAGGTAGCTCATTTTAAATTCGGTTAACTTTTCCTTGTAACCCTGATCGGGTAGTTGGTAATTCGTAATTGGAAATTAGTAGTTGACGATTCCCCATTTACCATTACCAAACATCAAGGTAATAGTTGACAAACCAGTAATTAACCGGATTTTAACTCATGATATTTTTCAGTCAATCAGACCGACTGAAAATTTTTAATTAACCAATATTAGGATGAAATTTCGTTATGACGGTACTAGCAGGATTTTACGTTTCTGGCGCTCTCTACTTTTTCTCGATCTGGTTTCAAGCTTTCCAGAAAGACACTAATTTATCTGCTGAGCAAATCCGCTTGTCTTGGATAGTGTTGACGATAGCAACCGTTTTTTGGCCAATTGTTGCCCCGATTGCTAATCTGGAGAAGAGTTCTAGAACAAAAGATACTTTAGTTAATCAACCTGAGGTTGATGCTAATAAAACCGAGATTTCACCTGAGCTATCCCGAACTTAATTGGTAAATGTTAATTGAATAATACTGATATTATTTCCGGGAATATCAGTATTGTATAGCGCTACGCGCAAGGCAATAGGCATGCTAGCAATAGGCAATAGTTTACTATAAAAGCAGCAAAAGCTTTTATAAATGTCAAACACCTTAATCGGTAGTCTTATAAAACTTGGGTAATGGTAAATGGGTAACTATGATTACTCCCAAGCCATTACCCATTTTAATATATTGCACTTTCACTTAAAAGCTCTAAAATTTAGCTCACGGGGTGACAACAAAGCTCAAACCTAGATAGGTGTTAGGTATTAGGTTAATGGTTTTAGGTATTGGGGAAAATGAGCGCGACTCGTGTTGTTGTATTTACCAGCAGTTGAAGCAATTTTCACCAATCCAACGTCAATGATAGTTTTAATCAATCCATACCCGCACGGACATTGTTCACGCTTCACCTAACCCCTAAAACCTAACACCTGTATGACTTTCAATTGCCTTGTCACCCCGTGAAAAAAATTAGGCATATAGAGTCAGGAGCTTATAGTCAGAATAATTCAAAGTTATGTTGTTGGAAGATAATAATTTTTATGCTGCAGATACTCTCAGCCTACTCAAGCAATCATTAAGATCTGCCAAAGCGCGATCGCGATATGCTCCATACCGTTCTCGCTTATTCTTTATCCGCACTGGTAATTCGGGTAAAATGCCAAAATTTGGTGGCATAGGCTGAAAATGCTTAGGTGATGCGGAACTGATAAAGTCAAACAAGGCTCCCATCATCGTAGTGGGTGGCATGGTTACCAGTTCCAATCCCAATACTAATCGCGCCGCATTGGTACCAGCCAGCCACCCTCCTGCAGCAGCTGCTGTATAACTTTCTGTTCCTACCAATTGACCAGCTGCCAACAAAGTAGACCGTTTTTTGAACTGTAGGGTTGGTTCCAATAACTCAGGAGCATTGAGAAAGGTGTTGCGATGCATCACTCCCATGCGCACAAACTCTGCTTCTTCCAAACCTGGAATTAGTCGAAAGACCCGTTTCTGCTCACCCCAGCGCAAATTAGTTTGGAATCCCACCATATTCCACAGCTGACCTGTTTTATCTTCCTGTCGCAGCTGTACCACAGCATAAGGACGCTGATGCTGATTTTCTGGGGCGCGGAAGTCTCCCTTACGGGCATCAAACAGTCCCACTGGCTTCAGAGGACCGTAGCGCATAGTATCTTCCCCCCGACGAGCCATCTCCTCAATCGGTAAGCACCCTTCAAAAAATTTAGCAGTTTCTTGCTCAAAGTCTTTCAATTCTGCCTTTTGGGCTGCACACAGTTCTTCCCAGAAGTGAAGATATTGCTCCCGATTCATGGGACAATTAAGATAAGCCGCTTCTCCTTTGTCATACCGGGATGCCATAAAGGCAATATCACGATTGATGGATTCCCCCACTACAATCGGTGATGCGGCATCAAAAAAACTAAAGTATTCTAAACCAGTGAACTGTTGCAGGTCTTGGGCTAAAGCAGGACTAGTCAACGGACCGGTTGTCAGTACCACCACCCCTGTGGTAGGAATTTGCGGAACTTCCTCCCGCTGCAACTCGATCAGGGGATGACTAGCTAAGGTTTCCGTCAATTCCCGACTAAATACTGCTCGGTCTACAGCTAAGGCACCCCCAGCTGGAACAGCATGTTGATCAGCTTTGCCAATAATAATTGAATCAAGGCGTCTCAATTCTTCGTGCAACAAACCCGCAGCGCGATCGCTTGACTTAGCACCAAAAGAATTGCTACATACTAATTCTGCCAATTCGACCGTATGGTGAGCCGGGGATAGTCGCACTGGTCGCATTTCGTGCAACACCACTGGTACTCCAGCCTGAGCAATTTGCCAAGCGGCTTCTGTACCCGCTAGTCCACCACCGATAACATTTACTTGTTGTTTGTCATTAGTCATTATATAGCAAAGGGAACTTCGGAACAGGGAATAGGGAATAGGGAATAGGGAGTAGGGAGTAGGGAGTAGGGAGTAGGATAAAAATCCTGTCTACCTCATTACTATTCAAACCACTTTATTCAATTGTTAATTGTTAATTTTTAACTTTTAATATCAAATTTCAAATTAACAATTTTATAGTCTTAGTTTTCACTCCTCAATTTTAATTTGTAACGGGGCATTATCTGACTAAATAGTTAACAACTTAGTGATTGTTCCTGGTACTGGCAAAATAATAATGACTAAAATCAACAAGGCGATAATTCCGCACAAATCTCGCCAGTTGTCAAGTTCTGAAACATCATTAAGGGCTGGTTCATCTGCCACTGGCATGAATAAAAGAATAATTGCCCACAGGAGTAATTCTGGCTGAATCAATACTAGCAGCATCAT
>NZ_JAAHHS010000450.1 GCF_010692395.1 Moorena sp. SIO3H5
TTTCGTTATTTGTCTGGTTCGTCACTTTCTTTGTGTTTGTTTTGTTTTCAAGCATAAGCCGGCATACGAGTACCGGGTTCCTTCGTGACTGGAGTTACGGCATGAGCTCTACCGAACTATTTGATGCCGCTCCTATGACAGCCGTAATCTCTGATTGATTTTGCCTGTAGCGCTTGTTTTCTGTCTTTCTGGTTAGATTATTGCGGAGTATTCGAGCAGACTTAGCTGGGTCGATTTTTTCCAGTTTTCTATGAAGCGCCCAGAGTTTTCCCCTGTGGCGGTTTTTTGCACATATACGATCGGACTTTCTGGTAGCTATTTTACCCAAGCCTTTCCCGTGCGCCTGCCCCTCTGAGTCATAGAAAGCCTCTGTATATCCCTTGTCTACTCCTACAGAGCGACGTTCAGCGGGGATTTCTACAGTCCCATGGTCTACAAGGAAATGAATTTCAAACCTTGGCGATAGTTGATTGTAAATCAGTCTAATCTGCCCTTTGATTTTACGATTAGACCTGACAATTATTTTGTTTCTTTTTCCTCTTATTCGTCCTGCTACTTCTAGCTGATAAGTATTACGAGAGAGTCGCTTACAGCTATATCCTACTTGTTGATAGACTATTTGATTTTTAACCCAAGAGTGCCCTCTCTGAAATTCCTTCCTAACAAGTCTGTGAAGAAGTGGATTGTCCAGAAAAGCTAAGGTCTTAATCTGTTGGCAAAGTTCTTTTCTGGTCTTTTGGTTCTCAATCCCTGTAAACCTTCTATAGATTTTCTTTGTTACCGCATCGATACAGGCTGCTTGCTGAGCTGTAATAGCTTTCGCTACATCATTGATAGTCCAATCCATTAATTTAGCAGGCAGCCCCAGGGTATCGGGAGTCCTGAAGCTCTTTACTTCCGGGATGGCCTTTTTCCAGTCCAGTCCCCAATGGTTAATGCTTCCCAGTTTGTTGTAAGACTCAGCCCTAACGACGCCTAGCTTTCTCATCGTAGACAGCAATTCAAGTTCAACCGACTTGGTCATCCCTACCACAGGGACGATTTGAGTCGATATCCTTTTTGTTGCTCCTACTTTTCTTGGCATCGTCACAAAACTCGTGTATCCTATTTCTCAAATATACTCTAGCGCTAATGAAATGTCAATGTCCGAATTATGACTTTAAATCTCGTTTTATCCCGATTTTTGAAGACTTGAGTGCGAGGCATCATGCTGGTGCAGTAGCAAGGAAATTAGCACAATGCAACATTCTTTAGAAATAGTTTATACAAAATGGTCTCTCTAGGCAAGATAGTATTATTTAACACATTCGATCAAGGTAGTTCAATATACCGTTGTCACCCTCATCTGCGTATCTGTTAATCTCCCACGGCAGCCATGACCTACGTCCCCAGCGGGCTATGGAACAATTGGCTGAGTTGCTGCGAATCCGACTAGCCTCTCAGGAGGCTAGGGCTAGACAGACTATCTCACCAAACATATCACCACAAAGCAACAGTGGTGACAGTGATCTGTTAACCGCTAACGGTCTTTCCAGTCAACCTTTGGTAGGTACAGCCACTTTAGAACTAGCTGATATACCCCTACATGAGCAAATTGTCCGATTTGCTCAGCTCGCTAAAGGGGCTGGCTGTAAGGAAATGAAACTATTGCCCCTATTTCTATTGCGGGGAGTACATGTCATGGAGGATATTCCTTGGCAAGTATCTCTAGCGCAAGAGAACTTAGGTAATGAAATGGTGATTCATCTACTGCCTCACGTGGGAGCTAATCCAGCTTTGGTGAGGCTGTTGACAAATCAATGGGCAAAGCTAGAGGGCGATGCCAAGATTTTGTTGTCCCATGGAACGAGCCGCCCTGGGGGTCAAGAAGAAACGGGGGCTGTAGCTAACCAGTTGGGGGCTGTGGCGGCCTACTGGTCAGTACAGCCGTCCCTTTGGGAGCAGGTCTCTATACTAACAGAGTCTGGAGCAAAAAAGATTGCCATTTTGGCATATTTTCTTTTTGAAGGAGGAATTACCGATGCGATCGCACAAATGTTACTGGAGATACAGCAGAAGTTCCCTCAAGTGCAGTTGAATCTCGGCAAACCGATTGGGGTGAGTGAGGCATTGGTTGATTTGATTATGGATGGGATTAGGTAGAAATGAACCACGAAGACATCAAGGACGCGAAGGTAGTGAGCAATCAATGTTTGGGTAAGGTGTATTTGGTTGGGGCAGGTCCTGGAGATCCGGGATTGATGACCTTGAAGGGAAAGGGGTTATTAGAATTTGCAGATGTGGTAGTTTATGATGCCCTAGTCAGTCCGCAAGTGTTGAAGATGATTAATCCCCAGGCGGAACAGATTAATGCCGGAAAGCGCAGGGGTCGTCATTCCATGTTGCAGCAACAGACAACTCAGCTGTTGATTGAAAAGGCTCACTCTCATCCAGTGGTGGTACGGCTGAAAGGGGGAGACCCCTTTGTGTTTGGTCGTGGTGGTGAGGAAATGGGGGATTTGATGGCGGCAGGGGTGCCAGTGGAGGTGGTACCAGGGATAACTTCAGGAATTGCAGCACCAGCGTATCTGGGAATTCCATTGACCCATCGGGATTATAGTTCTTCCGTCACCTTTGTCACAGGTCATGAGTCAGTGGGCAAGTATCGACCTCAGGTGAATTGGAATGCGATCGCAAATGGCTCAGAAACCATTGTGATTTATATGGGAGTTCATAATCTGCCTCGGATTGTCACCGAAGTGTGTGAAGCAGGATTGAATCCCCAAACACCAGTAGTGCTGATTCGCTGGGGCACACGACCTGACTCCGAACAGTTGGTTGGAACCTTAGAGACCATTGTGGCTCAGGTTGAGGAAACACAGTTTTCTGCTCCTGCGATCGCAGTCATTGGTAATGTGGTCAAGTTGCAACAGCTTGAAGGGTTTTCACCGTTGAAGGTTACAGGTTGAAGGTTGAAGGTTAATTGGTTGAAGGTTGAAGGTTAAATGGTTGAAGGTTTAAGGTTGAAGGTTTAAGGTTGTTTGCCTTTGGCGTTTGGTGAAGGGTAGGTTAACCGGTTTAAAGTTAACCGGCTGTAACCTGTAACCTATAACCTTCAACCTGTAACCTTTAACTTGCCACCTGTAACTGGCTAGCTGTAACCTTCAACCTTCAACCAGTCAACCTTCAACCAGTCAACCTTCAACCTTCAACCAGTCAACCTTCAACCAGTCAACCTTCAACCTTCAACCAGTCAACCTTCAACCTTCAACCAGTCAACCTTCAACCTGTCAACCTTCAACCAGTCAACCTTCAACCTTCAACCTTCAACCTCTAACCTGTAACCTGTAACCTTCAACCTTCAACCTTGGCCTTTCGGCCACGCTACGCGAACAACCTTCAACCGCCTTCAACCTTGGCCTTTCGGCCACGCTACGCGAACAACCTTCAACCTCTAACCTGTAACCGAAGATACTATTTTTGATCGCAACTTATTGTGAGAGCCTAATAAAGTTACGATCAATCGGTCAATTTTAAACGAAATGGAAAACGATCATAAATCAACGGTCATTATTACAGGGGCCTCCTCGGGAGTTGGTTTGCAAGCCGCCAGAGCTCTTGCCCAAACCTGGGGATGGCATGTAGTGATGGCTTGTCGGAATCTCGATAAAGCTCAAAAAGCTGCCCAAGAGGTGGGAATACCAAAAGACAGCTATACAGCGCTATATATTGACTTAGCTAGCTTTGCTAGTGTCCGGCAGTTTGTGAATGCCTTCAGAGCAACCGGCAGATCCCTCGATGCCTTGGTGTGCAATGCTGCCATCTATCTGCCGTTATTAAAGGAACCGTTGCGAAATCCCGAGGGATATGAATTGAGTGTTGCTACCAATCACCTCGGTCATTTCCTCCTGTGTAATCTGATGCTAGAGGATTTGAAGAATTCATCCTCTTCCCAGCCAAGGCTAGTGATTGTGGGAACTGTCACTGCTAATCCTAAGGAATTGGGAGGAAAGATTCCGATTCCAGCACCTCCAGACCTGGGAGACCTCAAGGGTTTTGAAGAAGGATTCAAACCCCCGATCTCAATGATTAATGGCAAAGCCTTTAAATCTGGCAAAGCTTACAAGGACAGCAAACTCTGTAACATGCTGACCATGCGAGAGCTGCACCAGCGCTATCATGACTCTACCGGAATAGTTTTCAACTCCCTTTATCCGGGATGTGTTGCTGAAACCGCTCTATTCCGGAACCACTATTCCCTGTTCCAGAAAATATTCCCATTGTTCCAGAAAAACATTACTGGAGGCTATGTGTCCCAGGAATTAGCAGGGGATAGACTAGCAACAGTAGTTGCTGATCCTGACTATAATAAATCCGGCGTTTACTGGAGCTGGGGTAATCGACAAAAAGAAGGTCGTAAGTCCTTTGTTCAAGAAGTTTCTAATGAAGCAATGGATGATTCAAAAGCTAAGCGCTTGTGGGAATTGAGCGAAAAGTTAGTTGGACTAGGGTGATAGTAAATTTAAGCATTCAGCTGTCAGCCGTCAGCCGTCAGCCTTGGGCTTTTACCGAGACTTTAAATTCTGATTAATTTCGAACTATTAAATTCTACCTTTTGAGGTTTATGTTAAGCTGTTCGCGTAGCGTGAGCTTCAGCTCACGGCTGACAGCTGATAGCTGAATGCTTACGATGAAAGATATTAAACAACTACTTAATGCTATCCAGTCTAAAGACTTGGAAGAGAAAAAAACTTGGTATTCTTCTGTTGCAGAGGCTTACGACCAGGCCAGACCACGCTATCCTCAGCCACTGATTAACCGTGCGGTGGAGTTAGCCCAACTTCCTGCCGATGGGATTATTCTTGAAGTAGGATGCGGTCCGGGGATTGCTACGACAGCATTTGCTGACTTGGGCTTCTCTATCGTTGCTATTGAACCCAGCCAGGAATCTTGCCAGCTAGCGCGACATAACTGTAGCCAATATCCAGATGTAGAATTTATCAATAGTACCTTTGAAGAATGGCAGCTAGAAACTGGTAAATTCCATGCTGTGTTAGCAGCGACTTCTTTTCATTGGGTTTCCAAACAGATCCGGTATCAAAAAACAGCTGATGCTCTAAAAGATAATGGATTTCTGATTTTGCTATGGAATACGTCCCCTCAACCGAACCATGAAGTTTGCCAACTTTTGAATCAGCTCTATCAAACTCACGCTCCCTCTCTGAAACCCTGTGAAGAGATAGAAACTCATCAACAGAACCTCAGCAAAATTGCAGAAACTGTTATTAATTCCGGGAAATTCCAAGACTTAGTGTCAGAACAGTTGGTGTGTGACGTTACCTATAGTATTGATAAATATATAGCGCTTTTGAGTACTTTGTCACCTTATATAGCTTTAGAAGCAAAGCAGCGAGAGTCTTTGTTTCAAGGGATTCAAGAAATACTAGAGCTAGAAGTGGGCAATAGTATTGAAACTTCTTATCTATCTGTTCTTCAGATTGCTAAAAAAATCTAGTCTAGAGTTTACTGTGAATTCCCTTCAGTTTTAAGACCAACAATTCCTTTCAAAATTTTAAAAATAGTCTCAGATTCTAGCCTTCCTACATATTCGCGAGAATATTCAACGCGCATGATTGGTCGCTCTTGTTCTATGGCTTCAACCTCTGCTCTCAAAAACTTCCAGGTATCAGCGATAGTATAGCAACCAAAAACAGTCTGGATTGGCAGGGCTATTTCATTCTGAAAATGCGCTTGAGTGTGTCTAGTCCAAACTGGCACCGTCTTTGCGCCTGAGCCATATTTGAAAAGTCATGAGAACGATAGATATTTAGAGCAAAGTTACGAGCAAC
>NZ_JAAHHS010000451.1 GCF_010692395.1 Moorena sp. SIO3H5
AGCTGATAGCTGATAGCTGATAGCTGATAGCTGATAGCTGATAGCTGATAGCTAACCTCAAAGCTGACCAATGCCAGCAGATACTGAATTTTTCTCCAATGCTGAAACAGTTTTGAGATTACAGGTTTTCTGATTCCAGATATATGCCCCTAAGCCAACAGCTACATTAGAAATACAGGCAGCGGCAAAGATACCATTTACGCCAAATAGCTGACTACCTAGATAGGCCAGTGGTATGTAAAGCAGCACCATCCTAGTCACGGTCATCACTACTGATGGTAAGGGTTTACCTAAGGCATTAAACGTGGAACTGGCAACTAGAATCACCCCTGTTCCGGCATAGCTAATCGGGACAATAAGTAGGTAAGTGGCGGTAATTTTTATTACTTCTGGGTTGCTGTTAAACAGGGAGGCTAACCAAGGAGCTGTGGGAGCAAGAATCACTGTTACTAGCACTCCCCAAAATAAGCACAATAGGAAACTCAGACGCAAGGCTTGATGGACACGGAGGTACTTTTTCGCCCCCCAGTTTTGCCCTACAAATGGTCCAATGCTGGCAGACAGTGCCATTAGGACAATCTGGCTAAAGGATTCTACTCGTGAGGCAATACCAAAACCTGCTACTGCGATAGTTCCGTAACTAGCTAGCAACCCAGTGATTACACCAATAGATATGGGAGATACCATGCTAGTTCCAGCAGCAGGCAAACCCACATAGAGAATTTTTTTCCAAGATTCTAAAATTACTCTGAGCTTGGGCAGGTTGAAGCAAAGCATCTGCAGGCGATTGTTGAGAAACCACAAGGCTACAACTAGGGTGGTGGCGCGGGAAATGACTGTTGCGATCGCTGCCCCTGCCAGTTCTAATCGAGGAAATCCTCCCAGTCCGAGGATTAAGACTGGATCGAGGGCAATATTGACGAATGCAGCAACGGTCATTATCACGCTGGGAATAGCAGTATTGCCGGAAGCGCGGATAGCACTATTACCCACCATGGGGATAACCAGACAAATCATTCCCCAGTACCAAATCTGCATGTAACTACGAATCAGTGGTAGCACATCGGCATCAGCTCCTAAGGCGGTAAATAGGGGATCGATAGTTGCTAATCCCAGCAACGTGAACAATGCTACTACTAGCACAGACAGGGTTAGACTATCTGTTGTCAGTCGCCGCACTTTCTGGAGATCGCCTTCTCCAATCGCACGGGCAATCACAGAGGATGCTCCCACCCCCAACCCCATCGCTAAACTACCTAAAGTCATCACCACGGGAAAGGTGAAACTCATAGCTGCTAGGTGTTTGGTTCCCAGTTGTCCGACAAAATAGGTGTCAATTAGGTTGAAAGCAATAACTGCAAACACTCCCCAAATCATCGGTATCGTTAGTCGGGTTAGCTGGGAGCTCACCTTCCCTTCAATTAGGTTTTGCTTCATGGTAGGGTATAGTTTAATTAAACTTAATAAAATTTTACTAAATTTAAAATTTAATTGGTTTTGAGGATTTATCTTAGGACTTACGCAAATCCCTCAATTTAACGCTACCTGTAGGGTGGGCAAGGTTTTGCTGACCCTACCCATGGATTGTGTGCCTAAGTCCTGTATCTATAGACAAGGTAAGAGGTTAAAAATGACAAATGGGTTAAAACAGGTAATTTAAGTAAATAATTTCCCCTCATCTATAGTGTTTCTGATAGCTATGAGGTACAGAAATTTTTTTCCTTATAACCTATTCCCTGTTCCCTATTCCCTGTTCCCTATTCCCTGTTCCCTATTCCCTGTTCCCTTTGCTATAGCTGACTGCTTACACTAATAGTTACAAAAAACTTATAAATTTAAAAAAAACTTTCTTTATGCCCAAGTAAGTTTTAACAAACGCTTCTTTGTGCTCTGGTTTTAGACGACGAAAAGGACTATAGGTAGATTCCCAGCAGAAAAGAGAATAACCATAACCATAGTTTTCGGCTATTTCTATCTGCTTGTTGAGTTCATTGATGGGCTTAGGGCGATAGAATTCTCCACTGTAGATACCTACGGCTACCGGAACGTAATAACTAGCTTCTCGTAAACCAGACGATTTTAGAGTATTGATTACGTCTTGGCTGGTCTTGCGATAAATTTGGACAATTACTTCATCAATTAAGCCTTGGCGTACCCAATACAACCAATTTTGAGAATATTTTCTGTAGGAAAAACTTGGGGAGTTGGGGGAAAGAGATATAATTAAGTTAGGGTTAATTTTTTTAACAGCTTGGTAAATTTTACGGGTTAATTCCGTCATCACTCTGGCGTGATTTCCAAACTGAGTTGGAATGCCCCAATGATCGTCTAGTTGAATACCATAGAGGTTGGGATAGTTCTTAGCCACTTCAGTAAATAAATTAATGAAGTACTGTTGAACATCTGGATGGTTTGGATTTAGCCACAGATGTTGATCGATAGCTTTTTCTCCTGTTGACGTCTTCAGGAGCCAATCGGGATGCTGCTTAGCAAATTTTGAATTAAGGTGAAGCATCATGCCATGTTCATACCAAGCATAGATTTTTAATCCTTGTCGTTCACCTTCTTTGATAGCGGCTTTTAGGGGGTCGGTAAAGGGTAAAGTAATCCGGTTATTTTTGAGGGAATAGTTACTAGGATAGGTAGTTCCACCATTATAAACATCAAGGTAAATTCGATTAAAATTTAGAGCAGATAACTGGTGAAATACATTGTCAGTTTGTCCTATATAGGATAGAAAGTTGTTACCGACATGAGTTACCCAAATTCCTTGAATTTTATTGGTGATTTTTGGGGTATGGCGAGGGGCAGGAATGATAGTGTTAAGTACTACCAGGACTACCATTCCTATTAACATCCAAGTTATAAATTTATTGAATTTCTTTCTTAACGGAAATTTCATTAGTTGATTGGTAATTGGTAATTGGTAATTCTTATTTTCCTAGGCGCGCTAGCTCCCAGCTTTGTGGACAAACCTCAAGAATCACCAACGCCCAAATGACCAATTACCAATAACTAATGACTAATAACTAATGACTAACGACTAACGAGCTTCGATAGGAATATAGGGAGAATCGTGAGTGCCCGTGTAGACTTGAGTAGGTCTAAAAATTCGATTGACAGCTAGCTGTTCCTTCCAGTGAGCTAGCCAACCCGCAACCCGTGCGATCGCAAACACTGGTGTAAACAAGTCACTCGGAATACCCAGCTTCCGGTAAACTAAGCCGGAATAGAAATCCACATTGGGATAAATTCCCTTATGACCCAGTTTTTCCTCCACTGCTTTCTCCAACTCCAAAGCAATTTCGTAGTACTTGTCTGTGCCAGATTCCTTAAACAGTTGTTCCGCTAAGTTCTGAAGTATGGTTGCTCGTGGGTCTTTTACCTTATAGACTCGGTGACCGCAACCCATAATTCGTTCTTTGCGCTGCAAGCGCTCCTCCAAGTAAGGGTGGACATTGTCCACTGAGCCGATGGTTTCCAACATGGTAATCACTTCTTCATTTGCCCCTCCGTGTAACGGGCCAGCTAGAGTTCCCACCGCTGATGCCACTACTGCATAGGGGTCAGTAAGAGTAGAAGCAGTCACCAGAGCCGAAAACGTAGAGGCATTGATAGTATGTTCGGCATGTAGGGTCAGGCAAACATCAAAGACATGAGCTTCTAGAGGAGTAGGCTCTTGCTCATTGAGCATATACAGAAAGTTAGCAGCATAGCTAAGATCATCCCGAGGGCGTACTGGATCGTCCCCTTTGCGCATCTGTTTAAATGCTGCTACCATGGTAGGAATCTTAGCCAACAGGCGAACTACGGCTTCCCTAATGTATTGTGGATTGTCGAGAGCCCGTTTGGAGTAAAACAGACCCAAGGCAGCAGCAGAGGCTTGTAAAGCATCCATGGGATGACCAGTTTCTGGAAAACATTTCATCATGTCCCGGATGCTGTACTTGATCCGTCGGTGGAGGCGAACTTGCTCCTGGAAATCATAAAGTTCGTTCTTAGTAGGTAGCTCACCCCAAATGAGTAGATAGGCGGCTTCTAGGAAAGTACTGTTTGATGCGAGTTCTTCGATCCTAATGCCACGATACTCTAGTATTCCCTTCTGCCCATCAACGTAGCTTATACTGGATTGAGCTGCTGGAATGCCTTCTAAACCTGGCTGGTACTCGCAAGCTATCATGTTATTACCTACAGAATCTTCAGTCATCTCAGGCTAACTTACCAGAGATTAGTGCTTAAGTCTTCCGTGCTACAAAGACTACTAATTTTTAGTGTAATGACTATATTATAGCAATCTTTCACTTCTCTGACTCATGAATGGGGGGAGATTCCGAACACCATCAACCCTGAAAGATTCCTATACTAACCACTTAGGTGAGGTCAGCAAGAATAGCTCGCTACGACCGAAGGGCTTCCCAGTATTAGGAAGCTTTAACCCAATTACTCCAGCTTTCTTTAGCACTAGTTTTTGATTGGATACTCCCCACACCAACATTTCCGCCCAATTAGCTAAATCAGGTTGATGGCCAACTAGAGCTAAACGTCTTTGAGCATTAGTCTTTCGCCACCTCTGCTGTAGCCAGCTGAGCCATTGGTGAATGTCACCCTCAGGAGCGAGAGTCTCTGACTCTTCAACCAATGAGCCTAAACCAACATCTTGGAGGATAGCAGCGGTTTCTTTAGCTCTGACCAATGGACTAGTCAAGATTAGGTCAAAATGTAGCCCTCGTTTCTGGAGCTCCTTTGCTACTTTACTAGTTTTTTCATGGCCAATTTTGGTCAGTGGCCGCTCTTGATCGTTTTTGTAGGTGCCTCGCTCAGCAGCAATACCGTGGCGAATTAAGTAGAGTTCCATGGACTGATGTTGAGATTCGCTTAAAATGCGATGGGCGTTCGCGAAGCGTGGCCTTTGGCCTCAGCCCCGCTTTCAGCGATCGCGCTCACTGAAAACACTCCTGAGTTCATTAGTTGGTATTACATAGTTTTAGATAACCGTATCCTGGGGATTAACTAACCGCAGTAGTTTTTGCTTGACTTGGGTATCAAACACCTCCCACTTGAGCTTGGCATACTCCGATTTGTCATTAAAACTACTCAAGAATCCCGTCGGAATTTCAAAGCCACCAGCCATCATGCGCCCACCACCAAAGAAACGCCCATGACTGTCTTGACCGAAAGCTTCTTTGATAAATTCATCAGGGTCGAGGGTTAACTTATTAGTTCTCAAGGAACCAATCACCACTTCTAATTCTTGGTCTTCATCGTAAACAATCCCGTAAACTACAGCAGTGTGAACATTTTCTTCAGTAACTAAAAAGTCAGCAGCTTGGGGAATAGCATCCCGGTCTTCATAGCGAAGATAGCCGACACCAGCCATAGAGAAGTTATCTTGGACAATGCGATATTTAAGCGATCGCTCAATAACATCCATCACTCGACGAGATCGAGATGTCTTGAGTATAGCCTTAAGGAGTTGAGTGTCGTAAAAGCGGCTGAGATATCCAGCTGCCAAGAAATCCTCTTCCTGAGCCTGCATCAGCATGCTAGTATCAGAGCGCAGACCATGCATTAAAGCTGTCGCACATTTGATATGTTCACTAATGCTACTATCGAGCTGTAGTAACCCAGCCTGAAGGTAATGGGTTAATAGCGTCGCGGTGGCTCTTGCTTGAGGACGAAGGTCAATAAATTCTGCTTTCAACTCCCCTTGACTACTGTGATGATCAAATATTGCAATTAGAGGAATATTTGCCTCGGTAACAATCGGTAACAGCTGGGTGGTTGTACCCTGGTTATCAATCAGCACATAGCCCTGATACA
>NZ_JAAHHS010000452.1 GCF_010692395.1 Moorena sp. SIO3H5
CATTGATAGTCTGTATTTTTCCTACCCAGACCAACCGGATAGTTTACGCAATATAAATCTCACCATTAAGCCAGGGGAACGGGTGGGTTTGATTGGTCCGAATGGTGCTGGTAAAACTACTTTATTTCTAACCATCTGCGGCATTTTAAAACCAACTAGGGCAAGAGTGATGCTGTTATTTGGCAAACCCGTGGTAGCGGGTGAGTTTCGCCCAGAAATTGGTCTGGTGTTTCAGAATCCCGATGACCAGTTATTTTCCCCTTCGGTCTGGGATGACGTAGCCTTTGGACCAGAGAATATGGGGTTACCAGCGGTTGACGTGGAGCAGCGAGTTCAAGAAGCCCTATCCCTGACGGGTGTGGAACACTTAGGGGCTCGAGTTCCCCACAACCTGTCTGGGGGTCAGAAGTGTATGGTAGCGATCGCAGGGGTTTTAGCCATGAGTCCATCTCTAGTGCTTTACGATGAACCCAGTGCCAATCTTGACCTTCGTTCCCGGCGTCGCTTGATTAGCTTTTTGAAACGGTCCGGGGAGACAATACTGATTTCCTCTCATGACCTAGAACTGATTTTAGAAGTATGCGATCGCGTTTTGCTACTTGACGAAGGGCAAATTATTGCTGACGGTCCTCCTCAACAGGTTATGGCTAATCAGCAGCTGATGGAGGCTCATGGTTTGGAAAAGCCTCACTCTATAGTTTCAGTTATCAGTAATCCTTAAAAAGTTAATCATTGTTGACTGTTGAGTTTTAACCGTCAACAATGATTAACTGGGTCAGGATGGTGCTGGAGTATATGGTGCTGGAGTATCTCAATTACCTTCCCCACTTAAAAACTGCTGCTCCCCAAGTCAATCCTGCACCAAAGCCGGAGGTAGCTATAATATCTCCTGATTTAATTTTCTCAAGCCGCACTGCTTCATCCAACACTATAGGTATAGAAGCCGCTGAGGTATTACCATATTGGGCGAGATTACTTAGAACCTTGTGCTTAGGAATCTTAAGACGTTGGGCAACTGCATCCAGAATCCGCTGATTAGCTTGATGCAAGACCAGCCAATCCACCTGTTCAGTGCTGATATCAGCTCGGAATAATGCTTTTTCAATCACTTCCGGTACCTTTTGCACCACAAATCGATAAACCTCTTTGCCACTCATGGCAATGGGCTGATAAGTGCCTTTAGCAACAGTCAAACCCTTGACTATTTCCTGCTGTTGTGATTCATAGGCTAACTGAAGACAGCTATTCTGGGTACCATCACTACACAGTGCAAATCCCAGTAAGCGATCGGATTGATTTGCCTGCAAAACTACAGCCCCAGCACCATCTCCAAATAGTACACAAGTACTTCGGTCTGACCAATCCACCCACCTCGACAGAATATCGGCACCAATTAGTAAGACATTTTGGTACAGGCCAGTGCGGATAAATTGGGACGCTGTAGCCAGTCCAAAGACGAACCCAGAGCAGGCTGCGGTTATATCAAAGGCAACTGCTTTTGAGGCTCCCAGGAGTGCCTGAACTTGATTAGCACTGCCAAACAGATCATCTGGGGTTGAGGTGGCTAGGATAATCAGATCTAGGTCTTCAGGAGCAATTCCAGCCATAGCGATCGCATCCCTTGCTGCCCCAGCAGCCATCTCACTTAGACTCCCTTGTGCATCCATCAGATGCCGTTTCTGAATTCCGGTACGGCTGGTAATCCACTCATCCGATGTATCAACCATCTGGCTTAGTTGATGGTTATCGAGGGTAACCTCTGACGCTGCGGAACCACTTCCGGTAATAGCAATGCCTGTTCCTAGTTGATTCAAGGCTCTTCTCCATCAGTTGCATTCCATGTTTTTCTCTTCCCAAGTTCGCTGCTTAGGGAGAAGACAAAAAGACTGGTCATTGGTCTATCTTGCCATCAATGGCACACTCAACTATAGCACACAAGCCTTAAACAACTATGTTGTGAGGCTTATGGGACGCTCAAGCTAACAATCTGCCATTATCACGGAACCGATACTTTTTAGCTACCAAAATCTACCAAAGGTAAATCTTGGCTCACTAATGCAAGCTGCTCTCGCAGCCAGGGGGTATCTCCCAAAGCTCGCAGAAATATGCCACGAGCGCCGTTGATGTCTCTGTCCATGACTTTGCCATCAACTTTTGATTTAATAGTTTTGCTTCCGCCGATATTGACTAGCTCTCCTGTCCAGCTAACAGTTTTACTGGTGTAGGCTTCACAGACATCCACGACAGTTCTTCGAGTTTCTTGAGCTTTATGCTTTAAGAATTCTTTAAACCGATAGTGAGCAAAGTTAAGCATGTTACGAACCGTCAATGACCTGATCTTCCTGCCTTTCTTTTTTGACATCTGAGACGTCTCAAAAGTGGGGAGTAAAATCACATCAAAATTATCAACTAAGAATCTAGCTGTCTTATGGTGAAGCTCATTGATCAGATTCTGAATTTTGATTACCATTCGTCTAGCGGCTTTTCTCATCCTGCGCTTCTGCCCACGTTTAGCTTTACTGATTCTAGACAGTAAGTTATCTAAATGCTGGCATAATCGTTGGATACGGGAGAAATCTCCGTGCCCAATCTTTCCTACAGATGTTTTACTGAAGAATGTGACAAAAGTTCTGACTCCAGGGTCTAAAGCAACTACTCTGCCTTGGTTGTCGGCTTCTTTTAAAGTTACTTTATAAGGAACCACTAGATAGTAGCTTCCATTATTACTAGTCATTCGGCAATCACAAATGTTACCGGGCAAGTCTTCAGAGTAAGTCAATTTTCCTAACTTTGTGTGATATATTCCTGCATCAGAAACGGCTGACTTGGGAATATAGCAAGACTGAATAGGATTTTTTCTTGATCTAAACCTTACCCGATTAATCTGTGACGTCTTTTTGGACTTTTTCTTGGCCTCCCTGACAGCAGTGCAAGCGTCCTTTATCGCGATCGATTTAATCTGATAAGGTACGTCCTTGCACCACTCTGGAAGGTCATGTAGTATCCCAGTCTTAATTGCTTTCCAGTTGGCTTTCACAACGCCTATCTGGAGGATTTTGACGGTCTTGTTGAATACATAACGGGACACTCCAAACCATTTGCGAATGAGTGTTCGCTGGTCAGGATTTAGGAACAGTCGAATCTTCTTTGATTTTTTTACCGTACTTCCGGAGTCCGTGAACCCGACAGGAGAAGACGTGAATGATGGAGAGAAGATCTGCGGTAAGTTCAGATTCGGGGCAGCTTTCAGGTTGGCTGAGAACCAGGATCTTTCCACCGTTGAGACCGACCAAGTACTCAATGAGTTCAAACCCGAATCGGGTAAGTCTGTCTCTACAGGCAATAACAATCGTGAGCTTATCTCCGCGCATAAGTCGCTCCAGTATGGTTCTAAGCCCTTTCCTTTTGTAGTTGAGACCTGAGCCGATGTCTTTGATGATTTCGGCGTCAGGGAAGAGGGAATGGAGATAGGCGACTTGTCTGTCGAGATCGTCTCTTTGCTTACTGGTACTGACTCGGCAGTAACAGATCGTTTTAGTATTCCGTTCACGAAATTGATCAGGTTTTGAACATCTTGCTCCGAACCTGAGTACATCTTCTGAATGAAATAGTCTAGTTCCGCCTGGAGTCCTTTCGCATCTGAGGGTGCCATTATCTGCGTACTTCCGTAATGTGTTCCGTGATAGTCCCGTAAGTTCGACCGCCTTACGGATTGGTATAAGTGCCATACTCTAAATCTAACACTTACTTGTAGATAGTGTTAGATTAGTGGACATTTTAATTAACTGTCACAAGCCTCACTGCTGGAATTAGTAGCCACTGATTCCTTAGATTTTTTGAAGTGATTACCTTTAATCCGCTCTAGTACTTGGTGATCAATGGCTTCTTTAGCCAACCGAATGGCGTTAAAAATCGATGGGGCTTGGGAGCTACCGTGACTAATAATACAAATTCCTGCCACCCCCAAGAGTAGAGCACCGCCATGTTCGGCATGATCCATACGCTGCTTAATCCGCTTCAAGTTGGGTTTTAACAACGCTGTACCTAGCTGACCTTGTATCCCTTGAGGCAGTTCTTCTCGGATAATTTGCAGCATCACCTCCCCTACTGCTTCGGCAAACTTGAGCAGTATATTGCCCACAAAACCATCGCACACAATTACATCAAACTGACCTGAGAGTACATCTCTACCCTCAGCATTGCCAATAAAGTTTATTCTGGAATTCTTTCGTAGCAGTTGATGAGTACGGATGGCCAAATCATTGCCTTTACACTCTTCTTCACCAATATTTAGCAGACCCACCTTAGGCTCTTCGAGACCCAAGACATACTTGCTATATACTGACCCCATGATGGCAAACTGCTCTAGATATTTAGGGCGACAATCCACAATTGCCCCCACGTCCATTATAATCACTGGCTTGCCAGCCATGATGGTAGGAAACACTGCGCCAATTGCGGGACGGTCAATCCCTGGCAGACGCCCTAAGCGCAATAGAGCCGCTGCCATGGCTGCCCCAGAGTGCCCAGCACAGACTACAGCGTCAGCACGTCCTTGCTTGACTAAGTCCATGGCTACGTTAATAGAAGCCTTGGGCTTACGCTTCAAGGTCACCAAGGGTTCTTCATCCATGGCAACGACACCATCAGCAGCTACAATTTCTATCTGACTTGATCCGTGGTGTTGGGAAATAGAGGATCTAATTTGCTCAGGATCCCCTACCAACAATACCTCTACCCCTAATTCAGCTTGTGCTCTAATAGCTCCAGCAACTATTTCATGGGGGGCATAATCCCCGCCCATAGCGTCTATTGCGATTCGTGCGCCAGTCGATGCCATTGCTCAAAGTTTATAGAAACCTTCCACATCTTACCAGAACCATTACCTGGAATAGTAAACAATGTGATCTGTTTGACTTGAGGTTTGGGACCGGTTAAGGCGCATGATGGTGACATGTTCTCAACAGAACTGTTCAGTAGCAGCATTCAATATCTAAAATAGAGCAGCCTCAAGAAACAAATGTGGTGTAGTGAATGCTAAAACAACTTGCTGCTGGGATCCTTGCCGGTGCGTTTGTCGTTATATCTGTGAAACTATGGAGAAATCTACAACCGATCAACCTTGATCAAGCTCAACTGATGGCTTGGCGGGATACCTCTTTGTTTAGCTTGCCAGCTGAACCAGACCCTTCTGCTGAAGCGATTGTGGACGAATTCATAGAAAAATGGAGTGTTCAAGGTTCAGCAGTTAAGCAAGGAGTATGGATTCAATCGGGACTGACTAGACTAGCGACCCACCGGGGAAATGTTCCAATACCCGCAGCTTCAATCACAAAAATTGCCACTAGTCTAGCGGCATTACAGCAATGGGGACCAGCTCATCAATTTGAAACTAGAGTCAGTGCCACCGGAATAGTTAAAGATGGGGTATTGCAGGGAGATTTGGTAATTACTGGTGGTAGCGACCCGTTTTTTGTGTGGGAAGAAGCGATCGCATTGGGTAATAGTCTAAATCAACTGGGAATCCGCCGGGTCACTGGGAATTTAGTCATCATTGGCAATTTCACTATGAATGATAAGGACAACCCAGAAATTGCTGGTGGGCATCTCTTGCAAGCTTTAAAATCCAGCAGCTGGTCTTGGCAGATTGTCCGCCAGTATCAATCCATGCCCAAAGGAACCGAGAAACCCCAATTAGAAATTGCTGGTAATGTAGTCGTATCTGATACTCCCATTCCGAAGCAAGAATATCTGTTACTCCACAAGTCTTTGCCCCTGGTAGATATTCTTAGAGAGATGAACATCTACAGTAAT
>NZ_JAAHHS010000453.1 GCF_010692395.1 Moorena sp. SIO3H5
TGTGCTTCCGATCTGACATTTTTATAAAGCCCCTCTGGGTCAAAATCCTGGAAATGTGCTGCCTCATCTGCGGTAACTAAGGCTCTACCAATGGATTTTTCCTCACCATTAGGATAAACTACTGTGCGGGATACACCACTAATCAGCAAACGAACTGCAAATCGCGCTGCTAGGACTTCCGGAATATCCTGGGAGCGGTCAGCAAAGGCTAAAATTAAGCGATCGCTTTGTTTATAAACTAATTCAATCAGTTCCCTCGATTCTGTGGGTAAATTAGCATCACTGCCCCCCGCCAGCAAATCTAAATGGGGAATAACTAACACATCTCCTTGCTTGAGAGCGTTAATCAGATGTTTGAGAGTTGCTAGTTGACGTTGACGAAGACTGCGAGCCATCAGACCTGATTCGTCTTCCTCAGGCACACTCAGCTCGACTGGCTTAAGATTAGCTCGTCGTGCCATTTCCTGCCAAAGGTTTGCAACCACCAGCTTTTCACAGACAATTAAAACTGAAAGTTCTGCCCTCAAAAAGGATGCCGCTGTATCAATTTCCCTGGCATAAGCCAGTATGACTGCATCTTTTTCCTTGACATGAGTAGGCAAGGTATGATCCCCTGGTGTTGAGAGGTGATCAGCTTGATTGTCTGGTTTCTGTTGAGTAGGAGCAGCTGGCTGAGACTCTGTAGCACTAGGCTGGCTATCTGGGGCTGAGCTATCCTCTTGAGTCTGATCACTAATCACTAAACCAGGAGGACGATACAGAGGGCAATCCCAGGGTTCTTCAACAGCCATTATCACGAATTTTCCTATTTCCTGCTCCATCAGACTTTCATCGATCGGCTCGGTGCTAAGAGCAGGAGCTTGAGAGAGTAACTCCCCAAGTGTTATGGATTCGTCACTGTATAAAATATCTTGGAACTGTTCAGGATTTCCCAACGGAACCAGCTTAATTTTTCTCCTTCTACTCATAAGTAATAGGGGTTAGGGGTTGTTCACAGGGCGTTGCTGAATAATAGAATGATTTTATCGGTTGTTGCTGTTATTCATATAGCAATTCTACGACTTGTGAGGTACAAATTTATGGTTTTTAGGGAGCAGGGAGCAGGGAAGAGGTAAAAAATAATGTGTACCTCATGAGTCCTATAAACGCTATAATTTCTGTCGTAAATTAAACAGCTTAATCCCCTCACGGTAAGAATAACTAAGATAGCGATGGCGACGTAGAGCCTCCATATCTGCACGCTCAATTGCCCATAGAGACTGCCACCAATTGGCAACTGACAAAGCATCTTGCAAACGACTGTCATCACTGGCTGCTTTTGGGTCAGTCATAACAGCAGCGGCTGCTTTTACTTGATTGATTACCTCCTGCTGATGATAAATCATTGCAGCTTCATAGACCTCAATCACAAAATCACGGTTTTTTTCGGAACCAGGGCGCAAACGCTCAAGTAAATTAGACCGCCAGTTGCGAACTTTGATATCTAGAGTTGGTTTAGCCAGATGCAAAGTCAGAGACAATCTTGTTGATGGCTGTTCAAGAAGTTTCAGTATAAAATCAAAAGCTAAATTTTCCTGACCAGTTGCGGGTCGATTTAATACTGCTGTTAGCAGGGATACCTGTCGGCAATCATCAGCTATCTCATCTGCCAGAAACGGCAAAGCTGGGGCAACTAGACCATGTCGCACTACCCAATCCCCTGAAGAGCATGGGGAAGAGCATGGGTCTGATAAAGCGGTAATTAGGGTACGAGCTAATTTTAGGTTAGCTGTTCCGAGGGCCGCAGCCAGAATAATTCCCCCGACACCAAGGGGACTATTATCTCCTAATGGGGGCATTTCCCATCCTAGTCTAGCTGCCGTTACCGCCGTTAGTTGTTGCAGTGCCTGGCTAAGAGCAACGGGAGGATTAGCTAACTTTTCTGTACCAGACAAATCCCCTTGGGGTGGGGTGACTATGCCTTCAGGATTGGTCATAGCCCACTGAATGACTCTTAATGCTGTATCAGTTGCGCTCATTAGTTAACCATTGACATCTCCCCCGGCTAAAGCACGGGGGATTCTTAAAGGATGTTACGCGGTAGTCTAATAAGCTAGCCACAAAGCATTCGTTCGATCTCATCTGCACCTAATTGAGCGAGTAGTTCTTCTACAAGATGGGCATACATACTGTCCCCTAGAATCTCGACTCCTTCATCAGTTATATCAATACGCACACGGAGCTTTTGTTGTTTAGGGGAATCTAAATAATCCTCTTGTGTAATCAAATCGGGTAGATAAGCCACAAAGCGTGGCTTCGGAGGTAGATTAGAGTCTGAGTGATCCATGATAATAGGGTTTGTAGCTGGGTGGTAAACCTATAGCAATTCTACGACTTGTGAGGTACACAATTTCTAGATTTTAGGGAACAGGGAACAGGGAAGAAAGAATAGGGAATAGCGATGGGCTGTATTAAAACAGGGAATCAATGTCAAAGAAGACTGTACCTCATGAGTCCTAAACGTTGTTACTCCGATTATTCGGTCTAATTTACCAGGGCGAATTGCTTGACGCACAGCCTCTGAAGCCGACTCAAAGATTATTTTTGGTGGCACCAACACTGAAGCAGCTTATTTGTTGGGTAAGGGAGATTTGTTATATCAAAAGGGTAGTAAATTAGAGCGATTGCAGAGTTTGTTTGCTGAGAGGATTATATTGCCATGATCAAAGTTGATTCAAATAAAGTTTGACCCTGTGGTTCGTTACGGGGCAGACTATCCAAAAACTGGCTACGAGGCGAAAAATCAAGGCAAGCCCGCCCCTAACACACCCTACCCAACACCCCGAGCCACACGAAAACCGACATACCTGCTGAAGTGATCGCGCGCGTTATAGATGTCGCGGGAGGCAGAACGGCAATACCTAGGATTGCTGATCCACGAGCCGCCCCGTAGTATATAAGAATCAGTATAATTATCAAATTCAGTCCAGATACTCCCATCTGTAGGGGCTCCTTTGTAATTACCATGATCAGGATCCCCACACCACTCCAAAACATTGCCATGCATATCGTATAAGCCAAAGCCGTTGGGAGGAAAACTTCCTACTGGGGTGGTTTCTCCTCGATAGTATCCTCTTGCTTCCTGTGCATAAGTATCGGAAGCATTATAATTAGCAAATCTACTGGTTATGGTCTCTCCATAATGGAATGGTGTGGTAGTTCCTGCTCTACAGGCGTATTCCCATTCCGCTTCACTGGGTAATCTGTATTCCGTTCCCATATGTTCAGAAAGGCGATCGCAAAATTCCACCGCATCATACCAGTTTACTCCCTCTACTGGTCGATTTTCTCCTTTAATTTGAGAGGGGTCTGGATCTAAGTCCCGGTTAACTTTTGGGAGGTTTTCAACCACAGCTCGCCATTGCGCTTGAGTTACCTGATATTTCCCCAGCAAAAAAGGTTGAATACTTACTTGGTGTACAGGTCTTTCCCTGTCACTACTCCCCCTCTCACTTTTCGAGGAACCCATTAAGAAGCTTCCTGCTGGGATAGACACCATCTCTAGGTCTACTTTATTCCCCAGATCTTCAGTGAAATAACTTGCTTGCTGTGATTCTCGGTTGATTATTACTCCTCTACCGTTAACTGTTACTACTTCAAAGGAAAACTGCTTTAAAACTATTTGCTTTCCCGATTTTGAACGTCTTGAATCAGGTTGTCGATTTAAGTTTTGTTTGTAAACTAATAACTTATAAAAGTTATTAGAATTGTATTTTAACCATTGCTTTAGTTGCTCAGCCTGTGACTTGGGAATATTTCCATTAAATAATAAATGATCGACAAATTTGACAATCAGTTTTTCATCATCAGTTGCTTGAGGTATATCATTCAATTTTTTAAGAATATCATAGAAACTGTCAGGGATTTCATCTTTCCTATCATCCCGGAATTCATAGTGACAGCAAGCTCGATAAGCCTGTTGCATTTGTTTGATCAATTTCCTTTCTAAAGGAATCAATATATTGATTAAACTAGTGGTAATTTTGAATTCTTTATTAATGGCCTTTAATTGAACATTATTAGGATTTTGTTTAAGTGCTCCATCAATTAATTGTTCTAACTTATTGTAAGCTTGACAATGCTCTATTAATTTGTGAACTATTCGCTTTAAATTTCCACCGCTAGCAACCTCGTTCAGATTTATATTTAATTCATAAAGCACCATCATTTCTAATTCAGTTTTATCAGGGAAAGCACTACGCAGTGCTTCGTTTATCTGTTTGAGGAGATAACCAGGGGTATGTCCAGCATTCATTGATGGTTACTTCAAGACCTGTGAACAATAGAACTTGATACTCTGCTCTAATTTAGTATCTACACTCTGATTAGACCAAATTCCATAAATTTTCCTTTATTTTCTGGTATTTCCCACCTGGTGGTGGCTTACGGGTTAGGGAGCATGGAGCAGGGAACAGGAGAGGGCACCATTTGACACTCCCCGGTCTAAAGACGCGGGGATTCTTGGATCAACGACCCGACTTGCTGTGACAGGTTGGCACCAATCACAGTAGAGGTCAGATCTCCCCCAGCGTTCGGATCTAAGATCCAGGTTCCGGTGTGCCCCACCGTACCCAAGGCTCTTTTGAGGATGTTGTTCGCGTAGCGTCGGCGAAAGCCGAATCGCAGCGTTGTGGTCTCTATCCAGTTGGCAACCGCACTTGCAGGTGTGAGTTCTGGTTGACAATGATTTTTTGACTACTTCGCCACAGTTGGAACAATTCTGGCTAGTGTAGGCAGGATTCACTGCAACAGTGACCCTACCAAACTTTTCGCCAAAATGCTCTAACCATTTCCTAAATTGATACCAACCTGCATCATTAATAGACTTGGCCAGACAGTGGTTTTTCACCAGATTTTTAACTCCTAGGTCTTCATAGGCGACCAGGTCGTTAGACCGGATTACGCAACGCGCGAGTCTCTTCGCGTGTTCTATGCGCTGCGCGCAGGCTACGCCAACACGTTGCCTACTTATTCTAAGGTGCGTTCTGCCTAATCTATTAATAGCTTTCTTACGGTTAGCAGAGCCTTTCTTTTTTCGGGAAACTCGACGTTGACGAAACTTTAAGCGTTTTTCTACCGTTCTGTAAAACCTAGGGTTAGGTTCAGTATTTCCTCTAGAATCAGTATAGAAATCTTTTAATCCAACATCTAGGCCAATAGTGGCGTCAGCAGGCTCCAGTTGTTCTTTGATATCAACTGAAACACAAAACTGAATGTAATACCCGTCAGCCCGTCGAACTATCCTAACCCGCTTAATTTGTTTCTTGTCAAAGCGCCAAAAGTCCCATTTACCTTTAAGCTTGAGCTTTCCAATTCCCTTTTTGTCACTAAAGGTTATTGACTTTTTATCAGGGGATAGCTTCCATCCCGACTGCTTATACTCAACTGTTATGCAGTTTTTATGGAACTTTGGGAAGCCCTTTTTTCCAGGTACTTTCTTCTTGCAGTTGTCGAAAAAGCGAAGGATTGATGACCATGCTCTTTCAGCGCTAGACTGTCGAGCGGTAGAGTTAAGCTCATTAGCAAAAGGGAATCTCTTAGCGAGAACAGCACTATATTTGTTAAGGTCAAACTTGTTAACCCCTTTGTTGTCCATCCAATACCTGAGACAACTATTACGTATGAATTTAACTGTACGAATAGCCTCATCTATCGCAGAGTATTGGTGCTTTTTACCTTTGGCTTTGAACTCTAAGATAATCATCAGTTTCGACCTCAACTGCTTTCTACTTTATTCTACAACACTCAAA
>NZ_JAAHHS010000454.1 GCF_010692395.1 Moorena sp. SIO3H5
CCTCTTCACCAGCAAATTCCCCATCAATCCCGCGTTCGTACAACAGCTCTGCTAACTCTTGCCCTGTAGTGCGATCGCTTTTTAAATAGATTTTCAGCGGATCGCTAACTTGGGCATCATACGTTAACAGCTTGCCGTAATTATCCAATTGACTGCGCAGGCGATCGCATTCACCAATAGCTTGCCAAAATAAAGCTTGACCTTCCTCAGAATACCCCTTCTTAATCGCATCTTCAATACTCAGCATTAACAGGTTACTGCGGGTAGTGGTTTCAAATAAAGGCATCACCCCCATAACTTGTTCAATACTAAACCTAGAGTCAGTGGGTAAATGCAATAAAGCAGTTTGTACCAAACTCCCAGTATATTTGTGCATACTATGGGTGACGATATCTGCCTTAAATGCGATCGCTGATTGCCATTGTTCGTCCAGAAAGGGAAAATGACTACCGTGGGCTTCATCTACTGCTAAAGCCAGATCGTGCTTGCGACAGTAATCAGCTATCTTACCAATACCAATAGTTACACCTTCATAACTCGGATGAGTTAGTAACAAAGCCGATACGCCACTGGTTTCTAAAGCCGTAATCACCTCTTCAGTATTAGGCATCAGGGACTCAGAAGGAATAAAGTAAGGCTCTAATCCGGCTAAAATGATGCCGTTTATGGTGGCAATATGACTGTTGAGGGCGATCGCCACTCGCTTGTACTGAGTACCCAGTAAAGCACAAGCTGTTAAAACCCCTTGAGTGCCTCCCCCAGTTAGCCAAAACGTATGTTTAGTGCCATACATTTCAGAGAAATGTTTTTCGATGCTCTCAGTGCGAGGGCGAGTCAGAAATGGTACATCATATTGATAGATTTCTTGACTCAGGCGTACGCTATTTTGAGCAACTCCTTGGTGGGCAGGAGTATAAAGACTCACCTGAACATCCTGATTATGAGATGCGATGAGCTTATAAGCAGAAGAAGGTTGAGTCATAAGCTACAGAAAAATTGGCTGAAGTTGCGGCATTGGGCGAATTGTACTTTCCACCGCAATACCATTACGTAAGGCTAACAGTAATCCCGCCGCCTCCATGTAGCTATTGACACGATATATCGGGTTGCCTTTAGTTTCAATTTGCAATCTTTCAGGAGTAATATCGTACTTAGTGGTATTATCTTTAACTAAGATTACCGGCACACCTTGGTCTAAAGACGCTAAGAACGGAATATTTCCCACGGTTGTTTCTGGCATTACTACTGCCGAAACATTCTCCACCGATATCCTGGTTTCCCCTGCTGCTACGGGAGTATCAAACCTTACCGGACGAGGAGAATTGATTAAACCATTGAGAGGGGAACAAACATAGGCACTCGAAATTAATTCTGCTCCATCCCTAGGGTCTACTAATTTACCAAATCCCGTATGTTCCCACTCTAATAATAAGGGAGCATGGGCTGCAGTAAAGGGATAAAAATTAGTGAGCATGTGGGTCATAATTGCTTCCGCACCGCCCCAAGGATTCGGGATAGATTCCCCTCGGTAGTAAGCTTGACGGATTTTATCGTCTACTTCCAAAGTGGTCATTAAAGCCACCGCCCTAGCCGAAGAATTTTCCACCACATCTAGAGCCTTCATCAACTCATCCATACCTTTAAATTCCCCGGAAGCATTACCATACTGGGAATAGGTACAGGCGGTTTCCACTGGGCCACCTGTTACCACTACAGGGTCGATATTAATTCCCCCTACAGCACGCAAGCCATTGAGCGCATTAATAACATTGTTTAAAAATCGCTCATCTTTGGGCTTTTCAATAATTGCTGCAATGTTTTTGCGCTTCTGAGGAATAACCCCAATATTACCCAGGAGTAACTGACAAATCAGATTCCCTTCCAGATAAAGAACATTATCCTGACCGAAATAGATATCCGACGCAGTAACGGCATTGGGATTAGTGACCAGATAGTCACAAGCGGTCGCTAACAGATTGGTACTGGGAGTAGCATCTCCCGCAAAACCACCAATTTCTGCTCTGACTCCCGTGGGAATAATACTAACTGCCACAAACGGTTGGTTAGAAACCCGTTGACGAATATTGATGTCTAGTAATGATGACCAAACCGGCTTTCTGTCTGTATCGATAAAGCTGGATTCAAAGGTAAGCGTATCTCCTTCAACCTTGGTTAAAATCAAGCGAATGGGCACACCTGGTAAGGGAAGCGCAGCAATTTTTTGGGAAATTTCTATCCATGTCCGCTGTGAGGGAGAGCATTGGATTTCAAAATCTTTGGTATAGACTTGGGTCATTCTCTGTATTTACTTATCTAACAACTGATTTAGCCAACATGATCAGTTTTACACTAATCATCGACTGGCTTACTAATTAACTCATTAGGTCTAATTACCATTGATTCAGCAAGGGCGAAAACTTGGGGTAATCAATCTTTGATCGTTCATTTCTTTGCCTCCTAAGTTTTCCACTTAGCCAGTCTATCGTAATAATTACTTTTCATGATATAAAAATTGTTAAGTTTTGCAACAAACCCAGAGTAGACCGGGCTGCATCCCTTTAACGTTTACCTCGAACTACAGAAGGTTACGCGGAGTTAGTTCCTGACTTAATGTTTGATTAGAACAGATAATGACTCTCAGCGTCGTAACTTATGAGGCGTGTTGACGGTGTATCGTGGCTGTTCACTTCGTGCGTAGCGTCTAATGTTATCAATCACCACAGCCGCCATACCATCGTAACTTACCTCGGTTATGGCAGCAATGTGTGGAGTAATAATTACGTTTTGCTGATGAAGAGAATCCGTGGGGGAGTCAACGAAATCAAGACCAGCTCCTGCTAAATGTCCCTTCTCTAGTGCTGCTTCTAAGGCATCTGTGTCCACTAAACCACCCCGTCCTACGTTGATGAGAAATGCTCCAGGTTTAATTGCTGCCAGTGTGTTCTGATTAATCAGATGATGAGTGTTTTTAGTATACTCGGCACACAAGATAATATAGTCAGCAATTGATAACGCTTCAGAAAGAGCATTCGAGCCGTAAACTTTTTCTATCCCTGTTTCTGGTAACGCACCACGTTCTGGGTGTTGCCGAACCGCAACAAGACGCATTCCAAAAGCTTTTAGGCGTACCGCTAATGCTGTACCAATGTCACCAAATCCAACGATACAAGCTGTTTTTCTTAATAAGGCAATACCTGCTTTTGCACTCCAGTCTTCACTTTTAGATGATTGCTGTGTGGTTGTCATGTGTCGCGAGAGCATGAGCATTAGCATGATGGCATGTTCGGCAACGGAATCAGCATTGCCAGAAACACGCCCAGGTACATGTGCTACCCATACTCCAGCACGAGTAGCTGCCTCAATGTCTATGGTTTCTATACCCACACTAAACTCTTGCACTAAACCAAAGTGTCCAGAGGCAATAATTGAAGCATCAATGTTAGCCATCCAAGGTATCACAACATCAACACTATCTAAATACTTGATAATAGTATCTGAGGGACAGGTGATAATTTCATGGTCTGATAGTTGTGATGCTAGTAAGTTCACTGCTAGTGTTGCGCTATCGCTACACAATAAAACTTTCATAATTTAGACTGAAAAACAGCATCAAGTAATCCTTCGCATCAACCCCCTATAATCTTCATGGCTGCATTATGCCCTGGAATCCCACTAACGCACCCACCCCGTTTAGCTCCAGAACCACACAAGAAGATATTATCAAAGCCAATCTCCACACCCCACATTCCCCGTTCTTCTTCTGATTCTACAAAAGGCCAGGAAAGAGATTGATGGAAGACATGACCTGTGGGAATGCCCACTTCTCGTTCTACATCCACTGGAGTTGCGACATCAACACAAAGTTGACCATTTTTATCCCGCGCTATACAATCTTCTATGGGATATAATAAATATTGATTTACCCCATTAAGATACCTCTCTAATACTTTCTGTTTCTCTGTTTCATTGTCTTTAACAAATAAGCTATAAGGCATTTCCAACCCAAATAAAGTTAGGGTCTGGTAACCTTCTGCTCTCAGAGATGGGGAGAGGATAGAATCATCCGTTAAACTATGACAATAGAACTCCCCAGGGGGATGTTCTGGTATCACTCCTTCACAAGCCATTTTGTAGCTATCGATGATGTTTTGATAACCCTCGTTGACATGGAATGTTCCAGTAAATGCCTCTACAAGATCGTAATCTGCCTTCAAACGGGGTAACTTCCTTAAAACCATATTAATTTTGACAAACGATCCTTCATCTTTGGGATCGTTGGGAGGATTATACCCATTCAACAGTTGCGAAAGTTTTTTCGGAGCAAGATTAACTAAGACATATTTTCCACTGACATGGCTTTCTTGGTTATTATGTTGGAACTTTACGGTTGCTTGCCCTTCGTCTGGTTCTATTTTGGTGACTTCAGCATGGTTGAGTATCTCCACACCATTTTTTTTGCATTGAGCAACAAGTTCCTCTATCAGCTTCCCCATACCACCCACTGGAACACACCAATCCCTGGGGGGGCGACATGAGAGCTAAAAAGTAGACTGTATAAGCTTCATAGCTCTCATACCTCGTAAATAATTATCGAGCTTATGACGACTTAAACGCATTAACTTATCAACTAATTCCCAACATTGCGACCTAATATTAATCCATTTTTGAGCATACATTCCAATATAAAAATTACTATGTCTTTTAGTTAATCGCCCATATTCTTTGACTCTAGCTACATATTTTTGAACTCCTTTTTTATTAATTATTTTTCCCTTAATAGTTGCAATAAAGTAAGCAAAAGAGATTATAATAACTAAAGATATAAAGCGATCGCCTACAACATTACTGCCTTCCATATTATATCCACCGCTTTTATAATCTCGGAACATCTCCTCAATATCAAAACGTTTTTTATAAGCGGATATTGCCTCAGATGCTTCGCTCATATTTGTTAGAATAAACCAACCTTCTTTTGTTACTGTATTTCGATAACTTTTCTTCCATTTACATGCAATACTAAATCCTGATACTTGTTTAGTTTTGGTGACTTTAACCTTTTCAAAAAATAACAAAATTCCTGGTTTCAATCCCGAGTTTTTCAAGGAAATCCACCCCTGATTTTTGAGTTCAATTTGCTCGTTTTCTCTAAGTCTTAAACAAAACTTAAAACCTTGTTTATCTAGCCACTCAGCCAATTTAACTGAACAAAATTCCCGGTCACCTAAAATGACAATTTGATAATCATTAAATAGCTCTATAATATTTGAAATTAGTTGTTTCTGCTCGGAAAAGTTACTTGACCCCAATTTTGATAAAAGTTGAAAATAAACGGGAATTGCTCGGTTTTTATAAATTAAGCTAATCACCAATAAATTTTTGTTCTTCCAATTAGTTCTATCGATAGCTAAATAGATTATTTTTTCTTTAGGAAATGTTTGATTTATCCATTCTTGAATAATTGGAAACCACAAATATTTTACATCAAATACTGGCAAAGACAAAAATCTCTGTAGTTTTTTACGTCGTGAGTGAAATTGAATGGGTAAAGGGAGTGACTCTGCGATTTTTTCAAGTTTTATATTTTTGGTGTCTTGTATAATTATTATTATAAGGTAAAAAAACAATAATTGAGATTCACAAAGTAGATTTTTTAGATGTTTTTGATATAATTCTGGTAGCATTTTCAATTGATAGGTCGTATTGACAAGTTATGACCTATCTTTTTTTACCATAATTTGCTCAATTTAAGATGTATCAAGGGTTACAGGGCGCTTGTCGCCCCCCCAG
>NZ_JAAHHS010000455.1 GCF_010692395.1 Moorena sp. SIO3H5
TAAAAAAACTATCAGACAAGTATTCCGGATTTTACTCCAACTGGATTGAAAAATTAATAATAGGCATCACCACTTGACCTTATTATTATAAAATTGCTTCACATTTTTTACACAAATTATCACTATTATTAAACTGTTGGTAAAGATTATGAATGCGATATATTTTTAGGATAAAAAACGATTTTATAGTGGTAAATATTGAGTTAGAATTTATCTGGTTTTTATGGACAAAGAGAAAAATTGATTTTTCTCTTTGAGGAGAGTTATTCCTGGGTGTGCTGCCACTCTAAACCCTCAGTAGCAGTAAATAGTATTTTCTCGTTAATAGAGAAAAATCTTGCCTCTGCTAATGACTTAAAGTAAATGATTAAAACAATCAAAAACCACAGAGTTAGCACATACTAAACACTTATGACAATCCGAGATATTAATCCACGAAATGTTAATCAACTACATGGCACAGACAACGCAGACTGGCTCACAGGTACCGATGGGCGAGATAATATCGAGGCTCAAGGGGGGGCTGACACTGTATTCGGAGGTCTCGGAGGTGACTATATCGACCTTGGTTATGATCATGATAGTGATCTGACCTGGTATACTAACTTTTCCGAGAGGATGGACATCATCGAAAACTTCGATCCCAACGATGAAGATATTGTAGTTCTAACCTCTGGTTTCTTTTGGGATCTTGTTCAAACGGAAGGTTTGAATTCAGATGCCAATGTTGGAGATTGGTTGAAAATTGATCAGTTTGGCTCAGATACTTATATTAGAGTAGATCCAGATGGTCTTGAAGGCAACAAGCCCTTCAGAACATTAGCTATCCTGAAAGGTGTTAATGCAAACGATATAGATATAGATATAGTTGATGGCGATTTTATCATCGGATGATTAACCGCAGGTGATGCGCGGATTGTCAGGATCAGCTTCGAGATTAGGTGTGGAACCAATCAGCAACCCGGTCAGTCTTCAACCCAAGACTGTCAGATTGGTTAAGAGCGTCTACTCGGAAAAAATATCCACTTTGGAACTGGGAAGCATCTACCCATGACTAATCTCTAGTTCTCAACAAAGATAATAAATATGTTTCACCTTAAAAAACACAAGCGCTTCTCTTTGAGAACAGGTATTGTCAGCCTGATCGGTTTTGCCAGTTTATTTGATGCTAATCCTGCCTCAGGTACCATCATCACTAATGGTAGTTTTGAAAACGATTTTACCGGCTGGGAAACATTGGGGAGTGCGTCTGTGCGCACTGCATCTTTTGGTAGTCAACCTACTGACGGCAGTTTCTATGCCCAGCTAGATACATTCCTTCCCCAGGAACAAGAGAACTTCCTGGAGCTAGCTAATTTTCTAGAGCTGAACATTACAGCGCTGGATAATCTGGGCAGTGGAAAGGGAGAGGTGTTTGAAGGATCAGCAATCAGAACTAGCTTTACAGCAGTTGCAGGAGATGTTCTTAATTTCGATTACAACTTCCTCACAGATGATTTCGGTTCCGAATATTTTAATGACTTCGCTTTTGTGGGAATTTCCGGTCAGGTGAATGGTTTGGCTGATACGTTCTCAGTATTAGCTGATTCTATGACACCGTTTGTGAATGAAACTGGTTTTAGCACCTACTCTCAGAAAATTGCTTCCTCTGGAACCTACACCCTGACCATAGGTGTGACAGATGTTGGAGATGGTGCCTTTGATTCAGGAGTACTAATCGATAATGTCAATGTAGTTAGACTCGAAGTACCGGATCCCCCGCCAGTTCCAAAACCTGATCCCCCCTCAGTGCCAAAACCAACTGATCCTACCTCAGTTCCAGAACCAACCTCTGTATTGGCGTTACTCGCCATTGGGGCTTTAGGGGTGAGAACTCAGTTGAACAAACACAAACAAAAGTGTGAGGGAACTAGTAAAACACAGATCTAGCATGCCAATGAACTAGAGCGATAAGCAGCGAGTTTTGGTTGCTCAGTAATTATTATCATTACAGAAAGCCATCGACAATTTTTATTCTGCAATAGTTTCGTTTCAAACCGATCTCAACCCCAGGACAATCTCTTAGTTTAGTTACATATGCTCTAAAATCAGAATTATGTTATTCTGAAACAATAGCTATTTTAGTAATCAGTTACCAAGGTAAAACCACTCTCCGCAACTTGTTATAGCCTTGTAATAGCTCGGTGCTCTAGGGCATGTACTCCTGGTATTGTTATCTGAGATCCTTTGATCAGAATGATTTGGCAATCCCGAAGTCTTTTTAAAACTTAATATAAATAGTGATACTAAGTCGTTGGTACTCAGCTATCAGCTATCAGCGGTCAGTCCAGTTGCTTAGAACTGACCCTCAACGAATAAGCAAAAGCTCCGTGGGCAAGGCAAAATCAACCCCATTACTGCAACTTTGGTATGACATCAGTGTGGTGTCAGTAGTAAGTTACCCAGTAGCAATTCCCGATTAGCGCTTTACCGTTTGCCCTAGTTTCGTAGGTTGTAGAAAAACTGTACTGTTGAAGCTTGAAATTTAGGAATTATAATATACAGTGGGCGATATCTAAATTATATCCATAACCGCGCTACCACAAAGCCAAACATTTATTATGGGGACAACTACAGTTTTACGAATAGGCGATCGCGTCATTAATGCAGAAGAAATTGTTCCCCTGCTAGCTGGTTACCAATTGCTGCCACCGTTAATCCGTGAGATTATCATTGACGAGGCAGTGGCTACCGCAAGCTGCACACCAGAGGAGAAGGCTCAAGCCTATCAGCAGTTCTTGGAAAAAAATCAGCTCATTGACGAGGCGGCTAAACAAGCTTGGCTAAAGCAGCGTGGTATGGTTCCAGCTCAATTAGAAGCCCTAGCTGTACGAAGTATTCTGATTGAGAAATACAAACAACAAACCTGGAGTCACAAACTGGAATCTTATTTTCTGGAACGGAAGGGACAATTAGACCGAGTGATTTATTCCCTGATTCGGACTAAAGACCCAGGGGTAGCCCAAGAAATCTATTTCCGCATTCAAGAAGGAGAAGAGTCTTTTGCTGACCTAGCCAGGGAATATTCCCAAGGACCAGAAGCTCAGACTGGGGGATTAATCGGTCCAGTTGAACTGAGTGTACCTCACCCCGCGTTAGCCCAAATGCTTCGCCTGAGCCAACCCGGACAATTGTTCCCACCGACACGCTTGGGAGAATGGCTGTTAATCGTGCGTTTGGAAAAGTTTATGCCAGCCCAGTTAGATGATTCGATGCGTCAGCGACTGCTGAATGAATGTTTCAGCACCTGGCTCAGTGAGCAACTGAATCAGCAATTAGCAGCGCTAGATTAACAACTTTACTCTCTTATGAAACTAAACTCAAGAAACTAAAGATAGCGGCTTTGATTCCGGATTTGGGGGAACATGGGCGGGATTTGGCTAATAGTGTCTTGATGCAGTCGCTCATGGGGGAAACCCCCAAGACCGCGCTGCATCGCTTTGATCATCTCGCGCCAGATGGAGAAGATTCCGAAAAACCTGTCTAGCTTGCAAATATGGGTTACCTGAAACTGTGCAGTGGCTAAATGATCAGTAGTCTATGGCGATCTGGTAAATTTTTTTTTGTTGTTTAAGGCTAGTCTCAATAGATTTTCCCCCTTTCAATCATAGCATAGCGAACTAGTTACATTTCTTAATGAAAGAAGCGCTAAGCAAGTCCTAGGGTGCTCTACAGAGTCTTTACATAAAAGACAGACCTAGTATTTGTAGCATATCCTCATAAATACCTCATGAGAAGCTGTTATTAAATTGCATACTAATCTCCTTTAGCTAACTAATCTCAAATCCTAAGAGGCTCAATGACCTATACAACAACAATTCAAGAGTTTCTAGCTGGTATAACTCCCTTCAATCAATTGTCAAGGGCAGCACGGCAAAAACTGTCTACTAGTTGCCAACTATTGCGCTACCGCATGGGTCAGACAATTGTGGTCAGGGATAAAATGCCAGGCCAAGTCTCGATTCTATTCCAAGGTAAAGCCCGTCTCATTGGCTATGACCAACGCCGTCAAACCCCCACAACCCTCAAATTACTACAACCAGGAGCGATTCTTGGCTGGGTAAGTTTGGTCAGGGGAGTACCGTGTGAAACTGCGATCGCATCGGTGGAAACGGTTTGTGTCACCATCAATGTGGCTGACTTCTTAGGGCTGCTAGATACAGAAAAATCTTTCTCAGATGCCTTCAAAGCCCGTTGTGGTCTAGTGGAAATCTTTGATCTTTTGGGAACAGAGTTGGGGCGTCGGGCTGAGGCAGAGACTGACCTCAAAGCACTTGCCCTGTTAGCCTGGTCAGACGCTTTAGTTTATAACCTACCTCGGGGCAAGCAAATGTCAAGCCAACTCGACCCCAATCGAGTATGGTTTGTGAGTGGGGGAGCAGCCGCCAATTTACCAGTAGGGTCTTGTCTGAGTTCGGAAGCATTGTCTAGCTTACAGGTCAATGGTCATGGTGCAACGCGCTTGGTGGGAATTCCAGAAGCTATTTTCTCTGAGCAAAGCGCCACTGACTCAGCAACCCTGGCTGAGCCTACCGATACAATTCGCAGTATACCTCAAGACGATATTCCCCAGGCTCCAGACCGACCGGATGAGGCTCCTGAGACGATTTACACGGAGCAGACTACTCCTACAAAATTCCCTTTTATACGGGGTAAAGGAGCGGTGCAGGAATCCTTGGCTTGTTTCCAAATGCTGAGTAAGTACTTTAAAATGCCTTTCCGCAAAGATAGTATACGGAAGGTGCTAAAAAACCAGCATGCTCGCACCGGTCAAATCTCCCTTCAGAACTGTGGTGCAGTGGCAGAACTGATGGGATTAACTGCCCAACTGGCAACAGTACCAGCTAACGCTATCAAACGTTTACCGACCCCAGCGATGCTATTGTGGCACGATAGCTTAGCTATTCTCTATGAAGCCAGTGAACGGCAAATAGTGCTGGCGGTGCCACAGTTGGGAATCCAACGCCTTAAACCCAAAGATTTTGAAGAAAACTGGGGAGAAGGCGGGCAAGTACTTCTGTTAAAACCTACCAAAGACACCCCTACCCAGCGGTTTGGTCTGAGTTGGTTTTGGCCTTCTATCGTTCGTTACCGCAAGGTGTTGGCAGAAGTTTTAATTGCTTCTTTCTTTGTTCAACTGTTAGGTCTCGCCTATCCCTTGATTATCCGGGTACTGATTGACAAAGTGATTTCCCAAAACAGTACCGATACCTTGCAAGTACTGGGAATTTTACTGTTGGTGGTGTCGGTTTTTGAGGGGGTTTTAATCACCCTGCGTACCTACCTGTTTGTAGATACGACCAACCGTATCGATATGTCTCTTGGTTCCGAGATTATCGACCACCTGTTGCGCTTACCGTTAAACTATTTCGAGAAACGACCCGTTGGAGAGTTGTCCACTCGCATCAATGAGCTAGAAAATATCCGCTCCTTTTTGACCGGGACAGCCCTAACCGTGGTGTTAGATTCAGTCTTTTCTATAATCTACATCGTGGTCATGTTCATGTTTAGTTGGGTGCTGACCGTGGTGACTTTGTCAGTAATTCCTTTGTTCATGCTCCTGACCCTGATCGTTTCCCCAATTGTCCGGCAACAGCTACGCAATAAAGCGGAACGGAATGCTCAAACCCAATCCTATCTAGTGGAGGTCTTATCTGGCATTTCCACGGTCAAAGCCCAGAATATTGAATTGCGATCGCGTTGGAAATGGCAAGA
>NZ_JAAHHS010000456.1 GCF_010692395.1 Moorena sp. SIO3H5
TCCCTTGTCTTATGGACAAAAAGCCATGTGGTTTTTGTCCATAAGACAAGGGATAGACTTCGAGAATATCAGGCTGTTCCCTCAATAGCTTTAATATTTCAGTTTTGTGCTGCTTCACTTGAGCAATAATATCTGGAGTTAATACCTCTTGGGAATCGCCAATGCGCAAATTTTCCCTATCGCACAAAAACTTAACCCCTTTGATGGAAAGGCTTTGTATAAATTCAACTAAATTCATAATTACACCTCTATCCAGTTAATATCTTTGACGTTATTAGCTTCAATTTCTTCTTTGATATCACTTTGGGCTAGTTGCTGATTTAATTCCTGTGATATATCTGCAATGGTAAGTCCTGCTATAAACTTGGTAACTGGGAGCGTAACTTCTAACTGACTTTTAACCCGATTTCGCAGTTCTAATGCCATCAAGGAGTCAACTCCCATTGTGTTGAGAGGCTGTTGTATATCTATTTGAGAATGTTTGATCCTCAGCACCTGAGCAATTTCACTTTGGAGGTGAGCCACTAATAGACTTTCTTTTTCTGTTGTCGATGCAGTCTTAATTTTTTCTAAAAGCTGGTACGCCTTAACTAATTTTTCTGGTTGACTTACAATTAAATCCTCAAAAAATGGTGGACTTACTTCTCCAGGCAGTTTTCCTAAAAACTGAGACCAGTTCATAGGACTTACTCCCACTCCTATAGCAGTAGTACCCAACAATAATTCTAGAGCTTCTATCACTTTGTGGGGTTGAATAGGATCAATTCCCATTTGTCTAGCTTGTAACTTCTGACTAGCTTTTGATTCAACTAAATCTTTTCCTAATATTATACCCCAGTTAATGGTCACTGCGGTCAAACCTAGAGAGCGCCGATAGTAAGCCAAGGAATGTTTGAAAGCATTACCAGCAGAATAATTAGCAGCACCTTTTAGACCGAAAAGATAGGCTATAGAAGAAAATAGTATAAAAAAGTCTAATGACTGATTTTGAGTAAGCAGATGGAGATTCCAAGAACCTTGAACCTTAGGAGCCATCACTTTCATAAATCTTGGCCAATTATGGGACTCAATTAGAGTATCATCTACAACCGCAGCACTGTTAATGACCCCTTTCAATGGTGGCATATTTTGTTCAATTTCAGACCAAACCTTAGTTAGTGATTCCAAATTAGATATATCTGCTTGCGCCACCATTACCTCAGCACCAGCTTGCTCTAATTCCTGCAACTGTTTTTTAGCAGTTTCCTTAACTCCACTACGTCCAATTAACGCCAAATGTCTTGCGCCCTTTTCGACCAACCAATGAGCCACAAGTAAGCCCACACCCCCTAGTCCACCTGCAATTAAGTATGTAGCATCTTTACGAACAGTTAAGGGTTTGTCCATAGTTTTTTGGGTATGCCGAGAGGGCACTAACCTTGCCACATAACGATTTTCTTGCCGGAATGCTACTTCATCTTCTCTAGACTCTGACAATATTTCCGACATGAGCATTTTTGCTTGCTCTTTAGCGGTTTGCTGTGGGTCTAAATCTATACGCACACACTTTAGTTCAGGGTGTTCTGAAGCAATGGTCTTTCCCATTCCCCACAAAGAAGATTGGGCTATGCCTGACACAACAGGATTATCATCTGGTACTGCTTGCGCCCCTTGAGTAACTAACCAAAGGTGAGGGGATGGGGATAATTCAGTCTTGACTAATGCCTGCACTAAGGACAAGGTACTACCACATCCAATCTGGGATGCTGAGGTTAGTTCTTCTGTAGTAAAATTACCTTCTGGTGTTTCTAAACTCCAGCATTGAATCACTCCATGCAAGTTCCCTGAGTGCGTTACTAACTGGGAAATCAGTTTGGGGAAATCTTCAGGGTTTTCCGGGTTAATCGTAAATTCTTCTGCCTCTACCTGTTGATATTCTGGCCCAGGCTTAACCAAAGTACAGATTTCTCCTCGCGATCGCATTTGAGTTGCCAGATTTTCACCAACCCCTTGTCGATCTCCAAAAATTAACCAACCTTGGGGTTTGGATAAAGCTAAGGATGATGGGGTTGGTGAAGCTTGAGCAATAATTACACTTTGGGGAAATACTTCCTGGTTATTTCCCTCTACTCCTGGCAAAACAACTACTTCTGGAAAATTACTTTCTTTTAGGAGTTGCTGCCATTGATAGCTCTCTAATAGAGGATGGTTAGGTCGTAAATCAAAATCTTCAAACCTCCACCATCCTTCTAATAGTCCTGCAAATAAATCCACCCAACGCTGACGAGTTGTCACTTCCAACAATACCAAGATTCCCCCCGGGGCTAGCAGTTGTCGGACATTTTCTAAGGTCTGACGCAAAGATGTGGTGGCGTGCAGTACATTCGCTGCCACAATCACATCATACTGATGTGATTCAAACCCCTGAGCTGTTGGGTCTTTTTCTATATTTAGCTGTTGATAGTGTACAAACGGGTAATCCCGGAACTTTTCCTGGGCCTTGCTAGTGAACAAACTACCCAGGTCGGTGAATACATATTCTGTTTGCTGGGGATTTAGGTGAGGTAGAATAAAGCTTGTCGTTCCTCCAGTGCCAGCACCAATTTCTAATAACCTTACTCCTCTGTCTTTAGGTAACTTTTCTAAGGCAGTGGATATCCCTTGCTGGACTAGGGTATTCATTACTTGCGCTTCAGATGATTCCTCATAGAGTTGGGTAGCTGTGGTTAAATCTCCTTCTGGGAAAACTATCTGTAGTGGGTCTGCTGTTCCTCTTAACACGGCACTCAGTTGAGAGCCACAACGCTCTAGTAAGGTAAGTTCTGGCTTGCCTTGAGGGTATTGATTCTGCAATGCCTGGTTTTTTCCCTGGGGATTAGTTTTTTCTGGAGTTTTAATTACTTGCCAACGCTCTGTTGTACCTTTGAGAATTTCTACTTCTGCCAATATCTCTAACAGACGGTTAAACAGTCGTCTATGTTGGGATGCAACTTCTAATTTTTCCGCTAGAGATTGACTAGAAAAAATTTCTCCCTCTGGGAATAACCAGCTCATTTCTACAAATGCCTGGACAATATAATCAATGCTCAAAGCTTCTAACTGACTTAAGAATTGACTGTAGCTATTTAAGTCAATTTCTGAGACTAATTTAGATACTAAAGGGTTGAGTTTCCGAGATATTTCTCCTGGAATCAATATATATTCTGGTGGTAATTGCCGACCAAAACGAGGTTGCGTTCGCCATTCTATTTCATATAACCAATTGCTGAGTTCATCTGCTTCCCTCCCCAGCAAAGCTTCCCTTGTGACTTGTTTTAGTTGCAAGCCTTCAATTATAGCAATTGTCTCTCCTTTGCTACTCAAGAGAGTAATTTGACCACTTAAACTGTCTTTGTTGTCTTTTAATGGTATTGCTACAGATGCCATTGCC
Organism: Moorena sp. SIO3H5; assembly: GCF_010692395.1. Taxonomy (GTDB): domain Bacteria; phylum Cyanobacteriota; class Cyanobacteriia; order Cyanobacteriales; family Coleofasciculaceae; genus Moorena. Next base: position 3,410 of record NZ_JAAHHS010000456.1, read on the forward strand.
CAAAGACTGGTATCAGGACGACGGTATACTGTCAAGCGTTCGATTAATACTGGCACATAGGTAGTCTGACTTTCCTCTTCCCCGATGGCAGCAGCAATCACCTGCATACCGACATCTAAAAGTGCTGGATGTAGTTGGTAGTTTGTCAAATCTCTTACCAGTTCCTCTGGCAATTGAATTTCGCCAATAGCTTGGCCTTCCCCACACCACAGCTGCTTAAGACCCTGGAAACTGACACCGTAGTCAATACCTTGAGCCTGAAATTGTTGGTAATAGTCTTTAACCTCTATCTGTTCAGGACAACTTGCTTTCAAAGCTTCTAGGTTCGCAACAGTAGGTTCACTATCTATTTGCTGCTCTCTAAGCTTTCCTTCTGTGTGGAGTGTCCAACTAGGCTGTTGCTGATTGTCTTCTTGATCTCCACTGAAAATCTGAAATTGGTACGTTTGATTTTCCAATGGGGTGAAAACTGTTTGAACTGCCTTTAATTTCTCTTGATGTAAAACTAATGCACTTTGAATTACTAAGTCTTCTAGCACCAGTTTTGGGGAATTGAATAGAGTTGCACCAGCAGCTAAGACCATTTCTAAATAACCAGCCGCAGGAAATATCACCTGCTCAAATACCCGATAGTGCTTCAAGTAGGCTGGTTCAGAGGCACTCAGTTGGGATTCAAACTGGATTTGTTGCTGTTGAATTGCAGAGTAGAAGCGTTCACCTAGTAAGGGGTGATAACCTGCATCTCTTGACAAAAATCTGCTTTTATGATGTTTTTTATCTATCTCTATCCAATATCGTTCCCTCTGAAAGGTATAAGTAGGTAATCCAACTTTCTGACCAGCATAATCTTTATCAAATCCTGACCAATCTACATTGAAACCTTTTACATACAATTTTCCTAAGCTAGAGATCATTTGTTCCCATTCTTCTACTCCCGGACGCAATGACGGCAACCATACTCCCACATCCTCTGGTAAACATTGCCTTCCCATTCCTAACAATATTGGTTTGGGTCCAATTTCTAGAAATAGTTCATACCCTTGCTCATTTAGAGTTTTCATACTCTGGGCAAATCTCACTGGTTGTCGCACATGACGAACCCAATATTCAGCAGTAGCAATTTCCGCACCTACTTTTTCACCAGTGATATTTGATATTAGTGGTATTTTCGGCTGACTATAGGTTACTTGTTTGGCTACAGTTTCAAACTTGCCCAACATCGGTTCCATCAAAGGAGAATGAAAAGCATGGGATACCTGTAGCGGTTTGGTTTTTACTCCCAGAGCTTCTAACTTACTGCAAATAGCTGCGATCGCTTCAGTATCACCAGAAATCACGATACTTTCCGGTCCATTGATGGCAGCAATGCTTACAGCAGGATTCTTATACCCCTCTTGGGAACTATAGTCCGCGATCGCCTTTTTGACCCGCTCCTCCGACGCCAACAACGATACCATCTTGCCACCACCAGGCAACTGCTGCATTAACCTGCCACGCATGGCAATTAACTTCAGTCCGTCTTCAAGGCTGAAAACTCCTGCAATACAAGCTGCCACATATTCTCCAACACTATGACCCATCACCACCTTGGGTTTGATTCCCCAAGATTCCCATAACTTGGCGAGGGCATATTCAACAGCAAACAGAGCCGGTTGGGTATAAGCAGTTTGATTTAGCAAAGAGGAACTTGAGTTTTGTGAATCAAGAGGATAGAGAACTCCATTGAGGGGATGTTCCAGATACGGACGTAGGATTTGATCACATTTATTTAAAGCTTGACGAAAAGTAGGTTGAGTTTCATACAATTGCCGTCCCATATTTACATACTGAGAACCTTGACCGGTGAAGAGGAAGGCTACCTTAGGACGCTTGCGACCAATCTTTTGACCCGTCAGGACTCCTGGTGTTTCCTCTGATTCTGCCTTCGCTTTTAATTGTTCCTGTAACTGCTTTGTCGATTTGGCGACAACAGCGAGGCGATATTGAAAGTGTGTACGCCCCACATTGGCTGTATAACAAACATCTTCTATGCCTAATTCTGGATGTTTTTTCAGGTGGTGCTCATAACCGGTGACTAACTGCTCTAGAGCTTCTTGTGTTTTCGCTGAGAGCGTCAGCAGATGCACTGGACGTTCTTTGGGTTTTTCTTCTGTGCTCCCCTCCTTGGGAGGGGTTGGGTTTGGGTTACCTATTAAGAGTTCCTTATTCTCTACTTCTGCCAACACCACATGGGAGTTAGTGCCACCAAAACCAAAGGAACTCACACCGGCAATTGCTGGTATTGATTTTTCTGGCCAAGGTGTCAGAGTTTCCTGA
>NZ_JAAHHS010000457.1 GCF_010692395.1 Moorena sp. SIO3H5
TCAGCCAGGGTTTAAATCCCTGGCTGACTACTGACATTAGTGCAAGATATCAGTTACAACCGACTTCCTAAAGAGCGAAATCTCTTTACTTAAGGAACTTAGTGCTTCTTCTTACCCTTACCTCCGACATTGCTATTCACCGAGACAACTGAGTTGCCGGTAACGACACTGTTGCTCACGATACTAGCGGTATCTATACTCTGGACGCTTTGTACAGTCTGGAAAGTACCAAAGCTAAAGGGGAAGCCAGAGAATCCTCCTAAAACCATGTTCATTTCCTGACCATCGCTTAGTTCATTGAGGAAGCTTTCAGAATCTTGGAATAACTCAGAACCAGCAGGACGAAGTTCAGCGATTTTAATAGTAGACATTTTGATTTCTCCTTACTTTCAGATGTTAGTTATTCAGTTAGCATCCAACTATTCATGACTAGTAAGCTTGCTAACTTCTTAAGTTAATCATCGTACCCAGCAATATAAAAGTCAATAGTTTTGTGGCTTATTTTTGGACTTAACTAAAGCCTGAAATTGACATAAATAAATAATTTATATCTAATTTTTAAAGACATAAATAATGGGATTAGTCTTTTATGTATGGACATAAATAAGTGACTTATGTCTTTCTTTACGATAGCAAGACACAAGTCACTTACTTATGTCTTATTTAAACAAAAAATAAGATTTTGATCAGACATAATTCAAAGATGGATGGCTAGAATAAAAATTGATTAATTAGTTCAACCCTAGTAGTTTTTCAATTTAGTTTTTAGGGTTAAGTCAAGGTGTTAGGTATTAGGTATATAGCAATTATAAATCATTTGTAAAATATGCAAACTCGTAAATCTTTACTGGGCAAGGGTTATAGCGATAGCTTCGGGCAATATATTTCACAAATCATATAGGATTGCTAGAGTGTCTAGTGCCTCATCCAACTAACGATTGAGTTTAAAATTAAGTAAAATTCAGCAGTATACTATGCAAAGCTTGATTACTATTGACCAGAAAGCTCTTTTTGAGCATGTCAGGCTCTCTTGCCAAATTCCTACCTTACTTGAAGGCATCGTTACTTGCAAAATTATTGAATCAGCAGCAGCAGAGGCTGGGATTCAAGTGGAGCCCGAAGAACTCCAACAGGCAGCAGACGACTTCCGTCTCGCCACCGAACTTCATAACACTGACGAGACTTGGTCGTGGCTGCAAAAACATCATCTATCTCTGGATGATTTTGAAGCATTGATTTATACCAACACTATCGCTGACAAGGTCGCTCAACATCTGTTTAACGATCAAGTTGAGTCTTTTTTTTATGAGCACCAGCTTGATTATGCCGGAGTCGTCATGTACGAAGTGGTTTTGGAGGACGAAGACCTAGGGTGGGAAATCTTTTATGCCTTCAAGGAAGGAGAAATCAGTTTCCATGAGATTGCTCGCCAATATATTCAGGACGTGTCACTGCGCCGCTCTGGAGGATATCGAGGAATACTACAGCGCCAACAACTCAAGCCAGAGATTGCTGCAGCGGTGTTTGCTGCCAGTCCGCCCCAGATTCTCCAACCCATTGTCACCTCATCTGGAGTACACCTGATTTTGGTTGAGGAAATCATTCAGCCGCAATTGGATGAGCAGTTGCACTCTGAGATTCTTTCAAAGTTGTTTTCTGACTGGCTAAAGGAACAACTGGAACAGATAGAAATTGTTGCCCACTTATAACCGGAGCATCGATATAAACGCCATAATGGCTGTTTTTTTTGGTGAGAGAGCTTCATAATTACGATGTCTTCAATAAAACTTTACCGATACTTCTTGAAAAATTCACAGAATTTTATCAGTATAGGGTGTGTCAACGAATTTAGCTGTCATATGGTTGTAACTTACGTTCAACACGGTGCTCCAGAAAGCAGCGATATAGAAGCAGGTCAGTTTTTGACCCCAGATCAACGACAATTGCTGCTAGAAAGCCTAAAAACCCATTTACGCCCAGAATACCGTCGTCGGATTGAGATTATGTTGCTGGCAGATCAAGGTCAGTCTCAGGCTCAAATTTGTACAGCATTACACTGCTCTCAAGAAACCGCACGGTATTGGATTTGCCAACTCCAAACGGGTAACATGCACAATTGGAATGCTTTGCCAATTGGCCGACCTAAGACCATTAATGACCAATACCTTGAACGTTTAAAAGAGCTGGTGAGTCATAGCCCCCGTGAGTATGGCTATTCATTTCACTCTTGGACAGCCCATTGGTTGAACAAGCATCTGACCCGAGAGTTTGGCATTGAAGTCAGCGATCGCCATATCAACCGTCTGCTCAAAAAAATGGGACTTTCCACCCGCCATAAATCCTCCAAGGCTCAGAATACCAAGAACTCTTCTAAAACTGAGGGTTGTGGCATTGTTGTTCGCAACTTGCCTTCTGCCTCATTAACTGAATCGTTGAAATTGTGGCCATTCAATCCACAAAAAATTAGCAGCTAATACAGCTAGTATAGCGCTATGCGCAAGTCAGAAGTTAGAAGTCAGAAGTCAGAAGTAAGTTATTACTGAGTTTCGGAGTTTAGGAATGTCAAACACCTTAATGCTTAGTGCGCTTGCAGCTAGTACAAAATGGTGGCAATAACTGAGTAGCTAATAGTTGGTTATTAAGAGTTAATGTATAGTCCTTCGGACAAGTAATAACACAAATCATAACTGGTAATAAAATTACTGAAAACTTACTGATAACTGACACTTGTGCACCAGGACAAAAACAGATTATTTCTTGCAATACTTAGGAATTAATGATTGTAAAATCAATCCTAATCAGAGCTAATTCAGTAATATATCATAGGTATATTTTAGTCATTCAAAACTTACGGGATGGCATCAACTCATTACATGTAGCATTTCGAGGTGAACTATTTTAAGACTACATGTAGTGTAGGGGCATGGTGAACTAAATCGAGAATTGAACGTAGAGCAGATGTAGAGCAACTGTGCATGAATACCGTGTTACAAATAGCGATATTTTTATTACTGAATTAAAGCTCTAGGAATGTTTTGATTGATTGGAGTAAACTCCATGGTTCAGGATTCATCGTCTCAAGCTGCTTTCAAGCAATATTTTGCTCAACAACTTGCCCAGACCCTGGGACAAGCACTCCCTCAACAAGAACTCGACCGCTGCTTCAAGGGTATTAAAATTCTGGAACCAAGAGCAGGTAAGGGATTCTGGCAAGCAGGTAATGGCAATGTTGGCCTTTACATCGTTATGGCTGGCAAAGTCAGGCTCCTTGATCACAACAATAACTTACTGACTTCTCTAGAAGCATCCAGCACCTTCGGCGAGCTGACGTTGTTTCCAGAAGAATCGTTTCAGCCTTACACAGCCAGAGCTTCTGTCAAGCTCAAGGTTTGCTATCTTGCTGGTGAGTTGTTGCAGCCCTTGCTCCGTAACTATCCTAGCATCCGGGATCACCTGCATAGACAAGCGGTATTGCGGGATCTATTCTTATTGTGTCGTCGCAATGGTTTTTTCGAGAATCTACCCCGAGAAGGGTTACTTAAAACGCTATCGCTATTGAAACCTTATACTCTCGAAGTCGGCACACTCCCAGATTCTCTACTAAACAATCAAAAACTTTGGCTGCTCGGACACGGAGAGCTACTCCATGGTTCTGGCAAAACCCTCAATGCTGGCAGCATCTACACTCCCTCCCAGTTAAAGGAAGGAAACTCTTGGCAGGTGAGGATGCCAACTAAGCTATATAGTCTCAGCAATGCTGATAGCAAAATTGCCCTACTCCACTTGCCACAACTTAGTGAGCTGATTGAGTCTGATGCTACCCCATTGCCTAACGACCAACCTATGCCAGCATTGGCTAAGACCTTGTCAGCTGTCGCACCTGCTCAACCCCCTCCACAGCGAAAACCAAAGCCCAAGACCCGTCGAGTTTACTTTCCTAACCCCACAGTCAAAGTCAGCCATTGGTGGCAGCAAGTTACTCAAAGCTATCCGTTCTTTGCCCAACAGAGTTCTTCAGATTGTGGTGCTGCTTGTTTAGTGATGATCGGTCGCTACTGGGGTAGGCGTTTCAGTGTTAATCGTTTGCGGGATGTTGCCAATGTTGACCGCAATGGCACATCACTACGAGGTCTAGCAGCAGCAGCAGAAAGCATCGGTTTTTCGACCCGACCGGTCAAAGCTAGTCTCGACCGATTGGCAACAGAGAAACTGCCTGCTATTGCCCATTGGGAAGGCAGACACTACATCGTGGTCTATAAAGTCACTCGCGATCGCGTAATTGTAGGAGACCCTGCCATTGGTCAAAAAACCTTCAACCATTCCGATTTCAAAGCAAATTGGACTGGCTATGCCCTTCTGTTGCAACCCACAGCAATGCTGAAGGAAGCCAAGGAGGCGAGTGTTGCCTTTTGGCAGTTCTTTGAATTAATGAAACCTCACGGGCTGGTGCTTTTTGAGGTATTGATCGCATCTATATTAGTTCAGATCTTCGGACTAGTTACACCTCTATTCACACAGCTATTGTTAGACCGGGTAATAGTGCAAGGTAGTACCCTGACCTTAAACGCTGTTGGCTTAGGCTTGCTGCTGTTTGGCTTATTCCAAATTGCCATGACTGGCTTGCGGCAATATTTGCTAGACCACACCGCTAAGAAAGTCGATCTGGCGCTTATTGTCGGGTTTATTCGCCATACCTTCCGATTACCCTTAAACTTCTTTGAATCTCGTTTTGTCGGTGACATTGTCTCCCGAGTCCAGGAAAACCAAAAAATTCAAAGTTTCCTCACTGGCGAAGCGATATCAATTTTGCTCGACTTACTCACTGTTTTTATCTACGTAAGTCTGATGTTTTGGTACAGCTGGAAACTGGCAGCCCTAGTATTATTAATTGTCCCGCCATTTTTCCTGCTGGCATTGATCGCCACGCCTTTCTTGCGCCGGATTTCCCGAGAAATATTCGATGCTTTAGTTAATCAAGAAAGCTATCTGATCGAAACCCTGACCGGGATTAACACAATTAAATCCATGGCAGTTGAACAAACAGTGCGCTGGCATTGGGAGGAACTCTTAAATAAGTCCATCAAAATTAGCTTTTCTGGACAAATCATCAGCAACCAATTACAAATATTCAGTAATACTATCGAAACAGTTGCTACTACTACTCTGCTGTGGTATGGAGCGTGGCTGGTGATTCAAAACCAACTCACCATCGGTCAATTAGTCGCGTTTGATATGTTGCTAAATAATGTAATTGCTCCTTTCCAGCGAATAACCGTTTTGTGGAATCAATTGCAGGAAGTGCTGATTGCAGTGGAACGGATCAATGATGTGCTGGATGCGGAACCAGAAGAAGATTTGCAGCAGCAATCTCGCCAATCCTTACCACAACTGAGGGGTCACATTCGTTTTGAGCAAGTTACCTTTCGTTATCACCCTCAAAGCGATATTAATGTACTCGAAAATCTCAGTTTTGAGGTAAAACCAGGGCAAATGGTAGCCCTAGTCGGTCGCAGTGGTTCAGGGAAAACCACCATTTCCAAATTAGTTTTGGGGCTTTATATCCCCACAGATGGCAAAGTGTTAATTGATGGTCAAGACATCACCAGTCTTTCCCTGCGCTCATTGCGGGAGCAAATTGGTGTAGTTAACCAAGATACATTTCTGTTTGGCAAAACCATTCGGGAAAACATTGCCATGGGTTATCCCTCAGTTGTGGTAAG
>NZ_JAAHHS010000458.1 GCF_010692395.1 Moorena sp. SIO3H5
CACGACGCGCGTCCGATCTGGTTTAAACAAATACAAAGCTACTAACCCCAATCTTAGTTTTTATTCCTACCCTTGGACAGAAAAAACCTTGCAGGTTAGCAAGTTTAATGTTGAAGGTTTAAACAAAAACAAAGCTACCAACCCTAATCCTACTGCCAACCTTGGCCAAAAGGCCACCCTACCCTCTCAACCCACTAACGTTCTGGATACAGACTATTTCGATGACCTGGAACTAAAACGTTATAGTACACCCGAGCTTCTGATTCAGTCAGTTGTAGAAGACGCTATACAATTAACAGAAGCTGCCCATGACATTGAGCTGTTCACCACCCAATCCAGTAAAACTCTCGAACAACAACGTCGGTTGTTAACCAACCATCGTGATGTTTTGATGGACGCCCGGATGTTGCCTTTAGGGGAAATATTTAGTCGCTTCCCCCCTGTGATCAAGCAGTTGTCAGCCTCCCACCATAAGCTGCTAGAGCTCAAAATCTCTGGTAATGATGTTTTAGTGGATAAAGTTGTTGCCCAGAAGCTATACGACCCGCTGCTGCATCTTGTGCGTAATGCTTTTGACCATGGTATTGAGACTCCTGCTGTCAGGCAACAACAAGGCAAACCAGAAAAGGGATTAATTGAAATCACTGCTTTCCATCGGGGCAGACATTTGGTGATTGAAGTCCTCGATGACGGGCCAGGGTTGAATTTTGAACGGATTCGCCAACTAGCAGTAGAACGTGAACTCATAGACTTTGAACAGAGTAATAATCTGAGTAAGGCTCAGCTGAGGAATTTGTTGTTTGAACCAGGCTTTTCCACTGTCTCTGGGGTGAATAACCTTTCTGGACGTGGTGTTGGTCTTGATGTTGTTCTAAACCAGGTCAAAGCTCTCAGGGGTTCGGTAATGGTTGATTCTTCTCCCCACCAAGGCACCAGATTTAGACTACAAATTCCCCTGAGTTTAACCATAAATAAATTACTCCTGTGTCAGGCTGGGAGCCAAGTTTATGGTTTAATTACTGATCAAGTCAAGCAAATTATCATTCCTGAGGAACACCAGCTCCGAAGTTGGGAAGATGGTCTTGTCCTCTACTTGGGTACCGGGAGTGATCAGCAACTGGTTAAAGTCTACAAACTTGGGCAAATCCTAGATTATTCCTCTGTGGCTTCTCCATTCTCGGTAACCCATCGACATCAGCCTGTTGTTCCTAAAGAGACGATCAGACCAATCATTCTCATCCATTACCAGGATCAGCTTGTCGGTCTGGAAGTAGACCAACTGTTGGGAGACCAGGAGTTGGTGATTCGTCCTTTAGGGACAATGATTGTGCCACCCCCCTATGTCAATGGGGGCAGTATTCTCGCCGATGGTCGCTTGACATTGGTGCTGGATGGGACTGAATTGATCCAGTACCTATCTGACCAACAGACCGATGATGCCAGTAAAAGGTTACAGGTTGGCACATTGAAGGTTAAAAGTTTAGGCCCAGATCAACGGACCCAAGCGATGGAAACCCTTTCAGTAAAGCAGCTTCCACCTTCAAGGGTTGAACCATTCTGGGTCAGACATAAGCCAAAGGTACTCGTCGTAGATGATTCGATCACCCTGCGCCAAACTCTAGCCATGACCTTAGAAAAGAATGGCTATCACGTGTTTCAAGCCCAGGATGGTTATGAAGGTATTGAGCAACTACAGCATCAGACAGACATACAGTTGGTAATCTGTGATATTGAGATGCCTCGCATGAATGGGTTTGAGTTTCTCAAACACTGTCAGCTTGACCCAGCTTTGGTAGATCTTCCTATAGTCATCCTCACATCCCGCAGTAACGATAAACACCGCTTGATTGCTGCACAGTTAGGGGCAAAGGCTTATATCACTAAGCCCTATTTGGAACACAAATTGTTGACAACAGTAACCGATGTCGTTGAGCCCATTTCACCCTTAATAACGGAATAGAGAGTAGGGAGTAGGGAGTAGGCATTAGGCATAATAAAGACTATACATGATAAGTATAATTAACGCTATACTCTGGAATTATTTAGTAATTAATAATTATTAATTTATGTTTTTTAATAGTAACTTTTATCTAAAAAAATAAAATAAAGATCATATTATAAAGGCGATGTCAAATAATTTACAAATAGACAAATTCATAGTTTTTAAGATTTATGAATATTCCCTATGTCTTCCGATTAGGGATGTTCTTAAAGTGGTTAATTTTACCACTGAAATCAGCCGGGAGATGAAAACTATGGGATTAGTTCAGCTAGGCAAGCATAGCATTAAACTTTGGAATTTACATCAGCAGTTGGGTGATGGTAGTTTACCTCACCCAAGCCCTAACCAAAGGTTCTTAGTGATTATTCGTCCTAGGGACTCCGAACTTTGGGGAATTTTTGTCGATGATCTGCCCAATTTGGTGGAATTACCCCAAGACATGATGCGACCTATCCCGAAGTCTTACCGTCAGGCCAGTGTTCTGGAGATGATATCTCATGCAGCTGTTATATCAAACGAAGCATCTACTCAGAAAATTTTTCTTTTGGATTTACAGCAAGTCGGTGCCTTGACTCCTTAATCGTCAGAAAACGCTATAATAAAAATCTAAACTTACCAATTACCATTTGTTAATTGTTAATTTGTAGCAATTAACAATTTTTTTATGGCTAATGATCATAAATAAACTACACTATTGAAATTAACTCTAAGTTAGTTAACATGAGTACTTTTCGTGTTGGGATTGCTGGTCCAGTTGGTTCAGGGAAAACTGCTCTATTAGATGCATTGTGTAAAGCCCTGCGAGACTCTTATCAAATCGCTGTGGTCACCAATGATATATATACTCAGGAAGATGCCCAGTTTTTAGTTAGGAGTCAGGCCCTAGAAAGCGATCGCATTCTGGGTGTGGAAACAGGGGGTTGTCCCCATACTGCCATTCGGGAAGATGCCTCAATGAACTTGGCAGCCATTGAACAGCTGGAAAATCGGTTTACTGATTTAGACTTGGTGTTCCTAGAAAGTGGAGGGGATAACCTAGCAGCAACCTTTAGTCCAGAACTAGTAGATTTCACGATCTACGTTATTGATGTCGCTGCTGGGGATAAGATTCCTCGTAAAGGAGGACCAGGAATCACCAAGTCTGACTTGCTGGTGATTAACAAAATTGATCTGGCACCTCAGGTGGGAGCAGATTTGGAGGTGATGGAACGGGATGCTAAAAAGATGCGAGGAGATAAACCCTTTGTGTTTACGAATTTGAAAACTAAAGAGGGACTCTCTACCGTTATTGACTTGATAAAAATTGACATGGGCGCTTATTAATTACCTTTATAATATGGTAAAAAAAATCTTAGAATAAAACCTAATATTATGATGTGATTATGGGTGGTGATGATAATGTTTTTTTGTTTGTACCATAGCATTTGTCAATTAGTTTAAAATGCTAGATAATTAAATATTATCCCATAGTTTAGTAATTTTAATCTACGACAAAAAAATGTATTAAATTATACTTAAATTTAGGTAAGCTGGTAAAGCCAACCTGATCCTGGTTGACTACCAAAAAGTCGAGTAACTTTGCCTGCGCCTTTGGCGCGGCAGAGCCTATCCCACACCCTCATGACCCACATTTATAGCCAGATTCAATCACTGGGATCCCTTGCTTTCAAGGGTTTCCCTTTAGGGAGTAATATGATGTCGATATAATTACCCTTAATAAAAATCTCCCCATCTCCCCATCTCCCCATCTCCCCATCTCCCCATCTCCCCACACTTGCCGCCCCCGGGCTCGACACTTTTATTATGGGTATTCAACAACAATCTCCACAGCCCTAGGAACTTATCGGAAGTAAAACTTAACCAGTTAACGGATAGGGGAGTTTGAGGGGTATATCCATCCCCACCCGTCCCAGGGATGGGTGGGGATGGATATACCCCTGGCCATAGGCCACGCTACGCGAACAATCTTTTAGCAGCAGTTGACACGTTACTAATAAATGCATATAATAGTAACTAAGGTCGATAATAAAGATGAGTGCAGTGAAACATAAAGCCGTGAAAGTAAGAATTTATCCAACTCAGGAGCAAGTTCACATTTTGACTCAGAACTTTGGTTGTGCTCGTTGGTGGTGGAATTATGCACTAAATCACTGTATAGAAACTTACAAGGAAACTGGCAAAGGACTTAAGCAATCTGCACTCAATTCTATGTTGCCAAAACTCAAAAAAGAAAAAGAAACCGAATGGCTAAAAAATTGCTACTCTCAGGTCTTACAGTCTGTGAGTCTTAATCTTAGCCGTGCATACCAAAACTTTTTTGAAGGCAGGGCGAAATATCCAAGATTTAAGTCATACCATCATCGTCAGTCAATCCAATATCCCCAAAAGGTCAAGCAAGTAGGTGATTGCCTTAAGTTTCCTGGGAAGTTAGGTGTCGTTAAGGCAGTGATTCATCGACCATTGGACGGAGAAATAAAGACTGTAACTGTCAGTAAAACTCCGTCAGGGAAGTACTACGCTTCTGTCCTAATGGAATACGACTCAGATGGGGTACAACCTTCCGTGAAAGGCAAGGTTATTGGTATAGACTTAGGTATCAAAGATTTTGCGATCACCTACGATGGCGAAAAGACCTCTAAATTTGTCAATCCTAAACACTTAGCTAAGTACGAAAAGAAGTTAGCTAAAAAACAGCGTATTGCTGCCCGGAAGAAGAAAGGAAGTAACGGGCGCAAAAAAGCTAGAAAAATTGTAGCCAAGGTATACGAACGGATTGGAAATGTCCGCCAAGACTACCTACATAAGCTATCTAGAAAGATAGTTGATGACAACCAAGTGGTGGTAGTCGAAAACCTAAATGTCAAGGGCATGGTTCGTAACCACAAACTAGCTAAAGCAATATCTGATCTAGGCTGGAAAACTTTTGTGAATTTTATTTCCTATAAATGCGAAAGAGAAGGAAAAATTTTGATTGAGATAGACCGATGGTTTCCCAGTTCTAAAACCTGCTCTAATTGTCATTACCAGATCAAAGAGTTGCCCCTTGATGTAAGGACTTGGATTTGTCCAAGCTGTGGAACTCACCACGACAGAGATGGTAATGCGGCCAAGAACATTAGAGCAGAAGGGATCAGAATGCTATCCTCCTCTGGGACGGGGGAGGTCAACGCCAGTGGAGAAGAAGTAAGACCAAGACGCGGACGTCCGTCCAAATTGAGGCATTCTTCCGTGAAACTGGAAGCCCCAACTTCAACGAAGTAAGTTGGGGTAGTTCACGTCCATCAGATTGCCGTAATTTGATAGTCTAAAATATAATGGCTCCTTCATTCCCAATCCCATGGAAGTTGTCCCCTTTACCCCTCCTAGTCGTCCAACCGAGTTTTCGGCTCTGGGCTATCTGTTTGGGCGATTTGACCCAAACCCATCTCAAGAGCCTAATAGGTCAGTTAAAGGAACTCTTGTTCTCAAACAAGGAATCAGCTTCAGTGCCTATATGCACCAACCCTTGTGGAAGAAATTAAGTACCAACCCCTCTTTTGGTGAGAAAAAAGTCTATCTGTGGCGAGTATATTTCCGCATCACCAAGGCAGGAAAACTCGCTCAAATTCAAATTAAGAAATTTATTCCCCTAGAGGGGAAAACTACTCTACGTCATTCTCCCAGTGACAAAAGAGTCGATCAGTTTCGGGTTCGTGGTTTAATTCACGATGTCAAG
>NZ_JAAHHS010000459.1 GCF_010692395.1 Moorena sp. SIO3H5
TCGTCGAATCGTGCTGTAGGACGGGTTTGCGTCCTTTGGGAGGCGAAAATAAAGCAACCAATTGATCGTATTGAGGCTTTCAACCAATCCCCAATGGCAAGAAACCCTCGATTGCCCGCCGCAACCGCCAGGGTGAATAATGCGGTGGCATTGGGCTTGACTATGGCGCTGCCGAAGCGGTGCGCCGACTATCTGGTAGGCTGGTTGACTGACAAAAGCATCAATTAGGAACAATCAAATGCAAGCCAGGAGGGGAATAGGAGGGATTGACTTTTAATGTGGGGAGCCAGCATCCTCAAGACAGATACCACTCATACGAAGAAGATGCTGTGAAAAAAAACTCCCGCCTCTACAATGCCTTGAATCAATGGATGGGTCAAGGTGATTGGGCGCATTTGGCTCATCTGACTGTTTGTTTATCGATGGAGCGTGGCCCTGGTACATACCGGTAGTGTGAATCTGACTAAATGGACGGTCTATATGCCGTGCCGGGGTCAATATGCTGCGAGCAAACTTTGACGAATCCAGCGTTGGCAGCCATTACCCCGAATCAATGTGCATCGACTCTATGGCAGTTTAATTGAAGCAGATGCAGGCCAATTGGCTTCAACAGGTAATCTATCTGGCATTAGACACCTCGTTATTTTGGGAGAAGTATTGTGAGCGTGCGGCTGTGTGTGGTGCATCGAGGTCGCGCCAAGCCGCGTGGCGAGCGCGGGTCATGGCTCATGGCAGTGCCAGTATATCGTTGCTGGGATTATCGAGAAATGATTCAATCGGCTCATTTGCGATTACCTCCAGGAATCAAGGTGGTGTTACTGGCAGACCGAGGTGCAAGTTCATATTAACGCCAAGGCGGATGTTAACTACCCAATTAGGTTGGCACTATCGGATTGGCCCCGCGAGGGATAGTTGGATTTGGCGGGTCAGAAGTTACCGCAAGAATAGTGGAGCCTTTATGGTTGGTAGGCTATGAGTAAAAGGTAACGGTCTTTTGTAATAAGGCTCCACTATTCATTGGTTTCATCTCCGGGGGGCAAAGGCTGGTGCCAGCTTAAAGATTTCCATGTTCTACGGGGGGAGGCCTTGTGTTTCCATCAGGTGCGATTGCAAAAAGCTGCCAACTATGGTTTGGTTCACGTGATTATCGGTCGTAATAACCTCAAGGTCGAGTTTTGGGCGGTGGTCAGTGATGAAAAGACCTGCATAAAAACTTTTGCGCTCGTATGGGTTACGCAACGATTATGAACAGAACTTTTTAGATGACCAGTCCAGTGGCTGGAATCTCCAAAAATCAGAGATTAGAGTACCATCTGCCCTGTCACGATTATGGTTTATCTTAGCGGTAGCAACTCTCTGTCTTGATGCAAAGCGCGAGTGGGGGAAACCCCCTGTTCCCTTGCTGCATCGCTATGTCAGTGCCCAAGGGGTGGCAGTGGTAGAGTCAGGTCAACGACGTTGGGTAGACACCCATTGGCGCACGTGGCAACAGCTATTTCCGCATTGGCATAGATTGGGTCAAAACTGCTCTGTTAAACGGATGGTGACTGATTCGTCAGGTCAGTTTCACCTCCAACCGTGATCCTGACCCTGTTATGGCATCGCGCAAACAACACGAAAAACGAACTTATAAGCTAGAGTTCAAAGTACTGACGTACCAATATGCTCCGGAATAACTTTTGTCAGTCAATCAGATCTGGTAGGTCAGCAAAGGCTGCGACTATGGCAGGTTGAGACATCTGAAGTACGCTATCACAGACGACTTCAATATCATATCAGTTCCTAAATTAGAATGAAATAGCCCTGAAAGACAATTGGCTTCAGATGTTCAAGAATTTTTGAGGTGGAAGAAACAACTCTATAACCCACATTCCGCACTTCGTTTTGTAGTACAATTTAGTATTAAAAAAGAGAGGATTGAATGCCCCAGATCGTAGTCGAGGATCTCGTCAAGACTTATCGTATTGCTGAACGTCAGCCTGGACTTTGGGGTGCTTTTCGTAGCGTGCTGTATCGTAAATACCGCGAACTCAAAGCTCTTGACCATATTTCTTTCACCCTAGAACCGGGCGAACTTGTGGGCTATATTGGTCCCAACGGAGCTGGAAAGTCCACGACTGTCAAACTCTTAGCTGGCATAATGGTTCCAGACTCTGGACGCTGTGAAGTCTTGGGTCGAACTCCTTGGAAAACCCGAGTCGATCATGTGCGGGAAATAGGTGTAGTCTTCGGTCAACGAACTCAATTATGGTGGGATTTGCCAGTCATCGAATCTTTTGACTTGCTACGCGATATTTACAAGATATCAGCAACAGACTATATTCGGCAACGAGACCACCTGATTGACATCCTAGACCTGACATCTTTACTGGATATACCTGTACGTCAACTTAGCCTGGGGCAGCGTATGCGCTGCGATCTAGCAGCATCGCTACTCCATGATCCTTCCCTACTTTTCTTAGACGAACCTACCATCGGTCTTGATGCAGTATCTAAATTAGCAGTGCGTGACTTTATCAAGAGTCTTAATCAAGAACAGAAGAAAACTGTTATCCTTACCACCCATGACATGGATGATATCGAAGCTCTATGTACGCGAGTCATAGTTATTGGAGAAGGTAAAATTCTCTCGGATGGCAGCCTAAACGACCTCAGAAGACAGGTATCCAGCGAACGCCTACTGATCCTTGACTTAGTTGAGGACTTGGCTGACATTTGTGATCCTGATGCTGAGATTATTCGACGGGAAGCTCAGCGAATATATTTGCGCTTCGATCCTAAAAAAATATCAGCCGCCACCCTGATCAGCCGCATCACGGCTCAATATCCAGTGCGCGACCTGTTTGTAGAAAACCCACCTATAGAAGAAATTATTGCTCACCTTTATAAGGAAGACCAGAAATGAGTGCTTACATAGCTATCCTGAGCGCACGCCTTCGTACACTCCTGCAATACCGTGCTGTTGCTTTAGCTGGTATAATTACTCAGTTGTTCTGGGGTTTGATTCGCATCGCGATCTTCGAGGCATTCTATCGCTCTAGCACTGACGTACAGCCCATGACCTACTCGGAAGTTGCCGACTATATTTGGCTGGGACAAGCTATGTTTGCCCTAATCCCCGTGACAGCTGACAGCGACCTACGCACTATGATCCGCACTGGCACTGTTGCTTATGAACTGCTGCGACCGGTGGATCTCTACAATTTTTGGTACAGCCGCTCCTTAGCAAGCCGTATTGCTCCAGCCTTACTGCGTAGTTTACCTGTGTTTGCCGTTGCTCTACTCTTTTTAAGCCTCAAACCACCAGCTTCCTACGCCTCAGCCGCCGCTTGGAGTTTAGCAATCATAAGTGCATTGCTTTTATCCAGTGCTATCTCGACTCTCAGCAGTATCTTACTTCTTTGGACTATCAGTGGCGAAGGCATAAATCGGCTCTTAACTTTGTTGGTATTTGTCTTTTCTGGTACCCTCGTTCCTCTACCTCTCTTCCCTGAATGGTTTCAACCCTTCCTCAATTTTCTGCCTTTTCGAGGACTCGTTGACGTGCCTTTACGTCTCTATATGGGTCATATCCCTGCGAGTGATGCCTGGATGATGTTAGGTCATCAACTGATCTGGATTTTGCTCTTTGTTGCTTTAGGACGCTGTTTGCTTGCCTATGGAACTCACCGACTAGTTGTTCAAGGAGGTTAACTATGTTAGATAGTCTGCGTCTTTATGCTCACTATATCGATATTTCTTTTCGCAGCCAGATGCAGTACCGAAGCTCATTTATCATCCTGTCCATTGGCAACTTCCTTACGGCTGGTCTGGAATTTATCGGCATTCTAGTACTTTTCGAGCGCTTCGGACATTTGCAAGATTGGAGCTTACCGGAAATTGCCCTGTTTTACAGCATCATCAACATGGCATTTTCCCTGTGTGATTCTACCTCACGGGGTTTTGAACTTTTTGCCAGTATGGTCAAAAGTGGCGAATTCGATCGCCTGCTTATACGTCCTAGAAGTACAGCTCTGCAATTGGCTGGTCAGGAAGTAAATCTCAGAAAGTTAGGGCGG
Organism: Moorena sp. SIO3H5; assembly: GCF_010692395.1. Classification (GTDB taxonomy): domain Bacteria; phylum Cyanobacteriota; class Cyanobacteriia; order Cyanobacteriales; family Coleofasciculaceae; genus Moorena. The sequence goes on from NZ_JAAHHS010000459.1 coordinate 4,059, forward strand.
TTTTTGCAAGCTCTAATTGTTTTGCTTTGGGCTATTTCGACCCTCGATCTCTTCTTGTCTCCAGAGAAGATCCTGCTTATCATCTTTGCTATCTTGGGGGGAGCTTGTTTATTTTATGGATTGATTATAATTCGGGCTACTTTAGCTTTCTGGACTACAGAAAGTTTAGAAATTATGAACACTGTAACCTATGGAGGTGTGGAAACCGCTCAGTATCCTCTGATCATTTACCGTCCTTGGTTTCGCCGTTTTTTCACTTTTGTCATTCCTTTAGCTTGCATCAGCTACTACCCGGCTATTGGTGTTTTAGACCGTTTAGATCCTCTAAACTCAAGTATTCTTTGGCAATGGGTGTCTCCAGCTATTGGTGTCCTCTTTCTTATTCTCTGTTTACAGATTTGGAGCTTTGGAGTGCGAAACTACCGCTCTACTGGCTCGTAATTTCAGGAATTGTCAACACTTTTCTTAGTTACCTTTTATCCTGATTTGTGTGATTGTACTATTTGAGCATAAAGTTTTATATAGTTCTGTGCCATTATTTTTGAGGCAAAATGATTTTCTGCATATTCTCTACATCTAAATGGCTCGATTTTTTCTATATTTTGAATACCCTCCACCATTTCGTCAATTGAATTGACAATATAGCCTGTTTTTCCATGCTTTACTAATTCTGGAAGAGAACCTTTTGCATAGGCAATAACTGGAGTACCACAGGCTAAAGATTCTAATACTGTTAGAGGACAAGGATCTTCATATTCTATTGGCATAAGAAAAGCTTTGGCATTTTTATAAAATTCTTTTTTAGTTTTATCTTTTAATGGACCAACAAATATTACATTTTCTCCATCTATATGAGGTCTGACTTTTTCTTGATAATAGTTACGATCCTGTTCAAATACAACTCCTCCAATTACAAGCTTTAATCCACTCTTTTTGGCAGCTTGGATAGAATTAATTACTCCTTTATCATCTGCAATTCTCCCAAAAGAGAAAAGGTAATCTTCTTTACACTCTGAAAACGGAAATTTATCAACAGGAATCCCATTATATATAGGTACTTCAATGTTGAAAAATTGTGACAAGTTATTTTTCTGTGCAATACTTACAGCATTATAATGAATGTTGGGTTGTTTGGGGACAGATTTATATTTTTCTTTAATATCTCTAAGAATACCATGCAAGGTAACTAAAAATGGTTGAAAAAATCCTCGTCGGGAAAATTCGTTGGTCGATAAAATATATCTTCCATGAAGATGAACAATATCAATCTTATATTTTTCTATGGAATCCAATATAATTTTTGCCTGAATTTCATACTTATCTGGAGCCGAAAAAATATCTTGATTATTTTTACTTTGACAAACTATAAGTTTTCCATTAATTATAGAGTTTGAATCAGACACAATATACGAATCATGCCCTAGTAATATAAATTCTCGATCTAAATATTGAATAAGTCGTTCTATGCTTCCATACTCCAATTTAGAATTTATGGACCTTTTAAGAGGTGAAGCTTGTAAAATGTTCATTTTATTTGCCAAAAGTAATTTTATTACTATACTACATGTTTAAGATTTATTGTGATATGAATATGAAAGTTTTCGAGAGAAAAGATGTGATTGATTAACTATATTCTGTTCGACAATTTCAGGAGATAA
>NZ_JAAHHS010000046.1 GCF_010692395.1 Moorena sp. SIO3H5
TTTTTTTTTTTATTATACGGCCAACCACGAGATCTTCACTCTTTCCCCACACCGCGCTCTTCCGATTCAATTTCCGCTGTAGTCATTGCAATCCTAGGCTTAGTGGCACTCGTCAATACTTTTTTTGCTTATTTGGCTAATTTGGCTGCTAGTGACAATTCCCTACTACAGCTAATCGGTAATATCTTTAGTGTGATTACCTTAGATAATATCTTTGGGGTACTGTTTTTGCCCTTGACCTTTCTGACTGGTGTTTCCCTAGATTGGCAAGAACTGTGGCAAGCCTCTGTGCTCATCGGTCAACGGTTATTACAAACCGAGATTCCTTCCTATCTTAAGTTAGCCCAGCTATCAGCCCAGGGATTAATTAGCGATCGCGCTATTTTGATTATCAGCTATGTTCTCTGTGGCTTTGCTCATATTGCCTCCTTTGGCATTTTTGTTGGTGGTTTAGCTAGTCTAGTTCCCGAACGTCGTGCTGACATTAGCGCCATTGGCTGGAAAGCTCTCTGGGCAGCAACTTTAGCTACATACATGACTGGCTGTATTGCTGGTGTGTTTGATTTCGGCAACCCAGCAATTTTGGGGAAATAGTCTCAAGTCAGCAAATCTAAATTCTAAAGTCTAAATTCTAAAGTCTGAAATGGTAAAAATTATAATTGATATTTCATAATTCCTCCTGCATAATTCCATGAAACGTAACCAAATTTTGCTGATTGGTCTAACTCTGCTAACTACCCTATTACTGATAATTGGGGGGCGCACCTCTTGGTCTAGACCCGAGCAATTGACTATACCAATACAATCATTACCAGCTCAAGCTCAATTGTCTGCCCTAGCAGCGTTTCCCACTACTGCTGATACTTCAGTCCATACTTTAAGACTTAATCAAGAACCTTATAAAGATCTCACAAAGCGCTTTCAGGTGGGTATACTTGAAGGGTATAAGGTTAGTACCATAGGTGGTTTCCCCTTAATTGAATCACCCGATGGTAACTTAGCCTACACGGTGCTTGTAGAACAAAGAGCGACAGATCGTTCATTAAGCAACCCTTCCCTAGCACAAATTGCTATTGAACAGTTTAGGCGGGGTGAAGGATTTCAAACCGGTAATTTTCAGCCAGTACCAGGAGGGGTGTCTCTTCCTTGGAGAGGTAACTTGACCCTAGGTGGTCAGACTCAGCCAGTCAGTGGAGTAATCTTGGCGCGTCAGCTGCGTAAAAATGTGGTAGTGATGCTAATTTGTGCCACAGAATCAGCTCAGGGAGACGTTAAAGATGGCATTGCACTTTTGGCTAATACTCTCAAACCTCTTTAAGGTCAATGCCATGCTCCTTACGCTTCAGGGAAGCTGGTAATTTTCCATCGTCTATGGTGCATTATTTTTTCTCCACCAAAGCTGCCTTGACTTACGAAATATAGGCAGTTTTCTGTGCTGATCACGTCTAGTAACATCGGATGAATTACCTCCTTATAAGGGGTTATTCTTTGAGTATTTATTAGTTATCAAAAAAAATAAATTAACCACTAATCATATTTTACAAATTATAGGTAAATATAAGAGGTCTTTTTTTATTGTCACATAAAACTCCGGATCTCCTTCATAGCTTACTTTTTACCTCTTGTATGCCAGCCAATTTATGCAACAAGTCTGTTTACAATTCATATAAAAATCTATAACCACCTTTAATTAAATTTACTTTATAGACCATCAGAGTCAGTATGACTTTATTTCTTTTTCAAAAAAGTCTCAATATTCCGGATCAATTTCATTAATATTGTATTGATAATTATACCTGATGCTATATAGATTTTTTATTATATTTTTCAGGTTAATTAATAGTTAATTTGAGTTTTAAATAATCTTCATTATTTATAGTTTATAGTTGATAGTTTCAGTCCTAGATTAGTGGCATTTATTATATATTGTGAATTAAAATTAATTATTGATCATAGTAAAGATTTATAATAATTTTTAATTTTTAATAATCTAGATATTTTATAAGCTAATTATTTCATAATTAATATTTTTTCATATCAAATATTTTCCATAAAAAATCATTTAAAATAATTTAATTAATTTCATGCGTTTATTGATTATTCAGTATGGTGGAGATTACCATGAAGCCTTTAAATGCTTAGCTAACGGTGGAGCTGAGACATACTATGCTCAGAAATATTCTGTAGATGCGGTAGCTGAAATTGGCAAACAAATTGGGGAAGTTGCAACTCTCTGTTGTATGACCGAAAAACCCTATAATCAGCTGCTGGAAAAAGGAGTTCGTGCCATTGGTGCAGGGTTTAATGGAGAGATTAACGTTAAAAAGTTAATCAAATTGATTGAAGATTACAATCCGAATCATTTAATTGTTCGCACACCCATTCGGGACGTTTTTCATTGGGCAATTGAGAATAGTGTTCCAACCTTAGCCCTATTTGCTGAATCTATTCCCACCAGCAAGGTGCGTAACAAGGTTCGTAATTATTTACTAAGCCAATTATTAAATAATGATGGCATCCAATGGATTGGTAGTTATGGTATTGATTCCTCCCGAGTACTCCAGGAGATAGGAGTCAAATCTGACAAGATAATTCCTTGGAGCTTTATTGTTACTGAAACCCCAGAATCCTTGCCATCAAAAACTCTACCAGCACAGGCTAAGTATTGGCAACTGTTTTACATTGGGTCAATGATTGAAGCTAAAGGGGTTGGCGATATATTAGAATCTATCGCTCAATTAAAAGCTCATAAATTTCCAATCAAATTGAAGATAGCTGGTAACGATCAAACAGGTTTTTTTGCCAATAAAGCTAAGGAGCTACAAATCGAAGACTGTGTAGAGTTTCTCGGACTAGTACCAAATAATACCGTAGTTCCTCTGATGAGAGAATCTGATCTAGTATTAGTTCCTAGTCGCCACGAATTTCCAGAGGGTTTCCCACTAGCAATTACTCATGCCCTTTGTGCTCGAACTCCCATCATTGCTTCAGATCATCCAATGTTTATTAATAAACTAAAAGATGGGATCAGTGCGAAAATTTTTCCGGCTGGCAACTCTGTTGCTTTAGCAGAATCTATTCAAAAGCTGCTTTCAAATTCAGATCTTTACCATAATCTGTCGATAGCTTCTTACGAAACCTGGAAGAGTTTGCAGGTTCCAGTAAAATTTGCTGACCTAATTCAGCGATGGCTACATGACTCACCAGAAAATAAACAATGGTTAATTGATCATCGTTTAAGTTCAGGGCGCTACAACTCAACATCTCCCCACTAAAATTTAATAATTATTATTATTGCTATCATTAATAACCAAAATCAATAATTCCTAATCTATATAATTTCAGGTGCATTGTAAAAAATTATCGGATTAATACCAAGTATAAAATAATAATTACTAACTAACAATGCAAGTTACTTTTTCAAAAATACCGTTTAACCGCCCTGTTACTGTTGGAAAGGAATTTGAGTATATCCAACAGACCATCAAGAACATGGATCTTTCCGGTGATGGTGCTATTACCAAACAATGTCATGCTCTACTCGAACAAATATTGTCAGTTCCGAAGGTTCTGCTAACCACTTCCTGCACCCATGCTCTGGAAATGGCGGCACTACTATTAAACATCCAACCAGGGGATGAAGTCATTGTTCCCTCCTTCACCTTTGTCTCTACTATTAATGCCTTTGTATTACGAGGTGCTCAACCTGTTTTTATCGACATCCGCCCGGATACCCTAAATTTAAACGAAGAGAAATTAGAATCACTGATTACCCCTCGCACTAAAGCTATTGTTCCTGTACATTACGCCGGTGTAGGATGTGAGATGGATGCTATTTTAGAGATTGCTGGGCGTTACGGTATACCAGTTATTGAGGACAATGCTCATGGGCTATTTGCTAAGTACAAAGGCAAGTATCTAGGTACATTTGGTTGTCTAGCTACCCAGAGTTTTCACGAGACTAAGAACTTTACTTGTGGAGAAGGTGGCGCACTGCTGATCAACGACCCGAAGTATATCGAACGTGCTGAGATTATCCGCGAGAAAGGCACTAATCGCACTCGCTTCTATCGCGGTCAAATTGATAAGTACACCTGGGTAGACATTGGTTCGAGTTATCTCCCCTCAGGCATACTCGCAGCTTTCTTGTATGCTCAGCTAGAAAGTCGCCAACAGATTCAGAGTAAGCGACAGCAAATTTGGGAGTACTACTACGAAAATCTCAAGGATTGGGCACCGGAGTACGGTATCCGCTTACCAATCGTGCCAGAGTACTGTGACCAGGCATACCATATGTTTTACGTACTCTTACCATCCCTAGAGAAGCGCCAAGCCTTGATTGCTGACTTAAAAGCTCAAGGCATCTACAGCGTTTTTCACTATCTGCCATTGCACTTGTCTGATATGGGACGAGAGTTTGGGGGCAAAGAAGGAGACTGCTTGGTGACTGAGGAAATAAGCGATCGCTTACTTCGTCTGCCTTTTTACAACGATATGACTGAAGCTGACCAAGCAAGGGTTGTGGCATCAATCAAGAAATTTTTCTGAACTTTAGCAGCACTCTCAGATATACATAACTGAGGTAAAACTCGGTAACAAACACTATAAATACTAGGGTGAGACCCTACAAGTAGAGTTCCTGCCTAAGTCCTGAAATAAATATAGCAGTTCTAAATGATTCGTGAAATATATTGGCTAAAGTGTTCACTATAACCTTTTTCCAGTAACGATTCCAAATTTTTCTGATTTTACAAATGATTTAGAATTGCTATAGATAGGCGAATATCAAGGCAGCTATCTAAATCGATAAATCCAATACTCAGCTGTAGCAATAAGTTGTGTCAGTGAACCAGAGGAGGATACCACTCACGCCATTAACTTAGACGTGGGTTTTGAAACAATTTCCAAAATTTGGAGGACGGTAATTCTATGGCTCAACAAGTCCGAAAAGCCATATTATCAGCGGATCACTATGCTTCTACGCCAAGAAACATGTGGTGTATTGCCATAGCTCATCCTTATAAAAATACTTGAATCTAAGACCAGTTAACTTAGTGATGTATGAAATTGTCGGTGAAACCCCTAACACCTTTAAAAAAAAAACCTAATGCCCTATTACCCTAAAGCTAACTAAGCAAAATGGCTTACTGGGGAGGTTTATATCTAAAAATCATGACATTAACTAGCCAAATCCTGGAAAATCAATAAATTATTAATTATTTTAATAATAATCATGGTTCAACATCCAATCATTACTTAATCGTGAGCTATAATTGAAGCGGTACATTTGATGGCAAGATTCAACCTTTGTAAAACCGATGAATCAGCAGTTGAGAGTTGGGTTTTTCTCTTTTCAGAACTATTTAGATAAAAATACTTTTTCGGGCATACTTTATTATATGCATAAGTCTCTGGAATCAAGAGACATTAAGTTAATTGATCTCGGTAATCCGAAAAAAATATCGAATAATAAATCCCATTGGGGTAAGATAGGAAAGCGTATAAAATCAAGGAATATATTTTCAGCTTTAAAGTCTCAGGATCACAATAAAGAGCTCAAACGATTCATAGTTACAGTTCAAAATCAGTTAACCAAAACTCCCTGTGATCTACTGTTTTGTCCAGTTGCTTCAGAAGAATTAAGTTTTCTTGAGACTAATATTCCTATTATTTTTTTATCCGATGCTACTCCGAAATTGATTAACAATAAATACTATAATAGTTACGAAACATTAGAAGAATTTTCCTTAGCTGAAAAACAGGAATTTGCTGTACTATCAAAATCCACTAAACTAGTTTATTCTTCAAAATGGGCTGCTAATTCTGCAATTAGTGACTATCAGGCAGAACGAAAAAAAGTTGAAGTAATTAATTTTGGAGCCAATTTAGATAACATCCCCTCAATAGATCAACTATTTCCAAAATCTAAGGATTCCCGTTGCCGTTTATTGTTTATTGGTAAAGATTGGCAGAGAAAAGGTGGAAATATTGCCTTTAATACTCTAAAATCTCTGCTCAGCATGGGAATTGACGCTGAGCTAGTTATGCTTGGTTGTATACCACCGGAGGAAATTAAGCATGAGCGGCTAACGGTCATTCCTTTTTTGAATAAAAATATTCCTGAGGAACGAGAGGAACTTAATCAATTATTTTTGCAATCCCATTTTTTTATATTTCCCACTCGTGCTGATTGTTCACCAATTGTAATTTGTGAGGCTAATGCATTTGGTCTTCCTGTAATTACAACTGATGTTGGAGGAATCTCGACAATTATTAAAGAGGGGAAAAATGGTTATATATTACCGTTAGATGCCTCAAGTGATCAGTATGCTAGTTTGATAGCAAATAACTTTGCTGATCGGAAAGTCTATGAACAGTTAGTCAAGTCTTCTCGAGAACAATACGATCAGTATCTCAATTGGGATAAATGGGCAGAAGCTATACATCTTGTGATGAGGAGCATGTTGAATTGATATCAACCCCTCGTCAATCGGATTATATATAGCAATCCGTGTCGCAGTTGTGAGATTTGGAAGAAAGTGAAGAGGGGAAAAATATACTCATCCCCTCTTTATCTTATGCCTCATTTCTAATTTAGAAATACTTAACGATGAGGGCAACGTTTCTGACCACACTCTAAGCCGTTAAGCGTATCAACTATTGATAAGCTCTTTTGCTAGCAATGGTAGTGGCTTACCGTCAAAGTATTCAGGAATTGGTGCACCCATCAATTGTAAAATCGTGGGGGCAAGATCAAGAGCATGACCCCTTCCGAAATCAACACCAGGCGCAATACCTGGACCATTAGCGATGATAAATCCCTCAGAGCGATGGCTACCAGCACGATAATGGGGTACAGGACCAATACGTCCAACATCAGGACTTTCAACCACATCTGTGGCATACTCATCTTGCCAGACAATTACTAAGTCGGGATCAGACAGCTTAGGATTTCGATCACTGGCCGACTTCCGTGTCTTGATGATGTCCTTGATCATCGGTATACCTTTTCGGGCATCTTTAAGAGCGTAAAGCTTTTGGATCAGTTCATCACACAACGCATCATACTCCGATGGGGGTACCAATCCTTGTGGTTCTCGTCCCTGAAGATTGATGCGGATATATCCTTCTGCAAAGCTTGGTAGGGCAAACGCTTTCATCTTGGGCCAGAGGGGCCTATACCAAGAAGCTGGTTGGTAAGGTACTACATCGGTTTCCTTAGTGAGCCTGAATGGGGAGATCAGATCTGTTTCTTTAGAATAATCTAACCATGGCTCGATTAGTTCGAAAAGCTTGGTGGGAGTTTCTCGTCTCAAAAACCTTCTAATTGGATTAGGGTCATACTTAGTACCCCACAGATGTCGCTCCCAATAGTTCCATTTCATTTTGCTCATGACTGGTTCCAGGGGTGTTCCCAACTCACCCCCATTCGCCAGGGCAAATTTGCCTGGGAAACTATGGCGATATAAAAACTCAGCCAGGAAGGTCGTGCTGGGCACATCCATGGTGTTAGGACCCATGCCATGAGCAGAGAAAATCACGACATGAGCATCCTTTGGCGCTTTGGCTAAAATCTTGCCGATTGCGCGATCAATGGCTTGAAAGCCTTCAAGCATTGGATCACCTGAAACACGGGGACTCAAATCCTCATACAGAGGATGCTCCGGTTGACTCAACTGCCAGAAATTGTGACCCATTGAATGGGCTTCGCCAAAGACTGTTAGAAACAAGTCCCAAGACTCTCGTTGCAAGAGATCTTGACAAATATTAGCGCGACGGGCAATCCCTGTCTCGAGAATTTTCTGAAGTCGAAGTGTTGTCTTTAAATCGAGGCACACTGAATAGTCGTTATGGAGCCCTGGATGTTCTCCATGTTTGTCAACCAGTTCTTGGAAGAGTGAATTCGGTAAAGACCCGCTAGCGACTTGAGGAGAATGGGCTCCCCAAGCTAAAGCTTGGAGACCATTTACCTTCTCAGAGAGCCGAGCTTGAGGCATGTCAAAGACTGCCACTCGATAATCTTCACCCAAGGCATAAAATGGAGAATACTCATTATAGTCATAAGCTGCCTTGGTGTAGAAATCATAGGTACCTTCTCGAAATCCTAAGAAAGACCAGAATCCAGTTTTTTCAGGTGAGCAGCCAGTCAAAAATGTTGTCCAAGGCGTTTCTGCACTAAACGCTTCAAAGTTTTTCAGGCGTCCATAGGTTCCCTGGTCCCGCAGACGACGTATAGTCTGGAGATGTCCCTGAGACATCCATTTCTCAATCACAGACGGCTCAGCTGAATCTAGGCCAATGGCAATAACAGGCTTTTTCATTTCTCTGAAAGTAAATGTTAATACTGGAGATACAACCTGCAACTTAACCAGGGGCATTTGTGAATCTTGGCAAGTCCTAGAGTGGCATTAAACTCGATTTGGTCTATCTTATACAACAGCTAAGGTTTACCGTTATACCCCTACTTTTATTTTTACTTATGGATTGACCAAAATCCTGATGGTTATATAAATTTATGAACAAGATTAACTTAAAGTTATAGATGATAAACTTTTGAGAAAAAATTTTTTATAAAAAATCCGGATAACTGGATTTTTTACCGTATATCTTAGTGTTGAGAATTACCAGGTCAGCTTTCAGCAGTCAGCAGTCAGCTGTCAGTTTACCAATCAATATCCAATTCTAAAGTCAGTTTTGCTAGCCCTGATAGTTAAAATTAGTGTACAGTATATTTTCTAAAAAAATACCAATAGTTACATTATTTTTTTTTAGTTTTTGTCTATTTTTATTAATTGTTTTAAATCCCACATATCCTGAAATTTTTTATCATAAACTACCTAATTTATTAAGTCAATTAACTTTGCAAAGCGATCCAGCTAAAACTAGTAACTTAGGAATTAACCTTAATGGCATTGCTGATTGGTCAACTGAACTTCCTTTCTTAGATGCCTTCAAATCGTCGAGACCATGGATTACTCAATGTGTCTCTGGAGAAACAGGCTGTAGTGGTTCGTGGGAGACTGAGGAATACGATAAACTGGATTTAGACGAACAGGGCTGGGTTAAGTCTTTACCTGCTCCAGAAGCTCCTCCTGAATATACTCGTGTGGCTACACTACTTTTTACAGGGATGAAAAATTATCCAGCTGGAAAGTATGTGGTTTTATACGATGGAGAAGGGACTATAGAATACAAGTTTGATGCTACCAAAGATGAGGTAGCATCAAAGCCAGGAAGAGATGTAATTAATGTAACGCCATCCGGGGCTAGTATCTATTTAATAATTACCTCTACGGATCCTAATCAAACAGGGAATTATATTCGCAATATTCGTGTTGTTCAAGCTAAGTATGAAGATACTTACGAGTCTGAACTATTTAATCCTGAATTCATCAATAAAATTAAAAATTTTCAAGCCATCCGTTTTATGGACTGGATGGAAACCAATCATTCTAAGCAAGGGGAATGGGCAAATAGACCAAAAGTAGATGATGCCTCCTACGCTTACGGTAAAGGTGTACCTGTAGAAATCATGGTTAAACTGGCCAATCGAATTGGTGCTGAGCCATGGTTTAATATGCCCCATCAAGCTACAGATGACTATATAACTAATTTTGCCCAAATCGTTAAAGATACCTTAGATCCAAATCTAAGGGTTTATGTGGAACTGTCTAATGAAGTGTGGAATTGGCAATTCCAACAAGCTCAGTATGCCTTAGCTCAAGGTCAAGCTAGGTGGGGCAAGGATAAAGGAGATGCATACATGCAATGGTATGGCATGCGCACTGCTCAAATGTCTGATATTTGGAAAAATGTATTTGGTAGTGACAGCAATAACGTTGTGTCTGTTATGGCTACCCATACCGTATGGCTTGGTTTAGAAAATGCTGTTTTAGATTGTCCTTTGTGGGTAGCAGAGGGTAATACTCCTTGTTATCAACATAGTATTGATGCTTTTGCGATCGCAGGATATTTTAATGGCAGCTTAAACGCTGAAGAAAACGAAAGCACCATCGAGTCTTGGTTAAATGAACCCGATGGCGGAGTGTCAAAAGCGTTTAAGCAGATAAAATCCGGCGGGTTACTTCCCAAAGAAGAAGACTATGAGAGCTTAACTGATACTTATAAACTTTTTAACTATCATCAACAAGTAGCAGCTAAGAGAAAACTACAGTTAGTGACTTATGAAGGTGGTCAACATCTTGTCAATTCCGATAATCAAAAACTAACTGAGTTTTTCATTGAGCTTAATAGACATCCAGAAATGTATAAAATTTATACACAACTCCTGAATGAATGGAAGAATCAGAACGGTGGCTTATTTATGCACTTTTCTGATATCAAGAAGCCGACTAAATGGGGGAGCTGGGGGGCTTTAGAACATGTATACCAAAAGAGTTCACCCAAGTATGATGCCCTAATAGACTTTATCGATCAAAATTCCTGATCCTGTAAACTTCCCTAGAAAGCTGTACAAGGGTGAATCTGCTACAGTTTAATCTGGCTAAATCTTTCACCAACAACGGAGCGCGTTAGGGAAACAGCGTTTCAGTGCTACCTCTACGTTTCAATTCTTTGCCTCGTCCAAGAAAAGAGCTAAATTTTCAAGGCAGTTAAACGATGAACACTCTCTCAGCTGTAGAATACAAACCCCAAGGTGTGAAGCAAATTGGATTAGTTGTGATTGGACGCAATGAAGGTGAACGCCTACGTCAGTGTCTACTGTCTGTGATTAAGAACGTCGCTCGTGTGGTTTATGTCGATTCTGGCTCCACAGATGACAGTGTGGAAATCGCTCATTCTTTGGGGGTAGAGGTGATTGGACTCGACCTATCTAAACCCTTTACTGCAGCTCGTGCTAGGAATGCGGGATATATCTACCTCAAACATTTAGAGCCAAATCTTAAGTTTGTCCAATTCGTGGATGGGGATTGTGAGGTAGTAGGGGGATGGCTCGACTATGCTCAAGGGGAACTGGAAGCCAACCCTAATGTCGCTGTAGTCTGTGGTCGCCGACGAGAGCGCTTCCCTGAAAAATCTATATATAACAAATTGTGCGACATGGAGTGGGATACACCAGTAGGTGAAGCTTCTGCTTGTGGTGGTGATGCAATCATGCGCACAGAAGCTTTTGAACAAGTCGGAGGGTTTAATCCTACCCTAATTGCGGGTGAAGAACCGGAACTGTGCTTGCGGCTGCGCCAGAGGGGTTGGAAGATTTTTCGCCTAGATGCTGAAATGACTTGGCATGATGCCCAAATGACTCGTTTTAGTCAGTCCTGGAAGCGGTTTTTAAGAGCAGGTCATGCTTACGCTGAGGGAGCCTGGTTACACGGTCACACTCCAGAACGCCATTGGGTCAAAGAAAGCCGGAGCATTTGGTTCTGGGGATTACTCTTACCTCTGTTAGTATTTGCGATCGCATGGCTCACCCATGGCTTGAGCTTATTACTGTTACTGGGTTACCCTCTGATGACTTACCGGATCTATCGTCATAAGTCCCAGACAGGTTTGAGCTCAACAGATGCTTTACTTTATAGTCTCTCTTGCATGATCGGCAAATTTCCTCAAGTCCAAGGTCAGATTCAATTTCACCTAAATCGATTGCTAGGACAGCGTAGTAACTTGGTTGAGTACAAAACTGTACTTAATAGTAACAGTTAGATATAGCCATTTTCATAGCTATCAGGTACACAAAATCAAGATTTTAGGGAACAGAAAATAGGGAATAGGGAATAGTCTAAAAGAGATATAAACAGGTAATTTATTTGATAATTAATTTTAATTTATGAAGATAAGATTTGCTTTTTTTATAGCGTTTATGGTTAAGTTATTATTTTTTATTGCTTTTTTTAATTTTATTTAGTTTTATTATATATTGCCTATTTATTTTTTACTGTTTTATATTCCAGAAAAACAATAACTTATCTTAAGCTTTGAGGATGTTCAATTGTGTTAGCTAATCAGCCATTAATCTCATTGATTGATATTCCATTCTTGGTAATAGCATTTGCCCTTATCGTTCCAATTACAGTTCTTTTTATTGAATGTAGTGCAGCAATTTTGCCTAATGGCTCTGAGCCATGGTCGGATGCTAGCAAACCCCGACCAACGGTGGCTGTTTTAGTTCCAGCTCACAATGAAGCCTCTGATATCAGTGCCACCCTGGAAACATTACTACCTCAGCTTACGGAGCAAGACCGACTAATAGTAATTGCTGATAATTGCACTGATGACACCGCAGCAGTGGCTCGGAAATCTGGCGCTATTGTAATTGAACGACAGGATTATGAGCGCAGAGGTAAGGGATATGCCTTAGACTTCGGTATGGGGTTTATTGAGCCTAATCCACCGGATGTCGTGGTGGTGGTTGATGCAGACTGTATCGTTGCTGAAGGAACGATTTCACGGATTTCTCACCTTGCGATCGCTACACAACGACCAGTTCAGTCAACTTACTTAATGACACAACCAGACAAACCGGTAGTAAAGGATTTGATCTCTACTCTGGCGGTTAAATTCAAAAATACAGTCCGTCCGAGTGGGTTACATCGACTAGGCTTACCTTGTTTGTTAACCGGTTCAGGAATGGCGTTCCCCTGGTCAGTGATTAGCAAAATCTCTTTGGCTGGCAGTAAAACAGTTGATGATATGCAGTTGGCTTTGGATTTAGCGATAACTGGGCATTCCCCAATATATTGCCAACAAGCACAAGTCACAGGTCGTCTGATGAAAGACGCTTCAGCAAAGAGTCAAAGGTCACGCTGGGAGCATGGTCATATCGAGACTTTGCTAAACCAAGTTCCTAAGTTGCTCAAAGAGTATCTTCGTCAAAGACGAAGAGACCTATTAGCGATCGCATTAGACTTATGTGTGCCACCATTGTCCCTATTGGTTCTAATTTGGGTGGCTGCTACAGGGGGATCTTTACTCGGGGTAGCCTTGGGAGGATCATGGATAAGTACCATTGTCTTACTAATCGAAGGAGTGTTGCTGTTAATTGCGATTGTTGAAGGTTGGGCTAAGTTTTGCCGAGCAGACTTTCCGATCCTGATGCTCTTAGCTGTCCCGGTTTACATTCTGTGGAAAATTCCCCTCTATCTGGCTTTTCTGGTGGAACCTCAGACCAAGTGGATTCGCACAGAACGGGATGCAGTCGATACCCCATCATCCTAATCAACTGATTCTACTAGAGGAGATCATTCTCTGGTCTATTCTTTAGCTTAGGTATATAGCAATTCTACGACTTGTGAGGTACAAATATCTAGGTTTTAGGGAGCAGGGAGCAGGGAGCAGGTAAGAGGAACCCACCCCTAACCCCTCCCAGGAGGGGAAGGCAAGAGCCAATAGTCAAACAATTCTGTGTACCTCATGAGTCCTATAAACGCTATAATATTCTTAAGTAATGGTTTGAGAATCAAGGTAAATTAAATTTCTAATATCATAATTCAGCCCATGGAATTATCCTTGGGCTTACCGACTTTGGATATCAATATTGGATAGTTTACCCACAAATATAGCAGAAGTCAGAAGTTAGAATTCAGAAGTCAGAAGTAAAACTATTGCGCTTACTTAGGTTTGAGACTTTTGTCATATCCTAACTGCCCTTGCGACTGCTATACTATCAAATAGAGTAGCATCATCAGTGTATAATAAAAATATAACTAAACCGGCGAATAATACTAAGTATTTAAAGGAAAAATATTAATCTATATCAATCATAATATAGTAATAATAAAATTATCGGTAGCAGTAATTTACATAATTTGTATAAACTAGATTTATAGTTATTAATATAAATTAAGTTTGAGATAAAAAAAAATAGACTATAAATAACCCAAACAAAAGGAGTTTAGATCACTCCTGAATATTGAAAATTTTTCATTCTACATCGATAAACTATAGCATCGATGTGAAAAGGGTTATACACCTGGACAATCCGGATTATTGCCCTGATAGTTGGTAATTATTAGTGTCTCCCTGCAGAAATTAGCATCCTCTTGGATATACAACAGGGGGCTGAAACCTTATCAACTAGTAAAAGGGGCAGACAATTGCAACAACTAACATTAAACGAGCAAGATGAGTTAAATACTCCTCAAAAAGGATTAAATCTCGGTCCGCTTTTGAGGATTGCCCGACGCCAAGCCATGGTGGTTTTAGGGATTGCAGGTTTAGTGACTGTTGCTGCTACCTTTTTGAGTAGCAAATCTCCCTCTACATATTCAGGTAATTTTCAGCTGTTAGTCGAACCAGTCACATCTGCTGCAGCAATATCCACTGAACCAATGACACTTACTCGGGGTCAGGGAACAATACCTGGTGCGGGAAATTTTGAACTGGACTATGCAACTCAGATTAAAATCCTAACCAGTCCTGAAATCTTATCTAAAATAGTCAATAAAATTAAATTTCAGTATCCAGATTTTACCATTGGGGTACTTCAGTTATATTTAAAAGTTGAACGTCTCGAAGAAGAAAGTCAAGGGGAAAATACTAAAATCCTATCAGTTACTTATAGTGGAACAGATGAAAAACTAGTAGAGTTGGTCTTAGAAACAACAGCTGAAGAATATGAAAAGTATAGTTTAGACGACCGAAAAACCCGCATTGGTCAAGGAGTTATATTTATTAATGATCAACTCCCTAAATTACAGGATAGAGTTAATAGTCTCCAAGGAAAGCTACAAAATCTGCAACAGCAATATCAGCTAATTGAACCTCAATTTGATGGGGAACAATTGTCAGATAAAATTCGTCAAATTGGCGATCAAAAAAGAGAGACAACTAGACAATTACAAGAGCTAATAAATTTAAAAAATAGCTTACAAAGACAATTAAAATTATCGCCAAATGAAGCTTTAGCTTCTTCTGCCTTAAGTGAAGATCCTAACTATCAGAAGTTACTGGCAGATCTTAAAGAAATAGAAAGTCAAATTGCGATAGAATCTGCCCGCTTTCAGCCAAATAGCCCTAATATTCAAACTCTACTAGAGCAACGGCAAAATCTACAAAATCTTCTCAATCGGGAAGTACAACGGATTCTGGGTCAGAACTTAGGAGGTCAACCGATTAACCCGCGAGTGCGAACCCTTCAAAATCCAATTCGTTTACAACTGATTCAACAATTGGTTGATACCACTAACCAAATTCAGGTACTACAGGTTCGTAATCAGGCTCTGATACAGACTCAAAACACTGTTGATCGCGAAACCCAAGAATTTCCGATTTTTGTTCGTAAGTATAATGATCTACAGCGGCAGTTACAAATTGCTACTCAAACTCTCAACCAACTGGAAACTCAGAAAGAGACATTGCAGGTGGAGAAAGCTCAACGGGAAGTGCCTTGGGAGATAATTTCTAAACCTCAGCTTTTAAGCGATCCGACCGGTAAGCCGATCGCAGAATCTAGTCAGAATAAGTTGATATTGTTAGGAGTTATGGGCGGTTTAAGCTTAGGGATGGGTACAGTTATACTTTATGATAAATATCGGAATATATTCTATGAAATTAAAGATATTGAAGAAAGCCATAATTTACCGGTATTAGGAGAAATACCATTTAGTAAAAATCCTGAAATTTTTACTAATTATAGTGTAGATTTTAGCAACGACGAAGATAAAGTATCTGAGGATAATCGATTTAAAAAAGCATTCGACTCTCTCTACACTAACATGCATTTTAGGTTTTGTAATCCACCCCTGCGCTCCATCGCCATTTGCTCGGCTATGGCTGGGGATGGTAAGTCTAATGTAGCTTTAAACCTAGCTCACATGGCAGCCTCCAAAGGTCAGCGAGTTCTATTAGTAGATGCTAATCTCCATTCACCTCAACTTCACTCCAATTTGAATTTACAAAACTTGCCAGGACTGAGCGAGTTGCTATCAAACGACCAAGAGGTTGTGATGGAGCGGTCGCCTTTCTCAGATAATCTTTTTGTGTTGACTTCTGGGCAATCTTTAGTAGATTCTCCTCAAGATCTGGCGTCTACTCGCATGGAAAAGATTATGGGGCATTTTCAGGAAAAATTTGACTTGGTTATCTATGACACTCCTAATCTACTGAGCTATACAGACGCTAATTTCCTAGCTGCTAATACCGATGGAATCTTGATGGTGGTCGGATTAAGAGGAACTAAGAAATCTCAATTCAAGCAAGTCCTCGATCAAATAGACAGGTTTGGCTTAACCTGTCTGGGCGTAGTAGTTAATCGTGTTCAACCATCTTCCTTGACTGTCTCACCCTAGAAGATGGGTTGCTGAAGGTTATTTGGTTGAAGGTTGTTCGCGTAGCGTGGCCAAAGGCCAAGGTTAATCGGTTGAAGGTTATCTTGTTGAACGCGTGGGCGTTCAACCAAAACTTATTCTGACGGACAGGATATGACCTATCCCCAATGCGATCGCAATCCGGATTCTGACTTCACACTTAGTAAGAACAATAAGGAAGATACTGTCACCAACGTTGCTTTAGTCTAAGGAGGCAGCAAAATTGGTACGGACATGGAGCCTAATCAAGTGATGTTAATTAAGGGGTTACATCCCTTGAGACATTTTAATATTTTTATCGATCTATTCCATCTCTTAGATAAGGTGTCAATCTACCAAAAATTCCTAGACACAGACATACAGTTGCCCCGAGTTCACGATGACAATTGCCTATCTAGTTAATCAGTATCCTAAGGTAAGTCACAGCTTCATCCGGCGAGAGATTGCAGGCCTTGAGGCTTGCGGTATTCAAGTCAAACGTTTTTCTATCCGTTCCTGCGCCTCTCAACTAGTTGATCCACTTGATCAACTAGAGCTACAGAAGACTCGATTTGTCTTAGCAGTTGGCATCGTGGGCTTGTGTTTGAGCCTATTACGGACTGCCTTAACCAGACCGATACGTCTTTTGAAGACCTTAGGGCTGACCCTCAAAATCGGCTGGGGTTCAGACCGAGGAGTTTTGAATCATCTAGCCTACTTAGCTGAGGCTTGCGTTTTGCTGGGTTGGTTTTCCGAGTCAGATATTGAAAAGGTTCATGCCCACTTCGGAACAAACTCAACTACAGTAGCGATGTTATGTCATGCTCTAGGTGGACCATCTTACAGCTTCACAGTTCATGGTCCAGAAGAATTTGATAAATCCCAACTTTTAGCTTTAAGAGAAAAAATCAACCGAGCTGCTTTTGTGGTCGCTGTTAGCTCCTTTGGCAAAAGCCAGCTTTATCGATGGTGCAGCCACAATCAGTGGTCAAAAATCCATGTGATCCACTGTGGTGTGGATGAGATGTTTTTGAGTAAACCCCACACCCCCATACCAGAGGTGCCACGCTTAGTTTGCGTTGGTCGCCTCAGTGAACAAAAAGGACATCTACTCTTGATTGAAGCGGCCCATCAGTTAGCAGCTGAGGGCTTGCAGTTCAAGTTGGTACTAGTGGGTGATGGACCGTTGCGTACGCAAATTGAAGCCACTATTGCCCAGTTAGGCTTGGAAGACCACATTGAGATTACTGGCTGGGCTAGTAATACTGAGGTTCAGCAACAAATTTTAGCAGCACGGGCTCTGGTACTGCCCAGCTTTGCGGAAGGATTACCAGTCGTGCTCATGGAAGCTTTAGCCCTGGGTCGTCCAGTGATTACTACTTATGTTGCTGGGATACCTGAGTTGGTCAGTGATGGCAGCTGTGGTTGGCTGGTGCCACCAGGCTCTGTTGAAGCCTTAACCGCAGCAATGGCTGAAGCCTTAAACTCCCCGGTGGAAAACCTAGAGGAAATGGGTAAAGCTGGGGCGGAGCGGGTTGCTAGGCGGCATGATATTGCAACAGAAGCTAAGAAATTGTCAGGCCTATTTTTGTCTAATCCTGAACTACCTCCAAAGCAAGCTCCCATTGAGGCTGCACCAAGCAGTGCTAAGCTCTCGCGTATTTAAAATTCTCACAACTATAGGAGTCGTTATTTGTGATCTCAACAGCCAGCTCCTTTCTGGCAAAAGACGGTTAAAGACGGTTAGCGAGTATTCATTTGATGCTCAACAAGTAGTATCTATCTAGCTGTAACTTAAAACCTAAAAACTACATTACACAACATACTCAGATATCAGCAGTAGAGCCAATCTTTAAAACTAACCAAATTATCTGATGCCTTTAAGTCTGCAACCCCACCTATCCCGTCTACCTACTCGGAAATATAACCATGTCCTCATCACTTAAAAAACAACTCCTCCGTGGGGCTATTTGGACAGTAGGTGGTTATGGAACAAGTCAGTTTCTGAGACTGGCAAGTAATCTTGTTCTGACCCGCCTGCTTGCACCAGAGTTTTTCGGCTTAATGGCTCTAGCCAACGTTTTCATCATTGGCTTACGGTTATTCTCCGATGTCGGTATTGGTCCAAGCATCATCCAGAATAAACGTGGGGATGACCCAGTTTTTCTCAATACTATCTGGACTATTCAGGTTTGTCGGGGTATTGTGCTGTGGGTGGCTTGTCTGATAATTACTTGGCCGATTGCCCATTTCTATAATAACCCGCAGCTGTTATGGCTGATGCCAGTCATTGGTGTGATTCCACTGATTGAGGGATTCAACTCCACTGCTGTGTGGAGCCTCAACCGGCACATGGCATTTGGCAAAATCATGATGTTTGAGCTGGTGGTGCAATTGTCCGGCCTGATCGTGATGCTTGTTTGGGCTTTTTTCAATCGGACAATCTGGTCTCTTGCTGCTGGGAATGTAGTGATGGCATTGACCAAAATGATATTGAGTCATTGGTTAATTCCCGGAAAATCAAACCGCTTTACCTGGGAGAAAGAGGCAGCTAACAGCATCTTTTCCTTCGGGAAATGGATATTTATTTCAACCGCGCTTACTTTTCTCGCGACCCAAGCCGACCGACTAATTTTAGGCAAATTATTTTCATTTGAGCTATTGGGGATTTATGGTGTTGCCTTTAATTTAGCATACCTACCTTCTCAGGTAATCTCGGCAATTAGTTCCAAGGTGCTTTTGCCAACGTTTTCTCAACTGGCTGACTTGCCTCGGGAAACCTTTCGGATCAAGATTTGGTACAATCGCCAACTTATCCTAGTGGCTGCAGCGTTGATGTTGACAGTCAGTACTGCTTTTGGAGATGCTGCGATTTTTATCTTATACGATCAGAGGTTTTATCAGGCGGCTTGGATGTTACCAATCCTGACCCTAGGCATCTGGCCTGCATTATTAATTGATACCGTTCAGCAATCCCTGATGGCTCTTGGAAAGCCAAACTATAACGCTTACAGTCAATTGGTCAAGAGTATTCATGTTTGTATTGGCATACCCCTAGGATTTTATCTGATGCAAAGGTGGGACAATGGACCACTCGGAGCAGTACTGGTGATTGCTTTCAATGACATTCTCCCTTATTTTGTAATAACTTATGGTCTCTGTCGAGAAGGGCTTTCCTTTATTAAGCAAGACCTCTGGGCTACTGCACTACTGTTGACATTACTGATGTGGGTGATTTGGGCTCGATATATGTTGGGTTTTGGATATCCTATCAGTGGACTTTTTTAAAACAGGGAACAGGGAGTAGGGAGCAGGGAGCAGGGA
This sequence comes from Moorena sp. SIO3H5, assembly GCF_010692395.1. Taxonomy (GTDB): domain Bacteria; phylum Cyanobacteriota; class Cyanobacteriia; order Cyanobacteriales; family Coleofasciculaceae; genus Moorena. Next base: position 19,569 of record NZ_JAAHHS010000046.1, read on the forward strand.
GCAGGGAGCAGGGAGCAGGGAGCAGGGAGCAGGGAGCAGGGAATAAAAATCATCACAATCTATTAATAATTACTAGTCTTAATTATTAAGAATACCAAAATAAATAAACAACTAATGGATAACAAAATGGATTCAAAATTAAACTATTGCCTAGACCCGGAAAAGTTAACTAACTTTGCGAAGGATCATTGTGAAGCCTATGCCCAGGCTGAGCCATTCCCACACATTATCATGGATAACTTCTTTCCAGAAGAGATTCTAGAGAATATTCTGAATGAGTTTCCTAAAGCTGATGAAATCGATTGGCAAAAATTTGAGGCTGCACCAGAAAAAAAACTGGCCTCAAAATCGGAAATACAAATGGGAGAGTACACCCGATTTTTTCTGTATCAGCTCAATTCATCAACTTTCATTAATTTTTTAGAAACCTTAACTGGCATTGATGGAATTATCCCTGATCCTCATTTTGTTGGTGGTGGCTTGCATCAGATCGAAAAAGGTGGTTACTTGAAAATCCATGCTGATTTCAATCGCCATACAAAATTGCACCTTGACCGCCGCTTAAATCTTCTGATCTATCTCAACAAAGATTGGGAAGAAGACTATGGTGGTTATTTTGAAATGTGGGATCAAGAGATGACAAAGTCTCAGAAAAAAATTCTCCCCGTCTTCAACCGATGTGTCATATTCAGTACTACAGATTTTTCCTATCACGGACATCCTGAGCCATTAACTTGTCCAGAAGGAAGGACTCGGAAATCCTTGGCACTTTACTACTACAGCAATGGCAGACCAGCTGAAGAGCTTTCTAAGGGTGGCGATCACTCTACATTATTTAGGGCTCGACCAGGAGAAAACATACAAGTTAAAAAATCTCCAGTAACCAAAGTCAAGAAATTTCTGAATAACTTAATGAGTTAAGTTAGGAATTTATCAAACAACTCTGTTCACGTTTATGCCCAAAAAAGCCAATGAGTTTTTTAGTCCCCATCGTCATGTTCGGCTGGATTCCAGTTGTCCTTTATCTGTTCATGAGAATTCCAGCTAAGCGGGCAGTCATTGTGAGTTTCATCGTAGCATGGCTATTCCTACCCGTAGCAGAATTTGGTTTGCCTGGTCTACCTGACTATACTAAGATGTCGGCAACTTGCTACGGTATTTTGTTGGCTACGTTTATATACGATGTTGGGCGTTTTAGCTCCTTTAAATTCAGCTGGATTGACTTGCCCATTCTGATTTGGTGCCTATGTCCATTGGCTTCATCTATTACGAATGGGTTGGGGGCTTACGATGGGTTCTCTACTGTTTTGACGCAAACTTTGACCTGGGGAGTACCTTATTTTCTCGGTCGGATCTATCTCAATAACTTGAGTGGATTACGTGAATTGGCAATTGGCATTTTCATGGGCGGGTTGGTATATGTTCCCCTATGTTTGTACGAAACTCGCTTTAGTCCGCAGCTCCATAGGATATTTTACGGCTTCTATGCTCATCCTGACTTTTCCCAAACAATGCGTTACGGGGGATGGAGACCGTCAGTATTTATGATCCACGGTTTGTCAGTCGGTCTGTGGATGATGGCAGCTAGTTTAGTGGGAATTTGGCTATGGCACACTGGGGTGATCAAAGAACTCTGGAATATTCCCATGAAGTGGCTGGTAGCTGCGTTGTTGATCACATTTATATTGTGCAAATCTACTGGTGCTTATTTCTTACTACTGTTGGGAGTTAGCATCTTGTTTTTTGGCAAGTATTTTCGCACTGCTTTGCCAGTCTTTATCCTAATTGGGCTTATTTGTTCTTACTTATACATTAACTCACAGACTGACACCTACGTTAGTGATCAGATTATCTCTAATGTATCGAATATAGTTCCTGAAGAGCGTCTCCAATCCTTAGAGTTTAGATTTAATAATGAAGAGTTACTTGTAGATAAAGCACGGGAACGGATCGTGTTTGGCTGGGGAGGATGGGGAAGAAGTCTGATCTTTAATGACAACGGTGACCTCGTTACGATTCCAGATAGTTTGTGGATTCTTGCTTTTGGTGAAACCGGCACCGTTGGACTAGCCAGCCTGACCACATCCTTACTAATGCCCGTGTTGACTATGTTTTGGTTCCGTTGTCCAGCGGACTTGTGGTCAAAGCGGCAAGCTTCACCAGTGGCGGTGCTGACCGTGGCTGTAACCTTGTACATGGTGGAATTTTTGGTTAATGCCCATGTTAATCCAGTCTTTGTATTGGCTTGTGGAGGACTATCAGGATTGGTGGTCGCAGAACCTACAACTAATAAGGTTAAAAAAGTCCCGGCATTGGCAGCCCAACGTTCTCGTAATCAAAATCGTAATCAAAATCGTAATCAACGAAGACAAGTTCAACGGAATTAGGAATCATATATCAGGGAGTAGGGAGTAGGGAATAGGGAATAGGGAATAGGGAACAGGGAACAGGGAATAGGGAATATAACACTTAGTAATTGGTTTCAAAAACTATGTGTAAATATGTATAAAATATAGCTATTAAAAACTCTAGAGTAATTAATTGATACAAAAACTATTAATAGTAATCCTAAATGAATGAGGATGATTTTTTTTACCTACTCCCTACTCCCTACTCCCTACTCCCTACTCCCTACTCCCTACTCCCTACTCCCTACTCCCTACTCCCTACTCCCTGTTACCTGTTCCCTTTTATGAATAATTTAACTAATAAAATAATCAGCCAAACTTAGTTATGTCTAATGAAGTAAAAAACAATACTCTAAATTCTTTACTTATAGTAATTGTTAACTACAAAACCCCTAGTCTAACTATAGACTGCTTACGGTCTCTAGGGGATGAAATGCCAGGTTTATCGAATACTAGGGTGGTAGTGGCAGATAATGCGTCTGGGGATGGATCGGCTGTTGCGATTAAAAATGCGATCGCAAACGAAAACTGGGGTAGTTGGGCATCGGTGATGGCACTAGAGCACAATGGTGGATTTGCTTTTGGCAATAATGCTGTGATCCGCCCAGCCCTGAAGTCTAATCAGCCACCGGATTATGTGTTGTTGCTCAATCCAGACACCATTGTTCGTCCTAGGGCGATCAAAACCCTGGTGGAATTTATGAGTGACCATCCCCAGGTGGGTATTGCTGGCTCTCGCCTAGAAGAGCCTGACAGTACCCCTCAGTGTTCAGCATTTCGGTTTCATACCGTGCTCAGTGAGCTAGATTCTGGTTTGCGTCTCGGTATCGTATCGACATTATTATCCAAATGGGTAGTTTGGCCACCGATTCCTGACCAACCCTGTCCAACAGATTGGGTAGCTGGGGCAAGTATGATTGTTCGCCGGGAAGTGTTTGAGCAGGTTGGCCTGATCGATGAAGCGTATTTCATGTATTACGAAGAAATGGACTTTTGCCTGCAAGCCCAGAGAGCTGGCTGGGAATGCTGGTATGTCCCTGAAAGTCGCGTAGTCCACTTAGTTGGCCAAAGTTCAGGTGTTACCGATACCAAGCGTCCACCCAAACGCCGACCCCAGTATGTCTTTGATTCTCGGCGACGGTATTTCCTCAAAAACTATGGTTGGTTTTACGCTGCTCTAGCCGATCATACCTGGGCTTCTAGTTATTTATTGTGGCAATTGCGCCGAGTAGTTCAAGGTAAACCCAATCTTGAGCCGCCCCACTTACTTAGTGATTTTCTCCGCAATAGTGTGTTTTGTAAAGGTGCTGCTTTTAGTAGTCCGAAGATTTCGTGATTAGCTTTTAGCTATCAGCTATCAGCTATCAGCTATCAGCTTATGGGCGTGCCACAGGCTAGAAGCCTGTTCTACAAAGCTGATGGACTATTCCCGATTCCCGATTCCCGATTCCCGATTCCCTACTCCCTGCTCCCTATTCCCTATTTTTTAAACAACAAACACTAACAACATATTATGGTGATGCCAACAGATTTAACGGCAAATTCTACCCACCCCAAAACCGATAATTTGGGACTTTGGCAACAAATTAAAGAAGATTGGAAAGCCCATGGTTGTGATTGGACTAAGCCTGGATTTCGGGCTGTGGCGGTGCAGCGGTTTGGAGTCTGGAGAATGAAGATCGAACCGAAGTTACTACGGGCTCCGTTTAGTATTCTCTACCGAGCATTATATCGTAAAGTTCGTAATACCTATGGCATTGAATTACCTTACACAGTAAAGCTTGGTCGTCGAGTAATTATTGAGCATCAAAGTGGGATTGTGATTCATGGAGATTGCACCATTGGTGATGATAGTATCATCCGTCAAGGGGTAACTTTGGGAAATCGTTACTTAGACCGTCCTTTGGATGCGCCCATTTTAGGAAAAAGTGTCAATGTTGGTGCTGGTGCTAAGATTTTTGGCAAGGTTACTATCGGTAACGGGGCAAATATTGGTGCTAATGCTGTAGTTTTATCTGATGTACCTGCTGGGGCAACGGTAGTGGGAATTCCTGCTAAAGTTATTAAGTTGCGTTCTTTAAATGGGAACGGCTCTAGTTGAGATGTCAACAAATGAATACTAACCACAAATGAACCGTCGCCGCATTCTCAAAACTGGACAGCCTTACAGCTTTAGCCAATATTTTAACCTTCCTTTTACCCTAGAAGATATCTTGGCTGAATTTGACTGTACCCTTGTGCGATCGCATATCGATCTACCTCGTCAGCCCTTCACTGCAGCTATTGAACCCCTGCTGCACCAACTCCAGCGTAACCGCAAGCGCATTGAGCTGATCAACGAAACTGCCCGTCGGGAAGCCCTGATCGCACCAATTCTGTTTGAAGTAGTCGATCTCACTAATCACCGCATTTACATTGAATATTCCATCGCCGTTAGCGAACACCTGCGGGGAACCTTAGATTATTACATTGCTAACCATAACCTGATTGTGATCGAAGCCAAACAATCTGATCTGGTCAGGGGCTTCACTCAACTGGCGGTGGAGTTGGTTGCCCTTGATCAGTGGCTCCAGTCTGACCAGAGAATTTTGTACGGCATTGTTACCACCGGAGAAGACTGGCGTTTCGGTACTTTTAATCGCGTTGAACGTTCCATACAACAAGACCCCAAGCGCTACATCGTCCCAGAAGAGCTAACCGAGTTGCTGGAAATTTTAGTCGGGATTATGAATTGAAACCATTGCTGAATGCTTACTATGAAATGTACCCCCAAGCCTCACCTAATTGATAAGCGCTATACTAAATGAAGTAAACCATGAAGCAAACAAGGTTTTAAAATCTATGGCAAATAATACTCAGAGTCATTTTGCTCCCTACTTAAGACATAGAGGGAACACTGTCGAAGAACAAATTAAACTCAATCAACCTGCTCTGGAATGGCTAAGAAAACGCCTTGAAGAGGAAATCACACAAGAAGAAGCTAAAATTCGACAGGAAGATTTAGAGAAATTCAAACAAATTCTTGATAGTTTTCGCCCAGAAGGCTCTAAGCTATATAGCTAATAATGATTGTTTTTGTCGATACAGGCGTTTTAGGGTTATTATCTTCTCCCAATGACAAATTAGAAGCACAACAATGTCAGCAATGGCTTTACTCTCTTTTAGCTAGAGGAGTTTATGTACTGAGTTCTGATTTGTGTGATTATGAAGTTAGAAGAAGTTTAATCTTAGATGGCATGAGAAAACCATTACATCAAGGTTTAGCTAATCTTGATGAGCTGGGCAATATCATTGACTTTCTACCGATAACTCAACCGGTTATGCGTCATGCTGCTCAACTTTGGGCAATGTCTCGCCATCAAGGAATGCCGACCGCTGATGACAAAACTCTTGATAATGATGTGATAATTGCTGCTCAGTGTCAACTATTTCAACAAGAAAACTTAGGACAACGTTTAGTTATTGCTACCACTAATGTTAAACATCTAAGTCGTTTCCTTGAGTCTCGACGATGGCAAGATATTAGATTTTGAATTGAGGAATGCGATGTTGCTCTGTATTTTCTGAACTTTATTTCAGCACGATTATTCCCCATGGCACAGGCATCAACTGCATCCTAACACTGGTTCACTTCACACCCAGTCAGCCTAATCATAATTCCTCTATCCTTGATTAACTCTTGCCTATTGCCTTTTGCCTTTTGCCTCTTATCTGTTCCCTGTTCCCTGTTCCCTGTTCCCTCTTATCTACTTCCACCACCGGCTAACATCATCAACCGCTGCCACCGTTTCTTTTAGGGCTTCAACACCCCCAAACTTGATGATTAAAGGAGCTAATTTAGGAAGAGCTTTCAGAAAATTGGAACGGTTTAGACTAGCTAAACTATCAAGAATTTGTTGCCACAGAGGACAATCAACTGAGGAAGGAGTTAAGCTCTTAATTAAGTCCTCTAAGGCTAATACTCGGTATTGTTCAGACCCAATCGCTCTGGCGGCTTCTAAGGCTTTTGGTAACAACCCTTGGGGTAAGTGCGGGGCTAAGGCCTGTAAGACAGAGCTTCGAGCGGATTCACTCTCAAAGGCTATGGCGCAATCTAAGGCTTCTGGTAACACTTCAGGTAAGTCCACTAAGTCTAAGTAGAATGAAAATAATAACTCTGAGACACATAAAAAGCCTTTAATCTCAGGGACTCTGAAAGCTTCTAAGGCTTCTAGTAACACTTCTGGGAAGTGGGGTGCTAAGTCGATTAAAGCTCGGGCTCGGTGGCATTTATCCTCAAGAGCTCTGGCGGCTTCTAAGGCTTCTAGTAACACTTCGGGTAAGTGGGGGATTAAGCGGATTAAAGCATCGGCTCGGTGGCATTTATCCCCAAGGGCTCTGGCGGCTTTTAAGGCTTCTGGTAAAACTTCGGGTAAGTGGGGGATTAAGCGGATTAAAGCATCGGCTCGGTCTTTTTCATCCGAAAGCCCTCTGGCGCAATCTAAGGCTTCTGGTAACACTTCTGATAAGTGGGGGGCTAAGGCGACTAAGGTTAATCCTCGGTCTTTTTCATCCGAAAGCCCTCTGGCGCAATCTAAGGCTTTGGGTAACAACGTTTCGGGTAAGTGGCGGGCTAAACTCTGTAAGGCGTTGGCTCGGTGGGATTCATCCTCAAGGGCTCTAGCGTAATCTAAGGCTTCTGGTAACACTTCTGGGAAGTGGGGAATTAAGCGGATAAAGGCACCGGCTTGGTCTTTTTCATTCCGAATCGCTCTGGCGCAACCCAAGACTTCTGGTATAACTTCTGGGAAGTGGGGGGCTAAGCGGATTAAGACATCAGCTCGATGGGATTTATCCCCAATCCCTCTGGCAACGTTTAAGGCTTTGGGTAACAACAGATCGGGTAAGTGGGGGGCTAAGGGGATTAAGGCTTGTGCTCGGTAGAATTCATCCGAAATCATTCGGACGCAATCTAACGCTTGGGGTAACAGTTCTGGTAAGTGGGGGGTTAAGCCTATTAAGGCATCAGCTCGCTGGGATTTATCCCCAATCCATCTAGCAGCGTTTAAGGCTTCTGGTAAAACTTCTGGTAAGTGGTGGGCTAAGTCGATTAAAGCATCGGCTCGGTCTTTTTCATCCAAAATCCCTCTAGCAGCGTTTAAGGCTTCTGGTAAAACTTCGGGTAAGTAGGGGGCTAAGTCGATTAAAGCATCGGCTCGGTCGGATCCACCCCAAATGGCTTTGGTACAATCTAAGGCTTCTGGTAAAACATCAGGTAAGTAGGGGGCTAATCTGATTAAGGCATAGGCTCGGTGGGATTCATCCCCAAGGGCCCTGATGCAATCGAAAGCTTGGTATAACAACACTTGGGGTAAGTGGGGGGCTAAGCCGATTAAACCATATACTCGGTCCGATTCATCCGAAATGTCTATGACGGCTTCTAAGGCTTTTGGTAAGAAGCTTTCCGGTAACCGGAGGGCTAAGGCTTTTAAAAAATTGGCTCGGTCGTATTCATCCCGAATGGCTTTGGCGAAATCTAACGCTTGGGCTAACCACACTTGGGGTAAGTGGGGGGCTAAGTCGATTAAGGCTTGTACTGAGTATCTTTTATCCGAAATCCCTATGGCAGCGTTTAAGGCTTCTGGTAACACATCCGGTAAGTGAGGGGCTAAGGCGATTAAGGCATCGGCTCGGTCTTTTTGATTCGAAATCCCTCTGGTAGCTTCTAAAGCTTCTGGTAAAACTTCTCGGAAGTTGCGGCCTAAACTCTGTAAGGCTTTTGCTCGGTCTTTTTCATTCGAAATCCTTCTGGTGCAATCTAACGCTTGGGGTAACAAGGTTTCGGGTAAGTGAGGGGCTAAGGCGATTAAGGCATCGGCTCGGTCTTTTTGATCCGAAATCCCTCTGGTAGCTTCTAAAGCTTCTGGTAAAACTTCTCGGAAGTTGCGGCCTAAACTCTGTAAGGCTTTTGCTCGGTCTTTTTGATCCGAAATCCTTCTGGCGCAATCTAACGCTTGGGGTAAGACTTCTTGGAAATCGGAGGCTAATCCCTCTAAGGCTAATGCTTGGTATTCTTCAGACGAAAGCCCTTTGGCGCAATCTAAGGCTTCTGGTAATAAAGAAGGCGGAAGATACTTACTAATTGCCTTCAAAGCGTATACTTTACTTCTAGAATCTTGGCTCTGTCGCACATAAGCCAGTGCCTGGGCTGCCGTCCAAATTTTGTTCTCAACTAATGCTGCCATTAACCTTGGAGGAATATTTCCGGCCAAACTGTTGAGGGATGTCGTAATCAGAGCATACCGACACTGTAAACTAATGGATTTCGTGGGATTTTCTGTAAAATTGCCTGCTGCTATTGCCCAAGCTCTCGATACATCCTTAACAAAATTGGCAGTTTTTCCCTGTCTATCACACTGGGAATACCAACCGTTATCTCCTGCTGGAGTTTCTTCTTTCAGGAGTTGATGAATGTCATCTATCTTGTGGGCTTTTTCTAGATGCCAAGTTAAGTGGTTATAGATATAACCATCATCGGGTAAGGTATGCCATAATCCGTTTTCGGTCTTAGTTTGATAACGTTCTAATAATTGCTGATGGGCTTCGGGGATTGATAATCCTAACTCTGGTTGCAGCAGATTACGGGCTAAATCATGTAACAGGTCATGGAGGCGATAGTTAGTGTCTTGGGTACTAGAGACTCCTGGTAGTAATAAGGATTTTTGTCGTAAGTATCGTAAAGTCTTTTTGGCTTGAAATGAAGTACAGTTCCATAACGTTGTCGCCATGGTTTCAGTAATGGTGACATCCTCCGGCAGTACCCCTAACCAAGCAAATTTTTTCAATCTCTCGGGGGATAATCGCTTTAAACTGAGATTAAAGGAAGCCACTAGACTGTAGTTTTTGCGCTTGGCGTCACTTGGTTCTTCCTCTGGTTCCAATCGATCCAAGGCTTCTAAATTAGCAATTTCAGCTTCTAACTCACTAAGTAACTCTTCCCAAGAGATGCCATCCCTAACTTGGGCAGCAGCTAATTCTAATGCTAGGGGTAAGTAGCCGACTGTTTTGGCTAATGTTTCAGCATAGTCGAGTTCTTGATTAGTTAACTCATTGTTGAAACAAGCGGTTAATAACTCCAAGGATTGATTTAGAGTCATCACATCTAAATCATAGCGAATCGCACCGTTAACCGGAGCTTCTCTTGTCGTCACTAAAACCCGACAGGCACCCCCTGCTACTCGAAAGGGTTCAACATGGTCAGGATGCCAAACATCATCCACTACTAGCAACGCTTTTTTATCGGATAATAACGTTCTTAATTGTAAAGAAGCGCTATCAATATTAATCGGTTTGAAGTCATAATCTCCTAATGCCTGTATCCACGTACTTAAAAAGGATAAGATATCAGGCTGCTGACCTAAGGTTGCCCAAAAAATCCCATCGGTAAAATAGGATTGAACCTCTGGATCATGGGCTAAGGCTGCAGCTAAGGTAGATTTCCCAATTCCTCCTAAACCATAGATGGCACTAACTACTAAGGTGCCAGCTCTAGCGGTTTCTTGGGATAAAAGAATTTGTTTTAGTCGTTGGCTTACTTCCGGGCGTTCGACATAATACGGAGGTAGTGGGGGTGCTTGATTTGTTCGAGTTTGGTTAACCTGCCTCCCAGGCGACTGTAGTCAAAAGGTATTATTTTGGTCTCCTTGAATAGTTTGCTTTTCTCCAATATTTCCAATATTAGTTTGTTTCTCTCCAAAATTAGTATTCTCTTGATTAAGAATATTCCTTTTGGCAAAGTTTTTCACGTTTTCATTGTTGTAAGTCTCACTAGTAGCCTGGTGGGATTCCAAAGCTTTGATAATCTCTTGACGAATTTCTTCTAAGTTAGGCAAAGCTTCAGCATCAACAGTAGTCACCAAACGCTCCATACTTTGGGCAACTTCCGGATTTTGCTTCGCTGCTGTTTCTAGCTCCAATACCACTTCAGCATAATCAAGAGGTTGCTCTGGGGCTTGCTCGATAGCCATTACTGTATCTGGAGACTGGTTTCTCAGGGATTCTACAAACTGGCTAGTATTGTCCCAAACAACTTGCCCGACATTTTCTCCAGTTTTTTCTAAGGCTTTAGTGGCGAGCACAGTAGAAATAGCGACAACGGCAGCAGCTAATGGTTCCATAGTTGAAGGAGATTACTCACAGTCTTTGTTTATTATAGTATTTTTAAATTGGTTGAGGTGGATTTATTTAGGGAGTAGGGAGCAGGGAGTAGGGAGCAGGGAAATGCTATACTCAATATTATAGTAGTCAAAGTAGTTTAAATAATGCTAATCTTACCAGAAGAAGAATTAACTAAATTAGTTTTAAATAACGAGCACTTGATTATCGAATATTTAGTAATAAGCGAGGCAAACTTAAAAAATCTGGAGCAATCTAATCAAGAAGGATTTTATGCTGAATTTAAGCAAATTATCGAAAGAATTAATTTTGTAGAGGATTTTGATCGAATTGGATCAGAACACAAGGGTCAGCCTTTAATGGCAGCTCTCGGAGATGAATTTGAACTAAATGGTCAAATTGCGATCGCTGAAGCCCTCAATAATCAATCATTACTTGCTATGGGGTGGAATCGTTTAGGACGATTACTCCAACAACAGGGTCAATTAGATCAAGCACAGCAGGCTTTTGAACAAGAAATTGCGATCGCTGAAGCCCTCAATAATCAATCATTACTTGCGATGGGATTGAACCATTTAGGAGAAGTGCTCCAACAACAGGGTAAATTAGATCAAGCACAGCAGGCTTTTGAACGAGCACTTAAAATCGATACTGTTAATAAATTTAGTAGTCTTTACACAGGACTATCTAGATTATCAACAGTTTTGGAAAAACATATCTTTGACTTCTCCAAGGACTATCTAGAACGTATTAAACGTAGATTAATGGCAATTTTGCAAGCTTCTGCCTTGGCATCTGAACAAAATGAGCTTCCATACGCAGCCAAAAACTATCTTATGGATATCAGAAATACGGCAAGGGGAATTTTGTGGCAGATTGACAATTATCAACTATCTCATCAAAAGTATCCAGTTACAAACCTCTTAGATTGGCTAAAAACTTCACCAACTTGGGCTGGAGATGATTTTCAAGAGTGTTTGGACTATGTCAACCGAGTTAGGGAATAAATAGGGAAAATCATCTGTGTATTTACTAGACACTAACCACTGTAGTTTTGTGATTGTTCAAAAAGATTACCGAGTTATCAAAAAATTAGAGTCACTTATGCCAGATACCGAATTAGCTATCAACACTATTATTTACGGGGAATTACTCACTATGGCTGAAAAATCCCAAAGGATACCGGAAAACTTAGCCTTGATAGAGAATTTTGTTAGCCGCTTGAAAATTTATCCCATAGACCAGGAAACTTCTAAAATTTATGGCAAGTTTCATGCTGAACTATTTGCCAAGTTTGCTCCCCAAGACAAAGCCAAGCGTAGAAAATTTAACATCAAGGATGCAGGAGTACGCATCAACGATTTATGGATAGCTTGCACAGCCATACAACATAATTTAATTATTGTTTCAGAAGATAGGGATTATCGAAAAATGAATGAAGTCAGGAATCTAAAATTAGAGTGCTGGAAGTAATAAAAAAACCTTAAATAAACAAATTAAAGGGGCATTGGTGATTCGGTTTCAGGTGTTGCTCATTACCACATATCACAAAAAAAGCACAAAATAAATACACATAATTGAGTTGATAAATACCTAATTTTACTATTTGTAAATAAATGTAAAAACTTTAAATTACCCCTTGCATTTTTTCCAGGAGTTATCTATACTATATAAAGTTACGACCGATACTAATAGCCGCGCTGGAAATACCTGTTAACCACAACCAGCGCGGCTTTCCTCCCTCCTAAAAAGGAGTTATTTCCATGATGCCAAAAATATCACGATCATCAATCCTGGACCGATACTAATAGCCGCGCTGGCAAAAACTGTTAACCACGACCAGCGCGGCTTTCCTCCCTCCTAAAAAGGAGTTATTTCCATGATGCCAAAAATATCATGATCATCAATCCCGGTTGGGTGCATCGTAAGCTATCAGCTATCAGCTATCAGCTATCAGCTATCAGCTTTGGGCTTATGGCGACGGTACGGAAACAATTTATGCCCATAGCGCACGCTACACCAAACAGCTTTTGAACAAAATAAGCACCTCAAGCAGCGTGAGCCGTCAGCCATTAGCTGACAGCTGACGGCTGACAGCTAATGGGCTACAGATGCTGCTACTTGAGGTGCCAAAAGCCAACGGCTGACTTATGACTTATGACTTATGACCGCTGACTGCTGAATAATTACATTTCACGAGAGTAAAAAAACAGGAATATATTTCGACGAATAAAAAAAGAAAACCTGTAATACTAGCATACAATAGTGAAAATCTCGTCTACTATAAGAGTAAGTTACTGCTTAACTCCTCACTGGACAAACACTGTCAAGTACCCGGGGAATTAATAGTTATAGTTACTCATAGAATCAAGGGAACTAGTGTAAGGATAAGCCAAGTTAATGGTCACTCAGGGCTTAGGCTTATTTAAGATTAGGGTGTTATCTAAGCCAAAAGAGTTTTCACTAGTAGCCCAAGGCCAAAAAAAATAATTAATTCAGGGGTCTACGCTGAAAGCTGAAAGCTGACGGCACCTCAAGTAGCGCATATGGTTACAAGTATTGATTTTTCTTCTAAGCACTAAACCTTTGATTACTAATGTCTAAACAAAACCGTAAAAGGTCAAGGTGCACCAGCGGTTGGAGGCTGCAAAGTTGGAAAATTTGCTTGCCCGCGATCGCAATAATCATGCTGTTGTGTGCCGACGTAGCAGTAGCCCAGAATCCACCTTTTCAGACTACCCTTGCATCTCTCCAAATTGCCGTGGATACTATCTGGGTCATATTCACTGGTTGTTTAGTATTCTTCATGAACGCGGGGTTTGGGATGTTGGAGGTTGGTCTTTGCCGCCAAAAGAACGCTGCCAACATTTTGACTAAAAACCTGATTGTGTTTGCCCTGTCTACAGCCGCTTTCTGGGCAGTTGGCTTTGGTTTGATGTTTGGTGATGGCAACCCTGTTTTTGGTTTCAATGGCTTTTTCCTTTCGGGATCAGATAATAGTCCAGCCATAGGAGAAGCCTACAACGGTGTCTTCTATTCACTAAAAGATATTGGTATACCCCTCAACGCCAAATTCTTTTTTCAACTGGTTTTTGCTGGAACTGCTGCCACTATTGTTTCTGGAGCAGTGGCTGAGCGCATCAAATTTTCTGCCTTTTGTCTGTTCAGCCTTCTACTTGTGGGCATCATTTACCCAATCACCGGTCACTGGATTTGGGGAGGAGGCTGGCTAGGAGGAGGCTGGCTACAAGGGCTGAAATTTTGGGACTTTGCTGGTTCAACGGTAGTTCACTCCGTAGGCGGTTGCTGTGCCTTAGTAGGTGCTTACCTTCTCGGACCACGCAAGGGCAAATATATAGATGGCGTCTCCTATGGGCTGCCCGGACACAATCTCAGCCT